>NZ_CP099917.1:2300000-2387500 GCF_030994125.1 Pseudoalteromonas xiamenensis | reverse complement strand
TTTTGCTCTTTTTGTTCAATCGCTGTTTTTTTACCCAACCTACTGCTTTGAAGCTGAAAATACGAGCAATTAGACTAAAATTTGTTACTGTAGGATGACGATCTATGCTTTTTATTATTGCGAAGATTATATAAGTCGCTAAGATAGCAATTTCGTTTGTTAAATTAATGTTTATCCATTGTTTACTCGGTACAACAATATGAAATTCCCAGATCAAAGATCATTTATTATTAGTGCGTTACTTGGATTAATTGCATTTTTCATCGCACACACCATGTCAGCAGCGCTGCAAACTCAATTTGCACTTGTTGTCGCTATCAGTACTTTATTAGGAGGTATCATTACATCCTACTTCTCTGCGACCTCATTTGAGAACGCGACGGACGAAGCCATCAAAACGAAAACTATTTACGTTGGCAATCTTCCATATCGTGCAAATGAGTCAGTAGTGCGTTCTTTATTTGAAGAACAAGGTACTGTTGTGAACGTTCGTTTGCTTAAAGATAAAAATACAGGCAAACGTCGCGGCTTTGGATTCGTTGAAATGGCAGAAGCTGATGCTGAAAAAGCAATAGCGGCTCTTAATGACAAAGAGTTTCAACAGCGCACATTAAAAGTTCGTGAAGCAAAGCAAAAACCGGAGGACTCAGAAGACGAATAGTCTCGACGCTAAGTCACGGATTCACTCAACTTTACAAGTAAAACAAAAAGGCTTCGTTGCTGGCGCAACGAAGCCTTTTATCTACTAACGAGAAAATCTAAACACGCCCATTGATGCAAAATTACGAATTAGGCTGCTTTTGACTATCCAATGTTTGGAAGTAAGCTTGCGCGTAATCGAGAAACTCTTTCAATCGCGCTTGGCCATGGTTCATCCACTCCATAATATCCGGCAATTGCTTTTCCACACCCAACGCTTTGCCTTGACCATGCACCTCGCGCAGCCCCTCATTTAGGGGTTGAAAAGCCTTTGCAGCTTGAGCGGTCGGATTGGACTGTTGGTACTGGCTAATAGCAGCCGTCTGCTTCGTTTGTTTCATATCTAAAGAAAACTGTGCGATTTGTTCATTGTCCAAACTCAATTTCTTCGCTTGCTCAAACGCCTTATCAAAATCACCTCGGAAAAACGCGTTACTAATATCGCGAATATCCTTCATCATGCCATTAATCGCTTCTTTCTCCGCGTCGTTCACTTCACCATTGACACTGATAGAAAACTCCACTTCATGCTGTTGCTCTGATGCAAAAGCAAATGCTTTGCCTTTTTCACCTTCACTTGCAGCAAAACCTTGCTTAGACGAATACGCATCATTGAACGAAATAACGATTTCGTCACCTTCCGCAGTTGTGAATGAAAATTCAGCCTGATTTTGTAAACTCGCGTATTGTGCCCCTGCAACCAATACACCTTGTGATTGAGGTTCAAAGAGCGATTTTTCAAAATCATCTAACCCTTTGTGAATACCCTCTTGAGATTTTGAGATCCCCGTTTTGATGTCGTCGTCGAGCAAGCCAGAATCGTCAAGAATCTTACTCGCATCATCAACTCCTAGATTGACGCCTTCTCGCGCTTTGCCCAGCATCTCTCGCAGCTCATCATCCGATTTGCCGTTTGCCTTGGCCATGTTTACAGCACCTTTCACGAATTCGAGCACGTTTTTCACAACGCTTTCAAAGTCAAACAGCGGCTTTTTCTCAGCTTTATCTTTCTTAGGAGCAATTCCCAACGCTTCGTTCAGCTTATCTTCTAACACTTTCGCCGAGGTTTTAAATTTATCCCCTTGATAGCTGTCCGAATTGAGAAGCCCTAGTTTCTGTCCTGGCCGATGCGTGAGCGGAAATTTATCCAACCCAGGTGGCATCACCCCATGTTGTTGACCAATTTTCATCATTCTACTCCGTTAAATACCCTGATCAGTTATCGACCTTTAAACTCAAAGCTTGATACATTTGTGCAAAAAAAACACAATTATTTTTCTTATCCCCTCGTTCTATGCTAGACAAATGTCGAATGCTCCCTAAAATAGCGCGACTCAAAAAGGTAAAAGACAAGAGGAATGCAGCATCATGGCCGCTATACATATTGATACTTCAGTTTACGAAACACAACTTGCAGAAAAAGCTGAACGAATCTCAAACCAATTCGCGCGCTTTGGAGCACCTCAACTTGAAGTGTACAATTCTCCTGTCAGCCATTATCGTCAACGAGCTGAGTTTCGCGTTTGGCACGATGGAGAAGACCTGTTTCACATCATGTTTGACCAACAAACAAAAGAAAAAATTCGAGTTGACCAATTTGATGCCGCTGCGCCGCTCATTAATGAAATGATGCAAGTCATGGTTGAGCAGTTAAAAACACAAGATATTTTGCGCCGTAAACTTTTCCAAATCGACTACCTATCCACACTAAGCGGCGAGATACTGGTGAGTTTGCTTTATCACAAGCCACTTGATGACGCGTGGCTTGCTGCGATGCAACAATTACGTGAAACGCTTCGACAAAAATACAAGATCGATTTTATCGGTCGCGCTCGTAAGCAAAAAGTCGTTTTTGGCAACGATTACGTTACCGAACAACTCAACGTAAACGGTAAGTCATACGTATATCAGCAAGTCGAAAATAGCTTCACGCAGCCCAATGCCAAAGTAAATGAAAAGATGTTGGCTTGGGCACAGTCAATCAGTGAACCGCTCAACAACGACCTGCTTGAACTATACTGTGGCAATGGTAACTTCTCGATTGCTTTGGCGGGTCACTACAATAAAGTGCTCGCAACTGAAATCTCAAAGTCGTCAGTACATTCAGCGCAAGTCAACATTGCAGCAAATCAGGTTACAAATCTCGATATTATTCGCATGTCGAGCGAAGAATTTACGCAAGCGATGAAAGGTGAAAAACAGTTCTCGCGATTAAATGGCATTGATTTAAAATCGTATAATTGCCAAACCATCCTCGTGGACCCACCCCGTGCAGGTATGGATGAATTGACGTGTCGCTTGGTCAGCGAATACGACAATATTATTTATATTTCTTGTAATCCTGACACGCTTGAACGAGATTTGGAACTTCTCTCGCAAACGCATGCTCTTTCAAGAATCGCCATTTTCGATCAATTCCCCTATACCCATCACGTCGAATCTGGCGTGTTCTTACAACGAAAATAGACAATAAAAAAGCCCCGTTTTCGGGGCTTTTTTGACTTATTTCATTTTTGCTAGGTAATTTATCAACGCAGCAATTTGTTCTGGCTCTGTCGTTTTAGACTCACGCAAACGCAGTTTGTACTTTCCATTGACGATGAACGTGGGTACACCCGTTAACGCTTTCTTCTCAGAATAGTAGTTCTGGTCGCTTTCCATTTTTTTCGCTTTCGTGCGCACCGTAAAACTATTAAATACTTTGTCGAATGTGTCGCCATCAACGCCTTGCGCAACAAAAATGTCTTTCACATCTGCCAACTCATTTACTTTCGCGTGTTTGCCATGAAAATGATTGAAAATAGCAGCGATAATTTTATCTTTTTCAGGTAATGCCTCTGCCGCAGCCAATGCTTGAGCGAGCATAACTTGGATTTTAGGATCACGCACGCCCACAAAGTTTACGTGGCTCTTCTTAAACTCTACGTCTTTGTCTAGGTGTGGTTTGATATCAGCAATAAGTTTCTCGAACGTATTACAGTGAGGACAGTAGAACGAGAAAAACTCAACGACTTCTGGCTTTCTTGAAGCACGGTCACTGACAACCTCATAGTGGTCGCCTTCAACAAAAGGCGCAGCTTGCGCAAACAGTGGTAGCATGAGCCCTAATAGAGCGACTTTAACTAACTTAAGCATCGATCATTCCTTATTTTTTTAATAAATAGGCGACAAGTTCGTGAAGTTCTTCTTGGCTTTTTAGCGCTGAAGTATTGAGTTTGTATTTGTCGTTCACGATAAACGTCGGCACGCCAGTCAGCGCGTTAATTTTTGAATACTTCTCTTGTGCTTCAACCATCGCTTTTTCCGCAGCCAAAACAGGCATGCTCACAAGTGCCGCATCGTATTCTGGTTCAGAAATACCATTCGCCACCATCAGTGCCTTTAAGTCTTTCATATCGGTAAAACGAATATGTTGGGTGTGAATAGCATTAAACAATTGCTGAGCCACTTCGTGCTCTTTCCCATGTTGCTTGGCAATAATGTACGCATAGCTCAAATTCGATTGAACCTCGCTTGGCAATCCACCTAAGAAATTAACGTGGCTCTTTTCAAATACGGCCCCTTCAGGAAGCGACTTTTCAAGAGCAATCGCGACAGGTTCAAATCGGAAACAATGCGGGCAATAAAACGAAAAGAACTCCGTCACTTTTGCGGTCTTGCTTTTTTCAACCGACAGCGTGTTGTAATGCTTACCATCTTCAAAATCGGTTGCAAAGGCCATCATGGGCAAACACAGCGCGAATAACGCCACTTTTAATTTTTTTATCATGTCTTTCTCTCAATATTTTTTAAGGCCACAAAGTCAATGCAGGTGACTCCATCGCAAGGATTTGTTCTTCTAAAGCTTTGAGTTGTTGTTCCCAATATTGCGGCGTTGCAAACCATGAAAATGCCGACTTAAATGCAGGGTCATCAAACCGTTTTGACAACCATGCCATGTAGTTAACCATACGCATTGTCCGAAGCGATTCAATCATCTCTAATTCTGACCGTGGAAAATCACGAAACATTTCATAACCACACAGTAACGTATCAAGCTGAACCATCTGTGACTGACGGTCACCACTTAGCATCATCCAGAGATCTTGCACCGCAGGCCCCATGCATGCGTCATCGAGATCCACTAAGCACAGTCCCTCTGTCATGGACAGAATATTGCCAGCATGACAGTCTCCATGCAATCGGATCTGGTTATTTGGTCTATATAGAGCGACCACTTTCGCTTTTAGTTCCTCAACTAACTCAATTAATCGCGATTTATATGTACTAGGAATAAGCGGACTTTGCTCTAATTCACGCAGAGCTTCAACTAAATGCGTTTGTGGCCCTAAAGTTGTACGTGATGCAAACTGCTGTTTTTCACCTACTTGATGCACCCGCCCAAGTAACTGACCTAAATATTCAAGATTATCTAAATTATCGGCTTCAAACGACCGACCACCGACACTTGGGTAAACCGTAAACGAATAACCATCGTGCTCAAACAAGCTGTCGCCATCTCGCGTTATAGGGGCAACTACGGGAATTTCCGCGTCTTGAAGTTCAAACGCAAATGCATGTTCTTCCAATATTTGCGCTTGAGTCCAACGATGAGGGCGATAAAACTTGGTTACATAACGCAACCCGTCATCGGCTTTGAACTGGTAAACCCGGTTCTCATAGCTGTTCAACGCCAATAACCCCGTTTCAGGATAAATCCCGAGTGACTCAACCGCGTCGAGAATATGTTCAGGTGTGAGGTTTGAAAAGCTAAATTGGCTCATGGTTTCTTTCAACTCATATCGTTCTAGTAAAAGAAAAGCGGGTTATCCCCGCTTTTCGTTTTGTTTTCCAAGCGACTTATTTTGCTCGGAAGAAATTTGTCTTTTGTGACAAGGATTGTTCTGGATTGTCTTTCAACCTGACGACAAATTCAAATTCTGTCACTGGCTTTTTCAACAAATACGGATCTATGACTATAGAAATAGGCAAATCGTGTGAAGTCCCTGCTTCAACCGATACTTCCGTTTTACCCAATAATTGAAACTCTGGTAATCCTTGGACTTGAACCGTAAACTCCTGTTCGATTTGCGCTTTGTTGATCACTTTTAAGGTGTAGGTATTTTCAATCAAGCCCTCAAAGTTCTCGCGATACAATTGGTTTCTATCTCGAATGATATCAAGTTCCATCGGCTTACGCGTTGCAATGTTCACAACCAAAGCGGATGAAAGTACAACAAGTAGAATGACATAACCGATGAGCTTTGGTCTAACCGCTTTGGTCTTCTCCGAATGAGACTCTAAGTTACGCTCCGTGGTGTAAGAAATAAGTCCACGCGGGTAATTCATTTTGTCCATTACACCGTCACACGCATCAATACACGCACCACAGTTGATACATTCGTATTGCAGACCATTACGAATGTCGATGCCAGTAGGACAAACCTGAACACACAAATTACAATCGATACAATCCCCTAATCCCAATTCCTTCGGATCTTGTTTACGGCCACGAGGCCCACGATTTTCACCGCGAGAGGCATCGTAGCTCACCGTAAAGGTATCTTTATCGAACATTGCGGATTGGAAGCGTGAATACGGACACATGTGTAAACACATGATTTCTCTCATCCAACCTGCATTACCGTAAGTACAGAAGGTAAACACTAAAGTACTTATCGCCGCTGACGCTGATGCCGAAAAAGTAAAAAAGTCAGGCACAAACTCGCGAATTGGAGTGAAATAACCAACAAACGTTATTGAGGTATATAAAGAAAAAGCTATCCAACTTGCGTGCTTTGCAGATTTGCGTAAAAACTTGTCCATATCCATTGGTCGCTCATCAAGCTTTTTACGTTGATTTGCAGAACCTTCGAGTTTTTCTTCAAACCAAATAAAAATAAACGTCCATACAGTTTGGGGGCAGGTATAACCACACCAAACACGACCATAGAATGCCGTCACCACGAACAATGCAAACGCCGCAATCATGAAAATAAAAGCAAGAATGGTAAGATCTTGTGGCAATAATGTCAGGCCAAAAATATTAAATTTTTGCGCCATAATATCGAATAAAACAGCTTGTTTTCCTTGATAGTTAATCCAAGGCATCAACATAAATGCGAGCATCCCGACAAATCCGATACGACGACGAAGCAGTTGATGAAGACCCGATACGGCTCTGACGTATATCCGATTGCGAGGATTAAATCGATCTGGCTGCAGATCGGCCGGTTTTTGGATTTTCACCTCGGTAGAGATGTTTTTCACTTTGATTTGATTATCCATCGAAGCTCCTTAACGCATCGCTCGGATCAAAAAAGGTGACTTGCTACAGTGACCATTCATTTACTACGGGTATTATAAGCAAGGCATTCAGGTATTTAACAGCGACAACGCTAAATTTGCATAAAAACCTCTGCCTTTCATCCCCTCCCTACATCCTGATTACCGTGTTACTCAGACACCTGTTCAAAAGGTAGTCGCGTAATTAACTTAAGCACAACACTGGCAACGGCTTATTGTATTGAAGACTCGTTCCCAAAAACCTGATTGAACACTTGCTTTTAAAAACACCATTTTATTACACTGTGCTTCAAGACATGTCGTCTAGATCAAAGATTAGGAAATTATGAAAAAGTTTTTGTTCTTCGTGGTTGTGGTATTAATCTTTTTCACCGTAGACCATCCGCTCATTAAAGAACAACGCGACAAATTATTGGGCGAAGGAATGACCGCGCTTGGTGAAACCAGTCAGCTACAACATAGTTTAGCCGCAAAAGTCGCTCGCTCTGAAATCGAACGCCAACTTAGTTTGACGGAAACCGAACGCGATTATCTTAACGAAGCGTTATTAACAGACAAGAAATTGGAAGAGTTTCACATTCGTTACTGTGTACGCAACGAACTGAACTTGTACTTCTACGAATCACGTTTAGCGGTTATCTGTGACATCGTACTTTCATCGATTCCAACGGACAAAAAATAACGTGGATTTTTCATCGATTAATAAAGCACACAGCGCTTCATTTCATGATCAGAAAGCGCTGATAAAACGATTGCTCGCTGGTAAGCCATGTCAATGCAAAGTATGCAAGAAACCTCTACAGGCGCATCTTGATGATAAAACCCAAGTTGGGAAAGTGCGTTGCCCTAACGGATGTACCGAAATAGAATTGGAATTAGGAAGCCGTTAGTGCTTCCTAATTACCGTTAATCATCAAAAAGACTTTGCGCTGCTGCCTCAATCAAATTGGCGAATTCGCGAGAAAACTCCTGAAGCAGAGCAAATTGTTCTATCACGAAACTATTAAACTCTAAATCATGTGCCATGCAAAACTGCTCGATTTGAGATTGCGGTAGCGCGAAAAAGCCGAGTTGCTCGATACTCACTTGTAGCGCCTCAAGCATCTCCTGAGTTTGACCTATCGCATTGGATAACATGTCAGCATAAACACCCACACCATCCAAAAAACCTAAGCTCCATTGGTGGATCTTCTTCAAATCGAACGCACTCAATGTGAAGGGTGCATAACCGTGTTCGGAATAAACCGTTTCAGAAACGTGATGATGTAGTGCCATAAAAGCAAAGACACTTTGCTCATCTAATTGACCTGCAGAAAACCCAAATCGAGCTAACCATTGCTCGGGTTCTTGTCCCTCCGGTCCACAAACATCAGCAAATAAGTAACCTTCAACGAAATCGAGGGTGTAAGGACTGTGTATTGCGTCAAGCGCCTTAACGATTAATCGCTGTTCCACATCGCTATAAGTAAATGTATACATGATCAGAGCTTGATTGGGTAATAGCCATCACTGTCTGCACGGCCTAAAAACTTCACAGCATCGTGAACTTCTTTTGGCAACGAAGCATCTGGCTTAATTTTTCCGTTTACGTTGAACTGCAAATTCTGACTGAGTAACGCGTCAGCTTGCAAGCCCAGTTTATTGTCAGGTGACACAGTGATTGCAATGTTACCAGACTTACAGTCCAATCCACCTTCAAGTTCACCGATACTGAACCAATTATTCAACCCTTTTACATCAATGTTTGGTGTGCGAATATCACCAACTAGCGCCTCACAATAAGGCGTGCCCATTGAGAAATGCGAAACATTCAACAGCACTCGACCTTTTGCTTCAACAGGCAACGGTAAAGTCACATGACCCATCGCTTGCTCCACGCTAAAACGCAGCACAGCATCGTCAAGCGTCACATGTTGATTGAATACATT
This sequence comes from Pseudoalteromonas xiamenensis, assembly GCF_030994125.1. NCBI lineage: Bacteria > Pseudomonadati > Pseudomonadota > Gammaproteobacteria > Alteromonadales > Pseudoalteromonadaceae > Pseudoalteromonas > Pseudoalteromonas xiamenensis. The sequence goes on along the minus strand of NZ_CP099917.1, from coordinate 2,378,588 downwards.
TAGGGCAATATCTCCGTGACCAGAAATTTCGTCTTTGTCTCGCGCATTGCCTACTTTTACGTTCAGTTGCAAACGTCCAGTGAATAGTGCCGCAGGCGTGATGTCCCAGTACACATTTTTTAATGTCATTTGTTGAACACGAATTTCAGTAACATGCCCTTCCCATACACTGCCGGATAACTGCCCAAACTGAATCGTTGGTGGTAACAACGGTGCGCTCAACTGGATGGCGATTGTTGCAGGAAGTTGCCAAAACACAAATAGAACAAAACTCACTAAAAAAATCAGTGTTAGTGTCAACGTATTCTTCAAAGTGACTTCTCCAAAACCAAACGGCTTACTCGAACGTAGCCTGGTTGTGTATCTTGACCTAATTCAACGTTTTCAATGAGTACACCGTGGCGATTAACCATTTCATCTAACCAACTGATCAGCGCATTAAACTCGACCGAATCAATTGTTAAACGCAGTGAATTGTCACTTGGCTGCATTTTTGAAATATTAATGTTAAAACGGCTTCGTGTGCTGTTCACGATTTGGCTCAAGGAACCACCGCTTTGCGCTTGCTTTGGCTGTGCGGCTTTTAACTTCACCACACTTTCTTTCACCCAAGCCACTAATTCAGTTTGTTGTTGGCGGTCTTTCAATGCTTTTTCAATTCCTTGATTTAACGGTTTGAAAATGCCCATGAATAAAACAAAAATGACAAAAACACTACCAGCGATTAAGAGTAGTCGCTGTTCTTGTTCTTTTAAACCATGCCAGTATTTGAGTGCTTTCTCTTTCATTATGCCCCCTTCACTCGCAATTCACCGACGACAAAGTCGCCATCGTTATTCAACGACCCTTGATCGACACTCAAACCTTGCTGCTCGAATAGCGCTTTCACTTGACCAAAAGATTGAAAATCTTTGCCTCGTGCTCGGATACGTAATTCATTTCGACGTTGATCAAAACGAATGGTTTCCACTGAAAACTGTTTCACTTCACTAAGGACTGTCACCGTTTGCTCAGTCAATTTGAGGAAACTTGTCTCTGGTCCACCGTCTAATTGCGCCAGCGCACTTCTCAGCTGTGTTCTGAGCAATTGTGGACGCACGACTTTGCCTGGAAACGCCTCTTGATAGGCTGCAACGGCTTCAGCTTTCAAATCAGTCACTTCATTATTTAAGTGGATCAACTGAACCGTTTTCACACCAATAAACGCAACCAGCGCAACGCTTGCCGCAATCAATCCACTGCGCCAGTCGGCCCACCACTGTGGTTGTTTTTTCTTTTGCGCAAAAGCCCCTTGGTTAAAGGTCAGTTTGTGTAACGTTAAATGCTTTGCACAAACCGCTAAAGGCAAATCATATTCTGCTTCTTGCGCATTCCATTGTATGCCCGCAAACGCGTGCTCAATTGGACTGAAATGATTCACAATACTCACTTTAGCAGCATTGAGATAGGTTTCGAGCCAACTACTTTCCACCGCGGCAACTTGCCAATCCCCTTGTTTTACCAACCATTGTTCTCCAAGACGGATCATCGAAGCTTCGCCATCTTGTGCATTCGGTAACAACAGTGCATCTGGCACCATACGATGGACCTCAATGCCCGCCTGATGAAAACGTGAATACCACGATGAAAGCCAGGTTTTATCGCAACAGGCAATACGGACGGCGTGCTTCTCTTCTACCATCGTTGGCTGTTCAATTGCGATGAACATGCTGTCTACGTCTTGAGCGAGCTGCTCTTCAATGAGATATGGTAACGCTTGTTCAAGTTTGCGACCCCACTTGGTTGGCAGTATCACTGTTTTAAGCGAGACTTGATCACTGGGTAACAAGACGATGACTTCTCTATCCGCTGCTTTTTCTTCTAATACGGATAGCTTCCCTTGCGCGAGCTCACCACTGGCAATAATTTGCGAATCGTGGTTCGACCAAATCATCCAGTGAACCACATCTTGCAGATTATGTCCGATTCGGACCACTAACATCTCTTTCACTGCACGCCTCCAAATTTCCGTGCAAGGACGGTCACATGACTATCTTTCACTTCCAGTGTACTGGTCATGCTAAAGCGTCTTTCATTGAAAAATGCTTGAGCGACCAATTGAAAATGTTCACTATTCACTGTTAATAGTTCATCAACCTTGCCAAAATCTTTGACACCTTGTTGTTTTAATTCTTCGATAAAGTCTGTGACTTTTGCAAAACCTTGTTCCGGTCTTGCTCCAATAATGGCCTCAGCACCAGACTGACTCAAATTAGGGATCACCGCACTTAACAACAGCGCATTTTCTGATGTGATCGTATTCACATTGAGCTTTAACTCTTTACTACCAGGGATCACACACACATAAGGTAATAGTTTTTCCATCACCAACGGGTTGAATCCCTTAATGACGCGTAGTTCAGACACCGACGCCAACAAATTATTTGCGGTCATGTATGGGTTGCGATTAGACATGTATTCATCTTCTTCCGCACCGGAGCGATTGGTAATACTGTCTTCATCAATCCAATCATAAACACTGTCCGCGAGCGTTTCTTCGGACTCTTCGTTACCTAGCTCTTCAATGTTCTGAAGCAAAAACAACAGCGCTCGATGAGCCGGATTAATACCTTGTGTTTGATTTTGTCCATCGTCAGGTTGCGCTAATGCATTCAAATTCAAACAAGCGTGTAAATCCGTTAAACCAACTTTTAAATAGCCGTTATCAACGGGATAAGGCTCTGGCTCTTGTGCCCAAATTTGCCCAAGATTAACCACATCCGCTTTATCTTTTTTAACTTCAATAAGTACTTTTCGCGCAAGTTCTTCCGCAGCGTAAGCGTACCACTTTGATTGTTGGTGCTGCTGGATATTTGTTGTTTTTTGCACTTGCACCATTAAACTCACGGCCATGTCTGCTGCAATGGTGGCGGCCAATGCAACGATGAACAATACAATGACTAAAGCGGCACCACGTTCTTTACCCATTGGATGCCCCTCTATTTTCGCCATTGTCTTCTTTTCGTTCTTCGCCTGTACCAGGCACAGCAAAAATTCGACGTATTTCGGGTTTATCTTTTTGTTTCAGCGTAACGGCCACCGCCAATGGCAATGCTTGCATTTTCCACTCGTCTTGCCACTTTTGCGCTTTATCTAAGAACTCGAATTTGAGTTCTTCTACATCATTAAGTAACACTTGAACTTTTGGTTCAGTCCCATCCAGTTGGTCAACATAGATGCGATAAAGGCGTTCTAGTTTGTCATCCATTACGCGATATCCGACCGCTTGTAATTCTGAACGAGGCAACAAATTAATAGGGTTAATCCACCCGTCACGAATAAACCCGATGCCATCATACTGACTCTCAAACTGATAACGGCCGTGAATAATATAACTCGTTGCCTTATCACCCGACTCATTGCGTACAATTCGCGTACTGAGTTGGCTGAAATCTTGATCCATGAAGCGAAACACGGTTTGTAGCTTCTCGAGTTCGGTCAACGTGTCTTCTGAGGCTTCTTTCGCGTTCATCGTCGATTCGAGTATTTGATGGGTCGCCATAACCACAACCGCGAGAATTGCTAACGCCATCATGACTTCGATGAGCGTAAATCCCTTGGCCTTCATCGTGTTGTCTCTTTATAAATGTAGGTCGTTAAATCGTATTCCATTTGCGACATGGCTTCATCGGAATATACATTTATCGTCACCTTAACAAAATCGGGCGCTTCCGTCGGTGCAACCACTTGCTGCCAATACCATTTGAGCCCTGCGAGTTCCTCATCGCCCTTTTCACCATTTTTTGGTGCTTTACTTTCTGTGCCCGCTTTAAGTAACGCTAATTGATTTTCAGCAACCCAAGAAGCATACGTTTGTGATTCAATACTAGACACATGCACAATATGCTGACCCGTTGCTTGCATTGCTGCAATCCCAGCCAAAGCACAAATGCTAAGCGCGACCATGACTTCCAAAAGGGTAAACCCGCGAACCTTATTCATCTTCTTCTGGTTCCTTTCGCATTTTGGCAGGCGCTACATATTCACCTTCAATAAAATACACGGGTTCTGCATAACCATCTGCAGACAACTGAAATTGGAACGCGCTCATCTCGCCAGATGAAAGTAACAACACTTGTGGGATCTTCCGCTTCTTCAATTCAAGCAAATCATCATCGCTGCCGCTCAATAATTCGCGCCACTTTGCCTGTTCCAACAAGTTGTCTTCTGACCAGCCAAGTCCTTCTAGGTTGAGACTCAATCGATATGCTTCGCCTAGCTCAATTGGTTGGAACAACTCTTCTTCTTCAAAACTAATCCAGTTTTCACCATCAAAAACCAAAAACTCGAGTTTTTGGTTTTCCATCATCATCCCCAATTCGACTTGGTTCAAGACAGCGTATTCCGATGCCATATTAATAGTGGTGTGAAGACGAAGCGCTTGCTTCTCCAGCGCTTCTTCATGGTTGTCATCTAAACCATAGACGACAAGCTGCGTACCAAATGCAATAATGACCAATACCACGAGGATTTCGATTAAACTAAATCCTCGTTGGTGTTTACTTGCTTTGGTAGAAGACATGGAGTTGAAGTACAACAAGATAGTTAAGCTCGATTATTTGTTTTCTTGATCCCAGTTTCCGATGTCGTCATCCGTACCCACTTCACCGTCTGGACCCATAGAGAAAATATCGACTTTTTTACCCATTTCACCTGGGCTAACTAACTGATATGGATTACCCCATGGATCTTCAGGAAGTTTTGAAATAAACCCACCGTCTGGGAAGCGAGATGGAATTGGCTCGATAGACGTTTTCGTCACTAACGCTTCTAAACCTTGTTCTGTCGATGGGTAAGCTTTATTCTTTAGCTTATACATGTTCATCGCGTCTTCAAGTTGCTGAATATCCAGTCTAGCTTTGTCTTTTGCCGCTTCTTCTTGTTGACCCATAATGTTAGGCGCAACAATTGACATGATCATCCCGATGATAACCAGTACCACCATAATTTCTAATAATGAAAAACCAGATTGCTTGTTCACGTGACTTACCTCTTTTACTGGTGCTTTATCCATACGGCATTAAAACTTAATACCTGTTCCTTCGACCTATAGGCCAATTGCTTTGTTCATTGCCATGATTGGCTGCAAAATTGCCATCACGATAAACAATACGATAACCGCCATACCTGCAATCATGGCAGGCTCAAGCAATTTCAACGTAACATTTACCATGCTTTCAAATTCTCTGTCTTGGTTGTTTGCTGCTCGCTCTAACATTTGTTCAAGCTCCCCTGATTTTTCCCCACTGGCAATCATGTGGATCATCATGGGTGGAAACAACTTAGTTTGTTGTAATGCAGCTCTTAAACTAGCCCCTTCGCTGACACGGGTAGCCGCCTCAGAAACCGCTTGCTTAATGCGTTGATTTTCAAGCACTTGCCCTGAAATTTTCATCCCTTCTAGTAGCGGAACAGAACTTGAAGACAAAATACTAAGAGTACGAGCGAAACGCGCCGTGTTAATTCCACGACTGATTTTCCCAAGTCCTGGCATTTGCAAAATTTTGCCGTCAAACCAATAACGCACTTTAGGACGTTTTAATGCTTGCTTGATACCAAAAACCGTACCAATAATCACCACTAGGCTTGGCAACCAATAGTGCTGAACAAAGTTACTTGCGGCCATTACCCATTCCGTTGTCCAAGGCAAAGCTTGCTTTGACTTTTCAAACGTTTTTAGGATCTTTGGCACAACGGTGCCAAGCAGTACAGACACGATAGCTATCGCAAAGATAACTAGAATAATTGGGTAAACCATAGCCTGTGTAATCTGGCTACGCATATGTTGGCGTTGTTCTGTGTAATCCGCTAAACGATTCAGTACCGCATCCAAATGACCCGATTTTTCCCCCGCAGCGACCATCGCGCGGTATAAATTGTCGAAGACATAGGGAAATTCCGACATACCATCGGCGAGCGTATAGCCCTCGACTACTTTCGAACGAACAGACATCAGCATACGCTTTAAGCGAGGCTTTTCACATTGTTCAGCAACCGCTTTTACCGCTGCTTCAACAGGCAAAGCTGATTGGATCAACGTTGCTAATTGACGCGTGATTAGGGCTAAATCCGCTGTCGACGGTTTATACCCTCGATTGAAAAGCCCCATACCAGAGCCTGAGCTTGCGGCCTTTTCTTTTTGTGCGGCTGGAGAAACTTCAAGCGCGACTAACCCCATTTCTCGCAATTGTGTGCGGATCTGTTTAGCCGTGTCTGCTTCTAGTATGCCTTTTTTCTCTTTTCCTTTGGCATCCAGTGCTCGATATTCAAATGCCGCCATTAGCCTTCCTCACGCGTTACGCGCAATACTTCTTCTAATGTCGTTTTGCCATCAAGTACTCGTGAGATACCATCTTGGCGAATGCTCGGGTAATGTTTGCGAATGTATTTCTCAACCGCTTGTTCACCTTTACCATTGTGGATCAATTCGCGGATATGCTCATCAACCACCAGTAACTCATGAATACCTGTCCGGCCTTTATAGCCATTGTAATTACATTCATCACACCCGACGGCACGGTAAATCGTCGGTGAATTTGCAGGTGACACACCCAACAATTCACATTCACGTTCATCGGCATGATGAGCCGCTTTACATTTAGGGCACAATGTACGCACTAGACGTTGTGACAAGACACCAAGTAACGACGAGGACAATAAAAACGGCTCAACACCCATGTCTTCCATACGGGTAATCGCGCCAGAGGCCGTGTTGGTATGAAGTGTCGACATAACAAGGTGACCGGTTAATGATGCTTGCACACCAATTTGTGCCGTCTCCAAGTCTCGTATTTCACCCACCATTACCACATCCGGATCTTGACGTAGAATAGCACGTAAGCCGCGCGCAAACGTCATTTCAACCTTCGCATTAACTTGTGTTTGACCAATACCAGGAATTTCATACTCAATTGGATCTTCTACGGTCAAGATATTACGGTCTTTACTGTTAATTTGCGTCAGGCCTGCGTACAACGTGGTACTCTTACCTGAACCGGTGGGGCCTGTCACCAAAATAATACCATGTGGTTTTGCTATCATATCGGCAAATCGATTGCGGATACTTTCCGTCATACCAAGGTCTTCTAAGTTCAAACGAGCATTATTCTTATCAAGAAGACGAAGTACAACACGCTCACCAAAACTTGACGGCATGGTCGATACCCGCACGTCGACCGCTCGACCAGCGATTCGTAGACTAATACGACCATCTTGCGGTACACGTTTTTCCGCAATGTCGAGCTTCGCCATAACTTTGATACGCGAAACCAGCAGTGACGATAACTTACGGTTGGGCTTCAAGACTTCTTTCAGCACACCATCAACACGGAAACGGATCACCAAATCCTGCTCGAATGTTTCGATGTGGATATCTGATGCACCTTCTTTAATGGCCTCGCTCAACATAGCGTTGATTAACTTAATGATTGGCGCATCGTCATCCGCCGCCAACAAGTCTTCGGTTTGCGGTAACTCTTCAGCCAATGAAAAAAGATCCACCTCGTTACCAATATCTTCCATCATTTGCTGAGTTTCAGAACTGTCGCGTTGGTAACTGGCTTCGAGCATAAGTTCAAAGCGGTCTTTATCTAACGCTTCGACTCGGAATGCTTTTCCTGCAAAACGACGCACTTCCAATAGTGCTTCCGCCGATATGTCGCCAGTGGTGTAAACGATGTATTCGTCATGTTCGACGCTTAGCAATAGCCCAAAACGCTTCGCGAAGGCAAAAGGCAAACGTTTACGACTTACGACTTCCGTTGCTTGCTCTTCGTCCAATGGCATGATGTCAGCGTGAACGTCAGCTACCGTATCAGTCATTGTGTTGCTCATCATTTTGCTGCTTTAAATATTCTTCGTATGTCGGAGGTAATGTCAGTTTGTCGTTCCACTCCGGTAACATTGGCGAGTCGGTCAACGGCATTAAATCAATACCATCTTCACGTTGTTTCACTTGCTCGCCACGGATAAAATTGTACTTACCATGACTCAACTCATTCATGCGCGTAGAATCACGTACGATGGTTGGGCGAATGAAAACCAATAGGTTACGCTTACGTTTGCTCGTGCTTGTAGACTTGAACAGATGTCCCAATACAGGAATGTCACCTAAAATTGGTACTTTAGATACGCTTTCTTGCACGTCTTCGTCTATCAAACCACCCAACACAACCATTCCACCATCGTCTGCAATCACTGTCGTGCTAATTGCACGTTTGTTGATTGAGATATCAACAGCAGTGGCGCCACTTACGCTCGATACTTCTTGTTCAATCGTCAGTTGTACGGCATCGCCATCATTAATTTGAGGTGTTACTTTAAGTTTGATACCCACTTCTTGACGTTCAACCGTCTGGAACGGGTTAGAATTCGTGGTACTGGCCGTTGAACCTGTGATGATTGGCACTTCTTGACCTACGATCATCGACGCTTCTTCGTTGTCCATCGTCGTTACAGACGGTGTTGCAAGAATATTCGAATTGGTGTCTGTGGAAACCGCTTGAACAATCGCACCCCAGTCGTTGCGTATAATTCCTGCCGCCAAACCGTTGATGCCACCGACTAGCTGACCTAACGCGGTGAGGTCACCGACCTGAGTTTCTGTGTAAGGTTTGTTGGTGTCAGTTAAGCTACCGGTGTACACTTTTTCAATCGTCTTATCACGCGCTTTTTCTGCTGCAACAGCCAAACCACCAATCGGAACAGAAGTGCCGTTATTAAATTGCAGCATTCCGCCTTCTTTACTGATCCACTGTAAGCCAAAGTTGATGCCATCACCTTCAAAGACTTCCACAACAATCGCTTCCACAAGGACTTGCGCACGACGTACATCTAGTTTTTCGATCACCGACGCGAGAGAACGCATCGTATCTGGCTGTGCTGTAATCACCAGTGCATTAGAATCTTGGTGAGCTTCAATACTAGTGTCACCTTTTTGCGAGCTTGTACGACGAGCACCATTGGCGTTTGCACCACCTTGTGTTTCTTCCTGCAATGACTTACTCACACCTTGCAGAACTTTTACCAGCTCTTCCGCTTTCGCGTAGTTCAAATAGAAAACTTGCGTGTTACCCGTGCTTTCGAGTTCACCATCTAAACGTTTGATTAGTTCAATTGCTCGGCCACGAGCTTGAGATTCACCACTCACAATGATGCTGTTGGTACGCTCGTCAGCAACCACTTTAGGAATTAGGAATTCAGGTATCGTACCCTTGCCAGAATCTTTAAAGATGTTATCTACAACAGATACCACGTCTTGTGCTGTCGCATGTTTCAACTTAACAATGTCAACATGGCGGTCGCCGGCCTGATCGACAGAGCGGATGATGTCAACTAAACGATTAACCGACGAGGCATGCCCCGTCAACATCATCACGTTTGCTGAGTTTAAATTTGTAACATGACCACCATCTTTTTGGTCGCTAAACTGACGAATAAGCGGGCCTAATTCTTGAACACTTACGTTCTTTACTCGAACTACGCGTGTGACGAGTACGTCACCATTGCCTTTCTCTTCGTCTTTCACTAGCGGCACGTTAGCCTTTTTGCCATCCGAACTACGCACGACCTTTAGAACGCCGCTGTCCATCTCGATGACGGCGTATCCGTAGACTTCTAATACGTTTAAAAAGAATTGATAGTAAATTTTTTCATCCATCAATTCGTAACTACGCACGTTAATGTTGCCACGGACGTTAGGGTCAATAATGATGGTTTTATTTAAGTTTTTACCAACAATATTGATGAACTCGTTGATGTCTGTGCCTTTAAAATTAGCTGCATATTCAACAGCCGGAACAGTAAAAGATAATCCAGCCGCCAAGAAGAGCGCAGCATATTTAGCTAACCCAGCTTTTGTTGTTCGATGGTTTCGCTTAGTTGTCATTGCTGTGTGTACTCCAATTATTACAGGCTGAATTGCACGTCCATTAAGCTGCCATCGCGCTCAATGGTGATAGTGGCGTTGCTACTTGTGCGCAGTTCATTGACTGCTTGCATGGCCTGTTTCATGTCCGTGAGTTGATAGCCATTGATAGCAACAGCCAAATCATTATTCTTAAGTCCCATACGGGAAAACAGTGCCGGATCTTTTCCAGCACTCAAGCGATAACCGATTAATTTTCCATCTTGTGTCGCTTGAGAAATACGAATGTAATCAAATAATTTACCGGGATCTTGCTTAACTTCTTCGCGCGTTGCCGAGATTTGTTCTTTCAACGCCCCTTTCGATTGAACCGGACCGGATGAGCTTACTAAAGGATTATTGCGTTTTGTTGAAGATGGCAAGGTCACTGTTTTGCTGAAATCAAGGCCATCTAGCATGAGCGTTTCAAAACGACCACTCACATCCAGAATAACGCGGTCCGGTAAAACTTGAGCCAGTTTCGCCCGCGTACCTGCAATCGAATCTTTTACCACGTAGGTTTCTTGACGACCTTGGGATTCAATAATTGCAAGACCAGCTTCATCGTCTTGGCTGACCGCTACGATGCCGGTAAGGCGAAGACTTAATCGCGTTTCTGGCGCGTCGGAGATAACGGTTTTCTGAACAGGCTCTGCGATGGCATTCGCTTGACCAAATAAATTTTGAGCAAGAATTTTGCGAACGTTAACTGGGGAATGAGAACTGGATGAAGCGGCTTGAATAGAAGGGAGAGATTCCGCCTTAGGTGTAGGCCAGAGTATCCAAAACAGTTGCGCGGTCAAATAGGCAACGTAAACCACCGCAGCTATAGTAACGATTTTGCTCAGTCTTTTATGTGGCAAGGATTGTGCAACTTTTTGCAACTGTAATATTTGCTGTTCCATCATTCTTATATTCTTCTTCGTTTGAGCGACCCAGTGTACCTTCTCGTAACCCTTTCAACAAGCGCGCAAATATGAAACTTTACATTCACACACAAAACAAGATGGCTATGTAAATGAATGTCAAAAAGGGCTTGTTTCCTTAGTCGCCGTGCCTAGCCTGAAAGTTCCCTTAACGAATGTGGATGCGCTTTTTTTAGGCGTTCAAGTGTGGTAAATTTGACGACAGTTACAAACCGTTTTTAGAGTTTCTCTCAGTGGCAAAAACATCCCCTGAACAATCTGAAAAAGCCGCAGTTAGGCTAGATAAATGGCTGTGGGCTGCCCGCTTTTACAAAACTCGAGCCTTGGCCCAAGAAATGATACAAGGCGGTAAAGTACACTATAACGGACAACGCTGTAAACCCAGCAAAACCGTTGACGTTGGTGCCGTGGTCCGTTTAGCGCAAGGCTTTGACGAAAAGGAAGTTACAATTCAAGTCGTAACAGAGAAACGTCAAAGTGCACCGTTGGCTCAAATGCTCTATGTCGAATCGGAAAAAAGCCTTGAACGCCGCGAACAAAACGCGATCGCGCGAAAGAACAACACGTTTTTTGCTCCTCATCCTGTTAACAAACCGGACAAAAAACAACGTCGAGAATTGCTAAAACTGAAGTTAAGTTAGGATTTTGTTAATGCAAAAAGATTTATTACACCGCTATATTTTTGACAATTTAGATGTCCGTGGTGAATTAGTTCAATTGGAAAAAACCTACCAAGAAATACTTGGTGGTCACGAATACCCAGAAGCGGTTCAGTCACTGTTGGGCGAGTTGTTGGTTGCAACGTGTTTATTAACAGCAACCTTAAAGTTTGAAGGCGAAATCGCGGTGCAATTGCAAGGCGATGGTCCAGTCAAATATGCCGTGATTAATGGCGATCACCAACAGAATATGCGCGGCATAGCACGCTTACAAAGCGAAGTTTCTGGCCACACAATTCGTGAACTCATTGGCGAAGGATACATGGTCATCACTATCACGCCAACAAAAGGTGAGCGTTACCAAGGCATCGTGCCACTGACAGAACCTACATTGGCAGGTTGCTTAGAAATGTACTTTGCCCAATCTGAACAATTACAAACGCGTTTATGGCTCGCAACGTCCACCGCCAAAGGCCAAGCACGCGCAAGCGGTATGTTGTTACAAGTATTACCGGTAGACCAAGCTAAATCGAAAGAAGACTTCAAACATTTAGAAGCACTCACAGACACGATTAAAAACGAAGAAATGCTTGAGTTGGACGCCCATACCGTGCTGACACGTCTTTACCATGAAGACAATCCACAATTATTTGAACCGCAAACTGTTCAATATCGTTGTGGATGCAGTCGCGAAAAAAACCATCGATGCCCTTGCAAACGTTGGACTGGAAGCACTTCTTGAAGATATTCAAAAGCATGGCGAAATCAAAATCAGCTGCCACTATTGCTTGAAAGACTATCAATTCAACGAGCAGGAAATTCGCTCTATTTTTAACTAATTTGGATTTCCGTATTCAAATGAAGACTAAGCCGCCATTTTGGCGGCTTTTTTGTCTAAAAAAGATGATACCGGTGTCATAAAAAGATGACTTTTCATGACACCGGTATCATTGAAAATATTCAAGTTTTTTCTTAAAAAATGCGGATTTTAGACCTTGCAAAGGCTCGTATAACGCTATTTCATCTGATAATATAATTTCAGCTTTGATGAGTTATTGACCTCTTGGATTTAGGATTAAATTTTTGAGGTCAATATTTCACTCACTAAGAACCCAGAGCTATCCCGTTCAATCTCACATTTTTTAGGTAAAAACATGACTTCAAGCGCAACTCGTTATGTCGATTTAACCGCAGCTGAACTGGTCGAACACGCTATTCGCCGTGGCGAAGGTACTTTAGCCGCAAATGGTGCGTTCGTAGCACAAACTGGTCGCCGTACAGGCCGTTCTCCAAGTGACCGTTTTATCGTGCAAGAACCAACCACAGCAAATGACATTCAATGGGGCAACGTGAACCGCCCGTTCGATGCAGACAAATTTGATGCATTATGGGCACGTGTTGAAGCGTACGTTTCGGACAAAGACCACTTCGTCTCTCACCTCGAAGTTGGCGCAGATCCAGAGCATTACCTGCCAGTTGTTGTAACTACGGAAACAGCTTGGCACCATATTTTTGCTCAAAACATGTTTATCATCCCTGAAAAATACAATGCAGCTGATTTACCTGAATGGCGAGTATTAAACGTTCCATCTTTTGTGTGTGAGCCAGAGCGCGACGGCACAAACAGTGATGGTACGGTTATCATTAACTTTGCACAACGCAAAGTACTACTTGCTGGTATGCGTTATGCCGGTGAAATGAAAAAATCAATGTTCTCTGTACAGAACTTCCTACTTCCTGCGAAAGGTGTATTACCAATGCATTGTAGCGCAAACGTAGGCGAAGCTGGCGACACAGCGCTATTCTTCGGTCTATCGGGTACAGGTAAAACAACACTATCCGCAGATCCAACTCGCTTCCTAATTGGTGATGACGAGCACGGCTGGGCACCAGGTAGTGTGTTTAACATTGAAGGTGGTTGCTACGCAAAATGTATCGACCTATCGCAAAAGAACGAGCCTGTCATTTGGGATGCTATCCGCTTCGGTACAATTTTAGAAAACGTTGTACTTGATGAGAATCGCGTACCGGATTACACAGACTCTAGCCTAACTCAAAACTCACGCGCTTCTTACCCTCTTACACACGTTGAGAAACGTAAAGTGGAAAACCGTGCTGGCGAGCCAAAAGCAGTGGTATTCCTGACCTGTGATGTAAGCGGCGTATTACCTCCTGTGTCAATTCTTTCTGAAGAAGCAGCAGCTTACCATTTCCTAAGTGGTTACACGGCGAAAGTAGGCTCTACAGAGATCGGATCAACATCAGACATCGAATCAACCTTCTCAACGTGTTTTGGTGCTCCATTCTTCCCACGTCCAGCAGGCGTATACGCTGAGCTTCTAATGAAGCGCGTACGTGAATTCGGCGCTAAAGTATACTTAGTGAACACAGGTTGGACTGGTGGTCCTTACGGTATCGGTAAGCGTTTTGACATTCCAACAACACGTGCTGTTGTTGATGCTATCGTATCTGGCACGCTTGCTGGTGTTGAAACTCAGCACATCGAGGCTCTAAACTTAGACGTTCCAGTATCTGTACCTGGCGTAGATAGTAAACTACTTAACCCTATCAACACGTGGGAAGACAAAGCGAAGTACGAAGAGTTCGCTCAGAAACTCGCGACGGAATTCAAAGCTAACTTTGAGAAGTACGACGTTTCAGACGCAATTGTGAATGCGGGTCCTCGTGGTTAAGCATTACAGCTAAAGACAAAATTCCTTTATCAATGATGATACAAAACGCCCTCTCGAGGGCGTTTTTTTATGTCTAAACGCTTTGTTTGGCGGTGTTAATTAGGTTACAACCAGAATGAACAGTCAAGGTCTTAGAAAATGAAACATAGAAGGAAAGCCTAGTTAGCACTAACTCAGCACCAAATAGAACAAGAAAACACAAGCAAGATCGCAAGTAGTTGTGCCAACTGTTTTGTAAACTGCGGCAGCCGACATTCCCTCGCATTTTGCTAAACAACAGGTCGGCTAGAACCGTAACGTACACCATGAATAGGCCTTGTTAGCCTATTCTCATCTTTTTACTGCAGGTAAATACACTTCGGCACTTAAGCCACCGCCTTTACGATTACGCAGTTTAACGGTACCTCGATGGGTTGAAACAATCCGTTTAATAATCGCAAGCCCCAGTCCACTGCCTTCACTCCCTCGCGCCAAATCACCACGGGTAAAGGGCTCAAACACTTTCTCCAGCTCTGACTCAGGGATCCCAGGCCCTTTATCCTTAACCGTAACAAGCACTTGTTTTTTATCGGCTAAATATTGCGTTTCAACGTCAATGACATCATCAGAATAACGGATCGCGTTTTCAATCATGTTGGTGACCACACGCTTCAACGCGACACAATTCATCAGTACGTTAGGTAAATTTTCCTGAACGGTTAGCCGTATCTCACGCTGATGTTGCTGCTCAGCATGCACAACTTCTTGTACAACATGATTGATGTCATCCAGCTCTAGCTCCGCGGTGTTGTGGTGTCGCAGATATTCAATGAACTGATCGATAATGGCGTTCATATCCTCGATGTCATCAATAATGCCTTGACGCAAATAATCATCCTCGTCATTCATCATTTCTGTGGCGAGGCGAATCCGAGTCAATGGTGTTCGTAAATCATGCGACACGCCCGCCATCATCAGTCGGCGGTCATTTTCAAGATCGGCTATCCCTTTCGACATCTGATTGAACGCTTTAGTCACTTCAATCACTTCCGTCGAACCTTCTTCTTTTAGTCGTGTACTGAAATCCCCAACACCAACTCGACCTGCTGCAATTTGCAGTGATTTCAGTGGTTTATTTAAGTGTCTTGCAAACAACCAACCACCTAACACACTCAAAAAGCCAATCGTGGATAAGTAAAAAACCAAGAATTGAATGTTGGTTTCGGTAAATCCAGATAATGGTACACGTACCCAATACCCAGGAGCTTGCGGCGCTTCAACCCAATACACCAGTGGGTTACCTTGACTGATCATCACGCGCGCTGAACCATTCAGCTGTTCAGACATGCTACGTGACAACATCGTGTATTCTTTGGCTTGCCCAAGTCCATTCGCGTACGCTTCTCGTTGCGTCATGACTTCGATACCCGTGATCTCAAAGAACTTCTTTGACATTGCACTGGTCATTTCGACCCCTTCTTCTTGGTCGATGAAGACGGTTTTGACCTGCTTGGCCAGCATCAGATTCACTTGTTCAAACGTGGGCTTAACCACATACAACGTGACGGTGATGTAGGAAACGATCTGATTGATTAACAGCAGTGCGCCCACGAAAAAAACCGTTTGTCCGAACGCACTTCTTGGCAAAATACTCATGTGCTACTTATTTACCACCGTCTGGCACAAAGACATAACCTAATCCCCAAACGGTTTGAATATAGCGAGGGTTTGCGGGGTCTTCTTCGATCATGCGACGCAGACGCGATACTTGCACATCGATGCTTCGCTCAAGCGCACTGTAATCTCGACCACGTGCTAAATTCATCAGTTTGTCACGACTTAATGGCTCTCTTGGGTGAGACACTAGCGCTTTAAGCACCGCAAATTCACCACTGGTCAGCGATAGACTTTCATCTCCACGCTGCATTTCACGCGTCGCTAGGTTAAGTGCAAATTGTCCGAACGCAACAATGTTTTCTTCCGCTGAGGGTGCCCCTGGCACTTCCTTCGTGCGTCGACGTAACACGGCTTTAATACGCGCGAGTAACTCTCTTGGGTTGAAAGGTTTTGGTAGATAGTCGTCCGCCCCCAGTTCTAGACCAATAATACGGTCAACTTCGTCGCCTTTTGCCGTCAACATCACGATAGGAATTTCATTTTCCTTTTGACGTAAACGGCGACATATAGACAACCCATCTTCGCCTGGTAACATTAAATCCAACACCATCATGTGAAAGTTTTCACGCTCCAATAATCGGTCCATCTGTTCTGAATTTGCTGCCGTCCTTACGATAAAACCTTGTTCTACCAAATAACGCTCAAGCAAACTACGAAGGCGCATATCATCGTCGACGACGAGAATTTTTGTTGTTTCCATTCCCATAATTTCATTCTTCTTATTGGCAAGCCTAGAACCTTAAATATAATGGAAATAGACGGACTTAGACATGGGAATTTGATACTACTTTGTTACATAAGTTTACAGCACACCAAACTCGACAAAGTATCTCGCTTTGATTAAGGTTGCGGTGAAAATTTGATAGAGAGTACAGCGTGAAAACCAATTTGATAACCCCTGAAGGCTATCGCCAATTACAGCAAGAACATGATCAGTTGTGGTTTGAAAAACGCCCTGAAGTCACCAAAATTGTTACTTGGGCTGCAAGCCTTGGCGACCGCTCCGAAAATGCTGATTACACGTTCAATAAACGCCTTTTGCGACAAATTGACCGTCGTGTCCGCTATTTAAGAAAACGCCTACCTGAGTTGAAAATTGTTTATCCGCACCCAGATCAGGAAGGTAAAGTATTTTTCGGCGCATTGGTCGAAATTGAAAATGACGATGGGGACACCCTGACTTTTCAGATAGTCGGTCCTGATGAGATTTATGACCAAAAAGAGGTGGTTTCTATCGACGCGCCGATGGCTCGAGCATTACTTGGTAAAGCCGTCGATGATGACGTCGTAGTACGCACGCCAGAAGGCAAAAAGACGTGGTATATCAACTCAATCTCATACAGAACCTAGTCGCCGCCCAGCATGGGTGATAAAATCGACGATATGCGCACAACCAAGGTTGTGCTACTGAATTTTTATAAGGATTTTGCATGAGCAACATCTCTCTTCGTTTGGCACAAGAACTCAATGCCAAAGAACAACAAGTTATCGCTGCTGTTGGACTTCTTGATGAAGGTGCTACAGTGCCTTTTATCGCTCGTTACCGTAAAGAAGTCACAGGGGGTTTAGACGACACCCAATTACGTCTCTTAGAACAACGCCTATCTTACTTGCGAGAGCTTGAAGAGCGCCGTACTTTCATCCTCGCAACTATCAAAGAGCAAGGTAAATTATCAGAAGCGCTCGAACGTGACATTCACAGTGCTCAAAGCAAAACGGAGCTTGAAGATCTTTATCTTCCATATAAGCCTAAGCGCCGTACCAAAGGCCAAATCGCGATTGAAGCGGGTCTTGAGCCACTTGCCGATTTGCTGTTTCACGACGCAGATAAAGATCCTGAAGCTGAAGCCAATGCCTTTGTCGATATCTCCAAAGGAATTGAAGACATCAAAGCGGCACTAGAAGGCGCGAAATTTATCCTAATGGAACGCTTCGCGGAAGACGCTAAGCTTTTAGCTACTTTTAGACATTACATTCAAAAAAATGGCCAAATCGAGAGCAACGTTATCGCGGGCCAAGAAAAGAGTGGTGTAAAGTTTCAAGACTATTTCGAACACAGCGAGCCTCTCGCGAAAGTCCCTTCACATCGTGCTCTGGCGATGCTTCGCGGTCGCAACGAAGGCTTCTTGCAACTGAACATTAACCCTGAGCCGTCTTCAGAAGATGCGGCGGCTTATTGTGCTCAGATGATTGCCGACCACTACCGTTTGGCTATTTCAGGCAAAGCGGCAAGTGCATGGTTGTTAACGGTTGTGCAATGGGCATGGAAAGTAAAATTGGCTCTGCACTTAGAAAATGAATTTCTTGGCAACATGCGCGAGCGTGCTGAAACAGACGCGATTGATGTATTTGCAAAAAATTTAAAAGACCTGTTAATGGCTGCGCCCGCGGGAGCAAAGGTAACTATGGGGATCGATCCTGGTCTGCGTACAGGGTGTAAAATCGCCGTAGTTGACGCGACAGGTAAACTTCTAACAACAAACACCATTTTCCCGCATGTTCCACAAAACTTGTGGGATAAATCGCTGCGCACGCTTGAGCAGTTATGCCGTCAATATAAAGTCGAACTCATTGCAATCGGTAATGGAACAGCTTCTAGAGAAACCGATAAGCTTGCCGCAGAACTCGTCAAAGCTGTTGCGGACCTGAAAATGAACAAGATCATGGTCAGTGAAGCGGGCGCATCGGTTTACTCTGCATCCGAATTCGCGGCAAATGAATTCCCCGATCTAGATGTATCGCTTCGCGGGGCTGTTTCTATTGCTCGCCGCCTCCAAGATCCGCTTGCGGAACTGGTAAAAATTGAGCCGAAATCCATCGGGGTTGGTCAATATCAACATGACGTATCACAAAGTCAGCTAGGCCAAACATTGACGACAGTTGTAGAGGATTGTGTAAACTCTGTGGGCGTTGACGTCAATACGGCATCAGTGCCTCTACTTACACGTGTTTCGGGCTTAAATAAAACACTCGCAACCAATATTGTTCGCTATCGTGATGAAAATGGTCGCTTTGCAAGCCGCTCAGAATTGAAAAAAGTAGAGCGTTTAGGGCCAAAAGCTTTCGAACAAGCCGCCGGTTTTTTACGTATTATTGACGGTAAAGATCCTCTCGATGCATCCGCGGTTCACCCCGAAGCCTACCCAGTTGTAAAGCGTATTTGCGAGACAAAACAACTGCAAGTATCCTCATTGATAGGCAATAAAGACATTCTTAACAAGTTGGTTGCGAATGACTTCACCGATGAAAAGTTCGGTTTACCAACCGTAACCGACATCATCAGTGAGCTCGACAAACCAGGCCGCGACCCACGCCCTGAGTTCAAAACGGCTGAGTTCAAAGCTGGCGTTGAAACTATCTCTGATTTAAAAGTGGGAATGGTACTTGAAGGTGTCGTGTCTAACGTTGCGAACTTTGGTGCCTTTGTTGACGTCGGCGTTCATCAAGATGGCCTCGTCCATATTTCAGCGTTAACCAACAAGTTTATCAGCGACCCTCGTGAAGTGGTCAAAGCGGGTGATATTGTCAAAGTAAAAGTACTCGAGGTCGACGTTGCCCGTAAACGCATCAGCTTTACTATGCGCTTGGAAGATGAAGTACAAAGCGCACCAGCGAGCAAACCTGCGGTCGAAAAGAAAGCGGCTCCTCGTGCGGCAAACAAGCCAAAACCGGTATCGGCTAATGCAGCAATGGGTAACGCGTTTGCGGAAGCCTTTGCTAAATTAAAAAAGTGATCGAATCCTTGATGAGAAGGCCGCGCTTGCGGCCTTTTTTATTTCTTTACGCAGCCGGTTACCGTCACTTAGCTATGCTTGCAATAGATGAGTAATTCAATTGATGGGAGAGCGTTAAATCAAACAATGAACCGGTGAGTTAACCAGCACGAAAAGTTAAATGTAGGCGTTGAATCCAGATGCACTTTTTGGTTCATGCACATGTTGATAGAAGTCAGCAATTCGCATTGCTCTTGACTCTACATCTGGATTTCTATCTTTCTTCAGACTGCGATTTTGAAACGATGGGACAGAATTATCTTTAGCTTCAAGCACATCGCTCTGCGCTGCGTTCAACGAGGCATCTTCGTCTTCTCCAGCAAGACGTCGGCGCTCAAAACTGTTTACACGAGTTTTATCGTCTTCTCCATCACCATTCAAAGCTTGTTTAGAGAGCTCGGCTTGCGCAGAGGCGATTTTTCTCGATGCATCAGCCGCGATTGCGCGATCGGCCCCTGACGGCTCTGCTGGTGCCAGTGCCGCCGCGCGAACCGTTTGCATTTTGTCGATGGTGCCTTGTGGATCGCCGGGGACTTCCGCCACGTCAATCATGACTTCACCACCAACCGCATAATTGGTGCCATCAGGCCCTTTTTGAAACTCGTAGCTAGGGCTACCTGCGTGTTGGCCGCCAACTCGAGCATGCGCTTCTTCGTGTAATCGCACTTCCGTGTCACGATCTTTCAGCTCTTCTATTTGCTTAAGTTCTGCTTCCGCTTTTTGCTCTTCTCGACCACTTGAATGGTCACCTTCTTCATGACCATGCTCGTCTTTTGCATCGCGACTCTGAACAGCTTGTTTATCCTCAAGTTGCCCTTTTTTGTCGTAGAGTCCTTTTTCGTCTGAAGGAGCTTGTTTCGCTTTATCTGTATCTTGATAGGCTTTATTTTCGGTGAAAGACGCAGCCGCTTGGGCGGGTTGTGGAATCACTTCCCGCAATTGATTGTCACGCCTCGCGGTTTCAGTGTAGACGTTACCTGTGTGGAAATTTAGCGCCGGCTGCGGCGTAACGATGTTCATTTTACACTTTAATGTCGACCAACGTCCCTAACACCTCATCGGCTGTACGTATGGATTGCGTATTAGCTTTAGCGTTAAATTCTTCCACTTTAAGTTGCACCAGCGACTCGTCGAGACGAGGTGGTTGCGATACTGGTGGCGTTACCGCTTCTTCAGGACGAGCGGCCTGAAGTTGACGCTGCTGCGCGATTTGGTCATCATCCTGTTGTTGTAAGGTAGCGCGATTAATATCTGCGCTCGTGCGCTCAATCTGCTGCGACGCACGATTGAAGCCTTCAACCCCATTACTAAAAGCATCACCAATTGGCATAGCTCCCCTCCTCACACTTTTACACTGTTTAATTATTACTCAAAACAAGCTCAAATGAAAGGATGAGTTTCATTTTTTATTCCCATCCTCTTTGCTTAATTTTAAAGCATTGATTTCAATATGCTTACAAAATCTTCGCGGTGAGAAATAAAGGGGGCATGAGACGCTTTTGGCAATATTTCTGCACGAAACGCCGGATTGAGCTTATGCAACTCATCCACAACTTTCACGGGTACAAGGGCATCTAATCGACCAAAAATTCCTAAGATAGGCATCTTTAATGCCGCAAATTGGAGGCGTAAATCACATTCTTTAAGGAGGTTTAAGCCACCCGCCAACGCGATAGGAGACGCTGGTGCTTCTTGCGAAAGCCACGTGCGCAAACATTTTATGTCGTCTTTTGCGTGCTCACTCCCCATCGCCTGAATCGCTAAAAATCGCTCCACTGTCTTCGTTGGATTTGTCGTCAATGCTTCCATAAACTGCTGAAGCACGTCAGGCTTAATTCCATTCCATTGAGCAGAACCGAGGAAGAACGGTGATGATCCCACTAAAATAATTTTCGCTACTTTTTGCGGATAACGAGTTGCGATGTCAATCGCGAAAAGACCGGCCATGGACCATGCCACCAAAATTGAATCGTCTTCAAGTTGTTTTGCCAATTCATCCGCTGCCGCCGTTAACGTATAACTATCTTGCTCCCAATCCGCACCACCAAAGCCAGGTAAATTGAGCGCCTTGACGTGTAAATCCGGATTAGATTGCAACGCATCGTTCACTAGCTGCCAAACAGCTTTATTCATGCCCCAGCCATGGAGCAAGACGATATTTTTTTGCATTTAGTCCATCCTCTGTAAAACTTGCCACATGATAACGGCTCTATAACTGGATTCAAGGAATGTATCCACAATGAATTGGATTTCAACTCTCATACCAAACCGCTGTGTGTTGTGCCAACACACGCTGCCAGACGGCTCCGGTATCTGTGCTTACTGTTTACCGACAATAAAGTTATTTGACGTAGCACAATGGCCAAATTTACTCCTTCGGCCAGATATACAACATCAGACACAACTTAGCGACTGCGATGGCTTATTCAGTTGTGCTTGGTATGAAGGAAGTATTGCGACGTGGCTCAGTGCATTTAAATTTCAAAATCAAACCCACTATTTAGCCGCGTTACATACAGTGCTATCCCGACAATACAACCGTTGGCAGATGCTCGATTCTGGACGTGGGATTGATTCGATGCACACTATCCCACTGCATCCCATTCGTTACTTTTTCCGCGGTTACAATCAAACGGCGCAGATTTGGCAACCCGTCATCCCAAAAGCAAAGGCCAGCACAACGTTACATCGCACGCATTACACAAAGCCTCAGACTTCGCTTGGCAAACAGGCTCGTGCACTAAACACCTACGCCGCGTTTACCGTCAAAGGCGATTTAAGAGGAAAGACCGTCGCGATTCTTGATGATGTGATCACCACAGGCGCAACGATGAATGCTGCGGCGCGAGCTTGTAAAGCAGCAGGAGCTAGAACGGTATGGGCGATGAGCTTTGCGCTCACCCCCATTTCACCATGATTTATTCCTTTTCGACACTATTTGGCTTGCGCACTTAATGTATGTCCAAAGAACAAGGCGTTCGCAAGTAATCGACTTGTACCATACCAATAACCACGAAACACAGGGTTGTCGGTCATGCCAATCACAGTGCCACGACCTTTTCGGTGTGCAAGCAACGCGGCACTCTGGCTAATCGTATTGATGTTAATCGGATCAGCATAACCTGCTAAAAGGGGTGAAGCCGTATAGTTTGCTACCGTGACAAATGGACTAGTAGAGGGTTGCAACAACCAAGTCGCGTCTTTGAACATCGGAAGAGTGTCATCCTTCATTCCAAATGTTAAAGGGTGGGTTATATCAAGATGAGTGTTGAAAATGGCCCCCGCTATTCGTTGTTTAGCAGCCAACGCTTCTTGATCCACGTAGCGAAGATTTTGTGTCTCAAATTGAGCGCGCAGCTCGGCTTCACTGATCGCCGTTGCATTCAGCCAATTATTTTCTATTAGTAATTTGGCTCCTCGCTTGTGCCCCCAAATCACCCCGCCTTTGCTCACCCATTCCCCCATGTTTTGTTTAGCCTGCTCATCAAAGCGGTACTGGCCATCTACCAGAATAACATGGGTGTAATCACTTAAGGTCAATTTAGCAAATTGCTCTTGAGTCACTATCGTCGGTGCAATTCGCAGTCGCGTATCTAAAAAGTGCCAAACTTCACCCAATTCGTATTGGCTGATCCCCTGTCCACCAACTAACAACACTTTTGGGAGTTTTGCCACCGCAAACTGCCGTGAACCTAAATCAATTCCAGATTGAGTTAATCCACTGTCTATAGCGCTAATTTGGATAGCAAAGGCCTGCGCAACCGCATTCAACTCACTAAACCAATCCGCACGAGTTTGCAGACCTGCAGGGATCACAACCGCCCCAGCTAAAAACGACTTTTCTCTGCCACTCGATCGAGCTGAAAAACCATCAAGCGCTAACCGCGCTTTTATCCCGCGGGAAAGCAAAGCATTGAGTAACGCGGGCGCTTGGCTATCTTGCCAAGAAAACGCATAAGCGTACGAACCTGATTTTAAATCGAATGACGGAACTGAAGACGTCTGCCATTCCGTCGCCGAAACCTGTGCATCTCGCACACGTTTAAGCTTTTTGAACGGTAAATCAAACGCATGGGCAATGGTCCATCCGGACACATCATAAAAGGTATTATTTTCAAACCGTGTTTGTTCTGAAAATAACGCTTTGATTACTCTATATTGCGGCTGTCCAAGTGGAACATAAACGCTGCTAGCAGCATCGAATTCATGCCCATCAACTGCCGTCGTTTGCGCCAAAGGATAGGCATGGACTTGGTGTTGTTTTAAAATCGCCATAAAAGCATCACCACGTGATTTGTCATTTTCTAAATCAATGACATAACCTGCAAAATCTTCTTTTCTCGCTTCAGCAATCGCGCTGTTGTAAAAGGTCTGCTGATAAGCTTTTAAACTTTGTTGATTCGCCAATAATGCATCGAAAGAAGACAACGTCGTCGTCAGCTGATTTTTAATCGTTGCAGCAAACGATAAGGGACCATTAATCGTCTGTTGTAAATGGCCTCGACTACTCGCTTGCTCAAACAAGATGCCCACAGCACCATTGATGTCTGGGTACGTTGACCCTTTGCCATAGTAGAAATCATCAAAACTTTCTTTGGTGAAATACAATTGTTGTCGTTTATCAAGCGCCGCTGCATGAAAAGTCGCGATTTCTTCGGTTAGTTTCACGTTTTGTTTTGGCGTAATAGGATTCGTACGTGATGGTACGCCAGGCTGAAAGAAGTACGTACTATTCGGACCCATTTCATGAAAGTCCGTCAGCAAATTGGGCTTCCAAGCATGGAATGCGTTCATTCTTGCTCTCGACTCCGGATGCTGAAGCGGTAGCCAATCACGATTTAAATCGAAAAGGTAATGATTCGTTCGGCTTGAAGGCCAAGATTCGTTGTGTTCTCGGTGTTTAGGATCGAGTGATGGAGTTAAACTACGCGTACTGTTTACCCAACTTGCAAACCGATTTAAACCATCTGGATTCAATGACGGGTCGAGCAAAATGATGGTATCGGACAACAATCGTTCAATTCGGGCATCCTCTGCGGCGGCAAGGTAATACGCCACCAATAATGCCGCATTGCTACCGGACGACTCATTACCATGAACGCTGTAACCCATCCATGCAACCGCAGGTAGCTCACTTAGTCCTTCACCATTGGCGATCGCGGTCAGGCGTTGCTGACGAATGTTATCCAGCGATTTGCGTCGAGCGGGAGCACTAAACGAAAGCAACAACAAAGGTCGTTGTTCATACGTACGCCCAATTTCGGTAATGGAAAGCCTATCGCTTTTTTCCGCGAGAAGTTTTAAATAGTCCACCAGCTGGTCGTGGCGTACATGCCAATCACCGACCTCATAGCCAAGCACAGAACTTGGGGTTGGAATTGTTGGGTCAAACTTTACTGCACTTTCAAAATAATAACTCAACGGTGCCGCCATGCTCGCACTGCTGAGCGTAATTGCCGCCAAACTCAACCATTTTCTCATTTCTTCGCCTTGATGCTTTTTCGTTTTTTCTACGCTATCAACCTTACTCTGAGGATTCCAAAAAATTTCGTTCAACACTAGCGACAATAAGATGAGCGGAGTATGATAGCGATTAACCGAGTAATTTAGTCAAGTATAGTCGTCAATATGATCAAGATCTCTGAAACCGCACAAATCCATTTTGGTAAATTGCTTTCAAATCAAGCTGAAGGCACGAATATCCGCGTGTTCGTGGTAAATCCTGGCACATCGAAAGCAGAGTGTGGCGTATCTTACTGCCCTGCTGACGCAGTAGAGCCAACTGACATCCGTTTACCGTTTAATGGTTTTGATGCCGTTGTCGATGAAGAAAGCGCACCGTTTTTAGAAGAAGCAGAAATCGACTTCGTCACCGATAAAATGGGCACGCAACTTACCCTTAAAGCTCCGAATGCCAAAGCGAAAAAATTGGGTGATGATGCGTCTCTAAATGACCGAGTCCAACACATGTTAACGACGGAAGTAAACCCACAATTGGCTAACCACGGTGGCCAAGTGAGTTTAGTCGAGATTACAAAAGACGGTATAGCGGTGCTTCAATTCGGTGGCGGTTGTAACGGCTGTTCAATGATAGATGTCACGCTTAAAGAAGGCATTGAGAAAGAAATGATCGCTAAGTTCCCTGAAATAAGCGGCGTTCGCGATATCACTGAACACGCTCACGGTGAGCATTCTTACTATTAATCGCGAGTCGATTGATGCTGAAAGAATGGATTTTTCGCTTGGGGAGTACCCCCAAGCGAAGCATGACACGATTTTTTATCGGCCTTGCATTATTTGCCTTGGGTGCAAGCCTAATTGCCTTGGGGTATCTGTATTGGCCGTGGTTGCAATTACCAGGTCTTGTCATACTCCTACCGGGAGGAATCTTTGCCGCATGGGGCTACACCGGTATCTTTGCTAATCGGTTTGCACAAGTGCTTGATCGAAAAGCCCTCGACCCATCACTGTTCGATAACGAAGACCCAAAGTAATACCTCTTAGTACCATAAAGCAACTCATCGCAAACCAAAGTGCATGATTTCCGAATGAAGAGGTCAGTATAAATGGTACTGCAAACCCCACCACACCAGAAATAATCATACTGTTACGCATGTCTTTTGCACGCATAAGCCCAACAAAAATCCCATCGAATAGAAAGCAACTGGTTGCAATCAATGGCATCACGACAATCCACGGTAAATATTCAGCGGCATTCGCTTGTATTGTATCCAATGAAGTTAAGCTGGCGACAAACACCGGCCCAAGCATAGCAAACGTGAGCGTATAGCCAAGCGCAAAGACTGCGCCCCAAAAAATCCCACTTTCACCCAACGATGAACGGCGGCTTGAGATTTTTGACCGACCGCTTCTCCAACCTTTGCCTCTAGCGCATAAGCAATACCATCCATCGCAAAACTGATGAGCAATAGGAAGTTTAATAACACAGCATTTGTTGCCAAGGTGATATCACCTAATCGGGCACCGTAGAACGTCATAAAACTAAAACACGCTTGAAGTACCAATGATCGAAAAAAATGTCTCGATTTAAATTCAGCAAATGAGTAATTTGGCGTAGATTGATGGGAAACCATTTCATTGTGATATTGGCCCTAGCCAATGATTTTATGACTAATCCGATAGCCAAAGCACAGGACAAATAGTCCGAGATGCACGTGGCCCAAGCAGCCCCAACTACATTGAGATCAAGACCAACAACAAACCACACGTCTAATACGATATTCAATCCATTACTAAACAGCACCACATAAAATGGCCCTTTGCCATTTTGTAATCCAAGTAACGCGCCTAATAACACCAAATTCATCATTGCTGCGGGTGCACTCAGCAGACGTATCTCAATGTAACGCCCTGCACTTGCCATCACGTCGGGAGAAGCACTGGATAGGTTAGCGACGAGCGCTATGATTGAACCTTGCAACAACAGTAACAACACAGACAAACCGATTGCTATCGCGGCACTCGCATAAAGTTGGCTAAGTAACGCGGCTTCATTGCGTTCGCCAAATCGCTGAGCGACAAGCCCTGTTGTACTCATACGTAAAAAGCCCAACAACCAAAAAATCAAGCTAACGCTACTTGAACCAAGAGCAATAGCCGCGAGAAAATAGGCATTTGAAAGGTGACCTATCACCGCGGTATCAACAAGTCCTAGTAGTGGTACGGAGATGTTTGCTAACATCATAGGCCCACTTAGACGCAGTAACTCAAGGTGTTGTAACTTATGGTTGGTAAAAAACGCGCGCATCTCAGTCTTAGCTTTCTTTTCGGTTTGGCAATGCCTGCTCACAGTGCCGTTATCTTACAGTATCACCATGTAAGTGAAACCCTTCCTCCTGTGACAAGTATTTCGAAAGAGACGTTTAAACAACATTTAGCTTTTTTAAAAAATAATGGGTTTAACGTCATCGGTTTGGATAAGCTATTCGCTTCATTGCAACAGGGTCATTCATTACCGGACAAAACTGTCGCAATCACCTTTGATGATGGCTACGACAACAATTTCGATACAGCTGCGCCTATTCTCAAAGAATATGGTTTTCCCTACACGATTTTTGTAAACCCGCAACTCATCGACGAGCATAAAAGTTACGTGATGACATGGGAGCAATTGCGTAAATTGAGCAAAGAGGGAGCGATAATTGCCAGCCACTCTTCACAACACGACTATCTCCACGAAAAGCGACCTAGTGAAAACGATGAACAGTGGCGAGTTCGCATCCGCGCTGACCTAACTAATGCACAAAACCGCATTGCAGAAGAAATTGGTCACAATTACCCTTGGGTTGCATTTCCTTATGGCGAATACAACAAAGCGTTACAACGCCTCTTAAATGACATGGCAGTAATTGGAATTGGCCAACAATCCGGTGCGGTAGATACAACAACCGATTGGACTGCAGTCCCTCGTTATCCAGCTTCGGGCATTTATGCCAATATCGACACGTTGAAGTACAAACTAACCTCTGCCGCTTTTCCGCTAAAATCGGTCGATTACGAAGATACGGTGACAGATAACAAGGAACCCGTTCTTACTTTAAATTTTAAAGACAAACCGTTTCATCAAAGTCAATTTGCTTGTTATGTGTCAGGTCAAGGCCAAGCAAAAACCGAATGGCTGTCCGAAACCGAAGTAAAGGTGTACACCCCCACGCCACTGTCTAAAGGCAGAAGCCGCTACAACTGCACATCACCAATGAAAGACAACTCAGCTCGCTACTATTGGTATTCTCAGCAGTGGTTAGTACAATAGAAAAACGAGTCTAAGGCTTGGCAGCACTCGCAAGCAGTGTTTCGGCGACATGATGTAAAGGTACTAAACTCAACGCGGCGCCCAGTTCATGCGCCGCCCTTGGCATTCCCCACACAACACTCGTCTTTTCATCTTGAGCGTAGGTAACCGCTCCAGCGTTTTTGAGTGCAAGTAGCCCCCTAGCCCCATCACTGCCCATACCCGTAAGCAAGACCGCACTGACGTTTTTTGGATTGCAATCGATTAGTGACGCAAATAACACATCAACGGCTGGTTTGTGCCGATTAACAGGCTCACCATTATCAAGCACGCACACAAACTGACTACCTTTGCGCATCACTTTAAGATGCTTATCGCCGGGTGCTATATACGCCGTGCCCGGTTTTAATACATCGCCCTCTGCTGCTTCTTTGACAGAGATAGTACAACTTCTGTCCATTCGTAGTGCAAATGACGTACTAAACACCGGTGGAATATGTTGCGTGACGACTATAGGAGGACAATTCGCTGGCATGCGGATCAACACTTCTTTAATTGCTTCTGTACCACCAGTACTTGCTCCTACCGCTAATATCCGTCCGGGCAAGAAATGCTCATATTTGGAAACGACCCCAGAAGCGCCTCCTTGATCAGCGGCTTTGAATGGCCGTAAACGCGCGCGATATGCCGCTCGTACTTTTTGGTGTACCACTTCCATGTAATCGTTTAATTCTTTCGCGACATTCACAGAGGGTTTCGCAATAAAATCAACCGCTCCAAGTTCCAATGCTTCAAGCGTTACAGGCGACCCTTGCTGTGTGAGTGTGGATATCATAATCACAGGCATGGGTCGTAAACGCATAAGATTTTTCAAAAAACTGATCCCATTCATCTTAGGCATTTCAATGTCGAGTGTTAAGACATCAGGGTTAAGCTGTTTTATTTTATCACGTGCTTCATAGGGGTCTTCCGCTACGCCAACAACGGTAATGTCATCAGCCTGCGTGAGGATCTCTGTCAGCAATTTACGAATCAACGGTGAATCATCCACCACCAGCACTTTAATCATGGCATTCTCTTAAAACAGCTCAATATCCGTTTTCTTATCTTGCGCCTCAATTTCGTGCAAGTACCGAACTTCGCGTTTTTCAATTGTGTCGTTGTGCATTTCACGAAGCTTCTTTACTTGCACTTTCCCGGATTGTGGGTTGAATACGATTTTTCGAGGCCACGGCCCACCTACGTCGTGTGAAATAAGCTCCAGCTTCTCTTCTTGAACGTAGTCGTAGGCAAATCGGATATTCCCTATACCAATGTCTGTCATGGAACGTATTATTTTCCCACCGCCAAACAGCTTCACTTTCAAATTTTTGCGAGCTGCACCATTTTTCAACAGCTCATTAATCAGAAACTCCATCGCCCAGTTTCCATACCGACAACTCAGATCATTCGCATGCAAATTGTTCGCATCTTTCACCCCTGGCAACATGAAATGATTCATCCCACCAATGCCCATAACTTCATCATACACACACGCAGAAATACACGAACCAAGCACTGTAGAAATCAGCTCATCATTTTTTGAAATATAAAATTCACCAGGCAACACTTTAGCCACCACTTTATGACGAGTCGAATCCCAAAAACGTTTTACATGCTCAAAGCCATGAATAACTGGTTTAAAATGCTTCATAATTCGCCTTGCGATACATCGTTTTGCCTAAACTTTTGTATTCAACATGCTCTTTGCCCATCGACTCCGAGTGCCCAATAAATAGGTGACCATGACGAGCCAAAATATTGTAGTAGCCTTGAAAAAGTCGGTCTTTCGTCTCTTTATCAAAGTAGATCAAAACATTACGACAAAAAACCACATCAAATGGGCCTTTCATGGGCCAAGGTTCAAGCAGGTTTAAGCGTTTAAAATGCACCATTTGCTGCAATTCCGGTTTGACCTTAAACAAAGTTCCATCATTACTTTTTAGAAAAAACTGCTTCAAATGGCTATCGGACAACCCCGTCACGTTGCTTGCTGTATATTCACCTCGCCGAGCTCTATCTAACACATTGGAGTCTAAGTCGGTCGCTAAAATTTTAACGTCCCAACTCTTTGGAAATTGCCCCGCAATCGTCATTGCTATCGTGTAGGGTTCTTCTCCCGTTGAACAGCCTGCTGACCATATTCGGACGCGCTTAGATTGTTGGTTGTGTTTAAGTAACAAGGGAATCACCTCGTTTTGCAGATAGTCAAAGTGATGTGACTCCCTAAAAAACGACGTGAGGTTTGTGGTAATTGCATTGATAAAAGAACTGAACTCCGCTTCTGGATTGTCTTCAAGATAAGACAAATACTCCTCAAAGGAACTCAGTCCGGTAGCACGAATCCGCCGTGCTAACCGGGAATAAACCATTTCACGTTTGTGGGGGCCTAAAACGATACCGCAAGCCTTGTAAACTTTTTCTGATATCGCCTTAAAATCCGTGTCCGATAATGCAAATTCCTTCATTTAGGCCCCTACTCATTTGTCTAGGTTAGAACTCTTCCCATTCGTCCGCTTCATCCGAAAATTTATTTCCTCCTGCTACAGGTGCAGGTTGTTTAACTCTCGGTTGATGTTCTATTGCCGCCGCTTTTGGTGCATGCCCATTTAACTTCGGCATAGCTAATGGCTCAGCATCCGAACTAACGTTAAAGAAATTCAACAAACGTCGCATGTCTCTGGCTTGCTCCGCCATCGATTCACCCGCTGCGGATGCTTCTTCAACTAACGCCGCGTTTTGCTGTGTCATTTCATCCATTTGTGACACGGCTTTGTTCACTTGCTCGATGCCTGAACTTTGTTCCTGAGAGGCTGACGCGATGTCGGAAATCATTTCTGTCACGCGGCGTACTGAGGCCACAATGTCTTTCAAAGTCATACCCGATTCGTTAACCAACACGGTGCCATCTTCTACTTTACTCACACTGTCTCGGATCAAGTCTTTAATTTCTTTTGCAGCTGCTGCCGAGCGCTGTGCGAGGTTACGCACCTCACCCGCGACAACAGCAAATCCGCGGCCTTGTTCTCCAGCTCTTGCAGCTTCTACCGCCGCGTTTAACGCAAGGAGATTAGTTTGGAAGGCAATTTCATCAATAACACCAATGATATCCGCAATTTTCTTACTCGATTCGTTGATAGCCGACATACTATCAACCGCACGACTAACGACGGCTCCACCCAATTCCGCTTTATCACACGTTTCTGCTGCTAATTGGTTTGCGACGCGTGCATTGTCGGCATTCTGACGAACCGTACTTGTCATTTCTTCCATACTGGAAGCCGTTTCTTCCAAAGACGAAGCCTGCTCTTCAGTACGTTGACTTAAATCCGCGTTACCTTGTGAAATTTCTTCTGCCCCACTAGCAACCAAAGCGGCTGACGTACTAATGCGATTGATCACTTCCGTCAATTTATCCGCGGTGGCATTGGCATCGCGTTTTAGTTGGTCAAACGCCCCTTCATAATCCTTATTCATCCGGCGAGATAAGTCTCCGCCAGCAAGTGCTCCGAGCATTTCGCCCGTATCTTCAATTGCTTCAGCAATATTACTAAGTAAATCGTTAAGGCCGTTTGTTAAGTTCAAGAAGAACCCTTCTTTTCCTTTTTCACTGACACGAACACTGAGTTCACCACTGCTCGCCGAACTGACCAAATGGGCAATTTCTTCTTCCATTTTGACTTCAGCAGTGCGGTCATTCCACTCGACAACGGTACCCACGTATTCTTTACTTTCTGTGAAAATAGGATTTGCTATAAGTGAGAAGGTTCTACCACCCACTTTAATCTGGGTTTTATACGTGTCTTTTAATGTGGCGAGTAAACTACGTTGGTGCGCTGGATTTTTGTGAAATTCATCGATGTTCTTACCAACGAGATTCTTTGCATCAAAGTTAGGTAGATCTTTTCTCAAGTCAGATTCAGCAATACGCATCATTTCTCTGACCGAATTGTTCATATACACAATCACGTTGTTGTTGTCCGCTATCATGGCATTGGCTGCCACATTATCTAGCGCTCGACGAACACGTAAGTTTTCTTCCGCTTGAGCCCGTATCTTTTCTTCTTCAGCTAGCTTTTCGGTCAGATCGTACCATTCCACAACCGTACCCAATCGTTCACCCTCTTTACCAAGCCAAGGTGTTGCAATTAAATCGAACGTCAAACCCGCCAATTTAATACGTGTTTTGTACGCTTGGGTTAACTTATCAAGTAGGCCTCTTTGATGAGCTGGGTTTTTATGGAAAAAATCGACGTTTGTTCCAACAAGTCCATCTACATTGAAATTAGGCAACACCGTTTGAAGCGTTTTTTCATGCGTTTTCAGCATTTTTTCCACTTCACGATTCATAAAGACAATTTCTAAATTCGCATTTGCTATCATCACGTTTGCTTGGCAGATCCGCAAAGCATTGGCCAAATTCGCGTCTTGTTTTGCTATTTCTTCCAACTTTTTGCGTGCTGTAATGTCATTTGCGTACTTTACAACTTTTACAACTCGGCCAGTGTCATCCAATATGGGGGTGTACGTCGCCTGAATCCAAACAACTTTTCCACCTTTGCCGATTCGCTTAAACTCACCAGAATGGAAATCCCCACGACCCAACTTATCCCAAAAGTCCCGGTATACATCACTTTTGGCAAACTCTTCTTCAATGAACATTCGATGATGTTTTCCCACCACTTCAGATTGCTCATACCCCATGACGTTCAAGAAGTTGTTGTTTGCTCTGAGAATCTTGCCTGAAACATCGAACTCAATAGTCGCTTGCGTCCGGTTGATGGCTGTTACCTGCCCTTTAAACTCAGTAATTTCTTGCTTCATCTTCGCGTGGTCAGAACAAAGTGCGATGATTTTTGTGTTTTGTCCCGTATCATTGAGCGCTGGCAAAAATTGCATGCTAACCCAAGTATCAAGACCGCTTGCACTCACTAACAAGAAATCCGCTTGTGTCGCGTTGCCACCCGCAATTTTTGGCCACGCCGTTTGAAATTCTCCCGATTCTCTTGCCGAAGGCGCAAGCAATGAAGAAAAAGGCTGGCCCTTGATGGCATCAGGCATATACCCTAATAAGTTGGAAAAGTTGTGATTTGCAGCAATGATTTGACCTTGTGGTGAAAGTTCCAGTACAGCTTGCGCTCGTTTTAACGCATCCAATACATAATCACCTTCTGTCTTCACTGGTTTCGAACTAGAGAACCACCCCATATTATTCACCTTATCTTCTTGCTATATCTGTAACGTCTTTTGCAAATTCAAAAGCACGACCATTTTTTCACCGACATTAACCAATCCATCGACATACTGAGAACTGGAGGATTCTTGGAAATCAGGCACATCTTTCGCGGTGTCTTCACTAATGCTGTAAACATCCGACACACCGTCAACAACGATCCCCATGGTTTTCGACTGCTCTTTAAAATCCACCTTAACGACTATCACCACAGTTAAAGGGCCATAAGCAATTGGCTCGATACCAAATCGCAGCCGTAAATCGATGATAGGGACAATGGTACCTCGTAGATTGATGGCACCTTTTACAAAACTGGGAGAGTTAGGAATTGCGGTGGCACTGCTCCAGCCTCGGATCTCTTGGACGGATAAAATGTCCACACCGTATTCCTCGCCTGCCATTAAAAACGTTAAGTACTGCTTTTCATCATGCGCTTCACCATGGCCCAAGCGTTGATTTAGCGCAGTTTGTAATGCTGTTTCATTCAACATTAGGATATCGCCTCCGCTAAATTAGGATCTAAGACCAATTCCTGCGAACCGGGTTTACGCAACCCGCTTAGTTTAACTAAACCGCTGATGTCGATAATTAACGAAACTCGTCCATCGCCTAATATCGTTGCACCCGAAATACCATCCACTCGTTTGTAATTGGCTTCTAAACTCTTAATTACGACTTGTTGCTGAGCCAGCAAATCATCAACCAGTAAACCGACTTTTTGATTGTCAGATTCAACAACCACAAGAAGAGACTTGTCTAACTCTTCAATCGCCCCGTCGTGATTGAAAATATCGAATAGTCTTAAGATTGGAATGTATTCATCACGCAGCCGCAAAACGTCTAAGTTTTTGCCGACCCGGCTCACTTTTTTTACATCAATTTGCAAAGACTCAACGATAGAAATGAGTGGAATAATGTAGGTATGCTCAGCCACTTGGACAAGCTGTCCATCGAGGATTGCCAGTGTCAATGGCAGTCGTATCGTGAATGTGCTGCCAACACCTCGAGCAGAGGAAACTTCAACCGAACCATTTAGTGCTTGGATGTTGCGTCTTACTACATCCATGCCGACGCCTCGTCCGGAAATATCACTTACGGTATCTGCAGTGGAAAATCCAGGTCTAAAGATTAATTCGTTTACTTCTTCACTTGAGAGTTCATCGTCTTCGTTAATTAGCCCATTCGCAATGGCTTTTTGTTTAATTTTGTCGGTATTTAAACCCTGCCCATCGTCCATGATTTCAATAACAATATTGCCGCCTTGATGAAACGCATTGAGTGTAAGTGTGCCCACTGGGTCTTTACCCGCAGCAATGCGCTGTTCCGGCGTTTCGATACCATGGTCTAACGAATTTCGAACCAAATGCACCATGGGATCAGAAATTTTCTCCATGACGGTTTTGTCGAGTTCAGTTTGCTCACCTAAGAGTTTCAACTCGACTTGTTTATTGAGTTTTTGAGAAATATCTCGAACTAAACGTGGAAAACGACTGAATACGAAACTAATGGGCAACATGCGAATACGCATCACACTCTCTTGTAGATCTCGCGTATTGTGCGCCAGTTGAGCGAGCCCT
This sequence comes from Pseudoalteromonas xiamenensis, assembly GCF_030994125.1. Classification (NCBI taxonomy): domain Bacteria; kingdom Pseudomonadati; phylum Pseudomonadota; class Gammaproteobacteria; order Alteromonadales; family Pseudoalteromonadaceae; genus Pseudoalteromonas; species Pseudoalteromonas xiamenensis. Next base: position 2,343,337 of record NZ_CP099917.1, on the reverse strand, counting down.
TCTTGCAAAGCCGAAATTGTCGAGTCCGTCATATCCTGCTCGCCGAGTTGACTTAGCATAGCTTGAGTGATCACTAACTCGCCGACCATATTAATGAGGGAATCCACTTTATCGATACCCACGCGAATAGAAGTAGAGGTATTATCTTGGGTTTTAGGTGTGCTGGTGCTAGGTTTAGCACTAAGCGCCGGTTGGGCTGCAGCGGTTGCACTTGGTGCCTTTTCTTCTTTTACTTGCGCTGTGATATTTTCCGCTGGCTCATGTTCAATAGTTTCTACACTTTTGGGGGTGTCTTTCGACGAAATTGTTGCCGCAATTTCTTTGTCTAGATCATCGTCGAATTCTTCAAACAAACCACCACATAATTGCACACTGATGTCGGCATCGTCTTCGACCCACTCAAACACTTCGTGAATAGCCGTTTCAGGCGCGGTTGTTGTTAAAAAAAATCGCCATGCCAGATAGCAGTCTTCTGCATTAAACTCATCAAATGGAGGTATGCCATCATGAAACGCCTGCGTTTCTAAATCGCCGAGTTCAGCCAACTCGCCAATCATATAAAGCGGTTCGTTTCCCGTTTTGAACAAATGGGCATGAGGTTTGAAATCGATTTGAAAGGTGAGTTTATCCGGCTCGGCTTCGCTTAATACTTCCTCACCACCAGCCTCAGATTCAATGCCCAATATCGCTTCAAACTGTGCTTTTAGCTTCTGACTTTCTGTTGGGTCGGGCTCTGACTGATTTTGCAACGCAGAAAGCATGGCACGCAAACAGTCCACAGATTGCAATAACAGATTGATGTGCTCAGACGTTAGCTTTCTGCGACCATCACGTATCTGATCCAAGAGAGTTTCAAGTACGTGCGTAAAATCAGATACCGATGTAAAACCAAATGTTCCACTGCCTCCCTTAATGGAATGAGCAGCTCGGAAAATGGTGTTAATCGTCTCCGAGTCTTCTTCACCAGGGCGGAGGTTTAGTAACTCCGCTTCCATCGCATCAAGTCCTTCGAAGCTTTCCTCAAAGAAAACTTCAAAGAATTGGCTCAGATCGATACTCATGGTCGCTCCTTAAATTTAGCGAATCACTTTCTTCAATACAGCCAACAGTTGTTCTGGGTTGAATGGTTTCACAATCCACCCCGTTGCACCCGCAGCTTTGCCCTCAGACTTTTTATCTAATCCAGATTCAGTCGTCAGCATTAACAACGGCGTAAATTTATAGCTAGGGAGTGCTCGGAGCTCTCTGATGAGGGTAATGCCATCCATCACCGGCATGTTTACGTCAGAGATAACCGCGTCATAGCCTTGTTGCTTGGCTAGACTCAATGCTTCACTGCCATCCTTTGCTTCAGTGACATCGAAGCCCGCCTTCTTTAGGGTGAAACTTACCATTTGACGCATAGATGCCGAATCATCCACCGCTAAAATTTTCTTCATACCAACCTCTTAGAGTTCTATTTGCAGGTTTAAGAATTCGCTAAGCCCTAAATCTTTTACTGATTCACTAAGTGCTTCACTTTTCCCATGCCAAACCACTTTATGTCCGACAGAAAGCAACTGTTTTTGTAACGCACAAAGCAATTGAACCGTCGCCGTATCGACTCGAATAACGTCAGAAACATCAACGGTTATATCCCGCACATCGTGAATTTCATGCAAGAGCTGCTGATGTAATTCTTCCACGTGCGAAACTGCTAATTCTGAAGGAAGTTTTAACATGAGTGCTGCACTTTCCTTGTAAAAGTTTTATATAAAATTAGCTTAGACTGAGATCGTAAAATTGCCACAAAAGATCATTGAAAAGCTAAAAACAATTAACGTGTTAGCACAATAATACGCAGTAAATCAGTTAATTTGAGTGAGGAAGATCAATATTGCGAAGAAATGCTGTTAAAATCTTTGACTAATTTAGAATTATCGACCAATGGAACTTGGCCAACAGCGAACTCTGGCTTAAAAATAGCCGTAAGCTCGCCTTTTGGATTGATTAAGGCGATAGATGCACTGTGATCAACAGCGTACTGTTCTTGAGTCGTATCCCCTATAGCGTAAATTAGCCCCAAACTACGCACAAATGGGAATAACACCTCATGCGCCGCCGTAGCAGCGACAATACCTTCACCAAAATATGCTGCATAGTCAGCACGCTTTTGTTGCGTGTCTCGATGTGGATCAACCGACACAAACCAAATTTGTACATTTTTTTCTTTTACTTGTTTTTTAGCTGCCGCTAACTTCGCCAGTGTCATTGGACAGATATCTGGGCAACTTGTATACCCTAAAAATAGCCACGTCCAGTGTCCTTCTAGCTGGGCATTTCCAATCACGTTTCCTTGTTGATCGGTTAAAGAAAATTCAGGGACAACTTTAGGTTGCGAATAGAATAAGGTCGTTTCAGCCAGTTCAGGTTGTACTTTTGTACAAGATGCCAAAACTAATAATAATAACGCCCATATTCCTTTGCTCACAGTCAAACCCATTTATCAACAAACAGAGCAATAAAGAGTACCAGTAAATGAACAATCGAAAAACGGAAAAGTGACATTGCCATCAAATCAGTGCCATTACGGTACAATTCAAATGCTTTAAGTAAAAACATGCCATTTAGAATGCATGCAACGCCCAAATAAACCCCACTAGACATACCGATTAGATAAGGCAAAACACAAACAAGTGTCAGCAATACGGTGTACACAAGAATACACAGTTTGGTGAATTCTACACCGTGAGTCACAGGCAACATAGGAATATTGGCTCGCGCATAGTCGTTTCGTCTAGCTATCGCTAATGCCCAAAAGTGAGGCGGTGTCCAAGTGAAAATAATCATCACCAGTAGCCAAGGTTCAGCCATAAGTTCCCCTGTTTCGCTGAGCCATCCAAGTAATGGGGGCATTGCCCCTGCAAGACCACCAATAACAATGTTTTGAGGCGTCGCACGCTTTAGGTAATAAGTATAAATGACGGCGTAACCCACTAATGAAGCAAGCGTAAACCATGCACATAACCAATTACTAAAGACCACTATCGTCAACGTACCAAGCAACGCTAATATCAATGCGAAAGCGACCGCGTGTGACGCGCTTAAGCGTTCCGTAGCAACCGGTCGATGTCGAGTCCGCGCCATTTGCTTATCAATGTTGCGATCAACAACATGATTTATGGCTGCGGCGGACGCTGATAACGCGCCAATACCAATCAAACTCATGACTTGTTGCAACCAAGTGCGCCCCATATCTGGCGCAAGTGCAATCCCAACCCACGCGGTGATAACTAACATCAATACCACTTTTATTTTGCAGATAGCTAAATAGTCTCGACTACGGTTTATCGCTGGCAGCAAGTAATGATTTACTGAATTAACATACGCCATAAGATCTCCTCACGCTTTACAGCGAGCTAAGTAGCACAACCGCACGGTTGCGATTAGCAGCATGGCTGCCATAAAGTTGTGAAATAAGGTCAAATGCAACGGAAATTGCCAGTGTACTATTGCTGCGCCTACCGATACTTGAGTAATCAACAGAAATAGCACTATTCGACCTGCATTTTTAAATAACTCCGATTTCGCGGCTACAACAACTCGACATGCTGCAAAGCCCAACAAAACCAGCGTAACCATAGCCCACACTCGATGAATAAAATGTATTGATAATCGCGTTTCGAAAGGCAACACACCGTATTCATAGTTTGCAGCCCCTACAGGCAAATGAAATAAACTCTCCAGGGAAAATAATTCGATGTTTTGGCACAGCGGTAATCCAACACAATGAGGCGCCGCGTAGTTTGCCGCAAGCCATCCGCCAAGCGCAATTTGAACAATAAGCGCGCTCAGCGCTATAAATAAAATGCGGGATTGACGTCGGATTTTAGGTTCGTCGATAAACAATAAATGATTGCTCAGTCTCAAATACAATAGGGTCAGCAATGTTAATATCGAGAACCCGCCTAGCAAGTGACCCATCACGATGAAAGGTTGTAAATTCATCGTAACGGTCCACATACCAAGCAGAGCTTGAAATACGACTAAAACTAAAATCGACAGCGCTAACTTAAGTGGAAGTGGCTTTTCAGTTCTCCGACGCAGTGCAAGAAGAGCAATCGAGAGAATGACTAAGCCTAACGTTCCAGCAAAGTAACGGTGGATCATCTCCAACCAAGCTTTACCATGTTCGATCTCACTGTCTGGGAAGGCCTGCAAAGCAGCCGAGATCTCATGATGTTCATCTGGCACCGTCAAAAAACCATAACAGCCAGGCCAATCAGGGCAACCAAGTCCTGCATTATTAAGGCGTGTATACGCACCTAATGTTACAACCACCGCAGCCAGCAAACACGCAAACAAGGTGACATACTTATACTTTCTTTCCATGGTGACTCCTTAGCTGGAACGCGCGTAGTTCAACAGTTTTTTTAAATCGCTCAGTAGTCCTTTTTGAACGAGCCGATTTGTTTCAGGATCGTCGTCAAACGGATACTGGAGTACAACCAACCCTTTGTTATCAACTAAATAGAGATTAGCGGGTGATAGTTGAAGTGAGTTGTCGATATTTGCAAACGGCAAGGTTTTGTCTTCCTTACCTAAAATCGCGATGTCGACGTCTTTTTGCAGCTTCCCAAGCGCTACGAACAGCGCTTCTAATGAGGCCTTTTGCGTAGCACACGCCTGTTGACATGTTTCTGGACTGTTTAAAAGAATAGTCCAGAGTTTGCCATCCCGGTGCTTAAGTTCATCTATGTGAAGGTCGCCTTCAACAAACCGACCGTAGTTTGTCGTACCGGAAGGAAACCAACCCGAATGCAACGCGATATAGGCCGCAAACAACGGCAATCCGCAGCAACCAACAAAAAGCCAAAGCGCTTTATTCTTCATTTATTAAGCTCCTTTGTTGAGAGTTAAACGCAACGAATGCGACGATAAACGCGGCAAAACCAAGCAATAACCATTGCAAGGCATAGGCAAAATGTTTCTGTGCTGGCATCGTCGAAATTTGGAAATGAGGGGTAAGATTCGAATTTAATTGACCCGAGGCATAGGCGACCATTGGCAATATGGGGCGCTTTAACTGGCGTTCAAAAAAAGAAAGATCAATAAACTGAACTAGTTGTGGAAATGTGGGATTCTGAGCAGGTTCATCCGCTAACGTAAACCCCTTGAGATCTTTTGATTTAAGTATCGAGGTGAATACTGTCGTTAAACTAGCTACGCTCGGGAGATCTGATGGCGCTTCACGAAGCCCCTGCGCGGGAACAAAACCCACATTCACTATAATCAACGCGTGATTTGACAACTCAAATGGCAAGAGCAAATCGAATCCCGATTTACTCTGCACGACTTGATTGTCCAATAACCACCAATGCCCTTCTACCCACCGCCCTTCTAGCATGGCCGCTTTACCATGTAGCGATTCGTTATTCACCATAGGTAACGCATTTATATCGAGAACCGCAGCATCAGAGGTCGCCAGCAAAGCTTCCTTTTCAACGCCTCGTCGATATTGCCATATTGCGAGACACAGGCAGGTAATGACAACGCATATAGCTGCCAAAACCATCCAACTTGCACTACGCTTAGAAGAATCAATGTTACTCATGTAGGCACTCTATGATTATTAAAATTATTATCGTGCTCTTGCTCGGCTTCGTATTGTTCAATCTGTTCCGCGCGCTTTTTCTCATGGTCAGTGGAAAAGCGGGTGATAAGCCGATGTCCTATTTTTTGGGAAGACGCGTCCTATTTTCTGCCATTGTGCTTGCTTTTATTTTAATTGCGGCAAAACTGGGGTTGATCCACTTCAACCCCAATCCACACCACGTCAAAGAACGTATACAAACACAAACAAACATAGCCACACCACATCAACAAAATGCCAGTACCAAGCTGCTGCTTGGAACGCAAAATGTTGTTTGCTGTTAAGGTGACCATTGAAAATGCGCAACCACACGACCGTAAGGAGAATTGTCCCGAGCGTCACGTGCATGCCGTGAAATCCTGTTAGCATAAAGAACGTGTTGCCATAGATACCTGATTGCAGCGTCAAACCAAGCTCATGATAAGCATGCATGTATTCTTCAACTTGAAGTGCAAGGAAGCTAATACCAAGCGCAATCGTTAAGCCCATGAATAACTTAACCTGACCGCGCTTATCTTGCTCAAGCGCCTGATGGGCAAAATGGATAGTGACGGACGAAATCAATAACACTAAGGTATTCACCAGTGGTAACCCTTTCCACTCCATCGCTTGTGTCACTTCACCGCCTGGTGTCGTCAGCAGCGGCCAAATTGCCTCGAAGGTCGGCCACAAGACTTCGTTTGTCATCGCATTGTTACTGCTGCCGCCAAGCCATGGCACTGAAAACACGCGAGCGTAGAAAAGCGCACCAAAGAACGCTAAGAAAAACATCACCTCAGAAAAGATAAACCAGCTCATTCCTTGTCGAAACGACTGGTCCATTTGTTTTGAGTAAAGGCCGCCTTGCGATTCCGAAATCACATTTCTGAACCAACCGACCAACATAAAGAGCAAAATTGCTATCCCTGTAAACAGTAAATAATGCCCATTCCCGCCATCGCTGTTGTGTTGCATCACCGTCAGACCGGCACCAGAGGCAATAAAGAACAACGCGACAGCGCCAACAATAGGCCACTGACTTTGTGCAGGTACGTAATAGTGTTGATAATCTGAGTTACTCATCACTGTTCTCCATAGAAAACACCGACTCTATCGGTGATTCTAATACTAGTTGCTGACTTTGCTCGGTTATATCAAACAAGGTGTAAGACAAAGTCAGCTCTTCGATTTCATAAGGCAACGCGGTGTCTAAATAAAACATCAGTTCAAACGTTTGATGTTGGCCTGCTTCCATCGGTTGTTGGTTAAAACAAAAACAGGCCATTTTATGAAGATACTTAGAGGCAATTCCCGGTGATACCGAGGGGATCGCCTGCATTACACGTGCTTCTTGGCTTAGGTTGGTCGCCGAAAAGGCCACTTTGGTAATTTCACCGGGTTGAATGGTGACCTTAAAGTGCTCGGCTTGAACGGAGAAAGGCGCGCCTTGTTGAGCATGCGTAGTAAAGCTGACATCGACAAACCTTTCGATGTCAATTTGTTGACTTGCTTGCGCCACTGCCAGACTCGGTTTTCCATTGAGCCCAGTCACTTGGCAAAACACGTCGTAAAGCGGTACTAACGCAAAAGCAAATGCAAACATACCAAGGCTGGTAAGCACTAACTTTTTCAACAACGCGCCATGCATTACTTGATCTCCGGTGGCGTGCTAAAGGTATGGTACGGTGCTGGAGAAGGGATTTCCCATTCTAACCCTTCAGCTCCATCCCATACTTTGGCTGGCGCGGGCTTGCCACCTCTAGCGCATTTAAAGACAACATAGACAAACAACAATTGCGATAAACCAAAGGCGAAACCACCAAGGCTGATAATGGCATTGAAGTCGGCAAATTGCAGTGCGTAATCCGGAATACGCCTAGGCATCCCTGCAAGTCCAACGAAGTGCATAGGGAAAAACAGCACATTGACACTGACTAGCGATAACCAAAAATGCCACTTGGCCAAGGTTTCGTTGTACATGTGCCCCGTCCATTTCGGAAGCCAATAGTACGCCGCAGCCATTATCGAAAAGATGGCTCCTGTCACCAAGACATAGTGAAAATGCGCAACAACAAAGTAAGTATCATGGTATTGGAAATCAGCCGGTGTGATCGCGAGCATAAGCCCAGAAAAACCACCTAAGGTGAACAACACAATAAAGGCTATTGAAAACAACATCGGCACTTCGAAACTAATCGCACCTCGCCACATTGTCGCAACCCAATTGAATACTTTCACGCCAGTCGGTACAGAGATAAGCATCGTCGCATACATAAAGAAGAGCTCACCTGTCAGCGGCATACCGGTTGTAAACATATGATGGGCCCAGACAATAAACGACAACAGCGCAATGGATGCCGTTGCATACACCATAGAGGCATAACCAAAGAGTTTCTTACGAGAGAAAGTCGGCACTATCGTTGAGATCACACCAAAAGCAGGTAAAATCATGATGTACACTTCAGGATGACCAAAGAACCAGAAGATGTGCTGAAACATCACCGGATCTCCACCACCTGCGGCGTTGAAGAAGCTTGTGCCAAAGTATTTATCGGTTAACACCATCGTTACTGCCCCTGCCAACACAGGCATTACGGCAATCAACAAAAATGCAGTAATCAACCAAGTCCAAACAAATAAAGGCAGCTTCATCCACGTCATACCAGGAGCACGAAGATTAACAATCGTCACGATTACGTTGATAGCACCCATAATTGAACTCATGCCCATGATGTGAACTGCAAACACAAACAATGCCGTGTTGTCATTGCTGTATGTGGTGGAAAGCGGCGCATAGAACGTCCAACCAAATGCCGGACCACCGCCTTCCATAAACAAACTGGCGAGTAGCATGATGAACGCAAAGGGTAAAATCCAAAAACTCCAGTTGTTCATGCGAGGCAGCGCCATATCTGGTGCGCCAATCATCATTGGTACCATCCAGTTTGCAAGACCGGTAAAGGCTGGCATTACAGCACCAAACACCATTATCAGCCCATGTACTGTCGTCATTTGATTGAAGAAATGAGGTTCAACCAATTGCAATCCGGGTTGAAATAACTCAGCGCGGATCACCATGGCCATGGCGCCACCTATGAGAAACATGGTCAACGCAAAAATAAGATAGAGTGTACCGATGTCTTTGTGATTGGTGGTAAAAATCCAACGTTTAAACCCAGATGGCGCGTGGTGATGGTCATCATGCCCATGGTCGTGCGGATTAACGATGCTACTCATTGTCCTGCCTCCTTATCGGCATCCAGTCTCGCTTGTACTTGGCTTGGCTGTACGACATCGCCAGTGTCATTGCCCCAGCTATTTCGCTTGAATGTAACTACCCCTGCAATTTGTTTGATAGAGAGTTGTTTTGCAAAAGATTGCATTGCGGTGCCCGGACGACCATGGAGAAGAACGTCGATGTGATCATTAATAGGACCAAGTACTACTTTACTGCCTTTTAAGGCTGGGAAAACGCCTGGTAATCCCATACCGGTAGGTTGATGACACGCAGCACAGTAAGCCATGTAGACTTTCTCACCCTCCGCCATTAGCTCCTCTTTCGATAAGGTTTGATCAAGCAATGCCGCACTAGCTGCAGCCGCTTGTTGTTTTTCAGCCTTTTGTTCTGAGAGCCACGTATCGAAAGATTCCGGTGACACGGCTTCGACAACAACGGGCATAAAGCCATGATCTTTACCGCACAATTCAGCACATTGGCCACGGTAAGTACCTTCTTCATTAACGCGTGTCCACGCCTCATTGATGAAACCTGGATTGGCATCTTTCTTCACTGCAAAATCAGGTACCCACCAAGAATGGATAACGTCATCAGAGGTCATTAAGAATCGAACTTTTTTTCCAGTTGGGATAACCAGCGGTTTATCTACTTCTAATAGATAGTGTTCACCTTTTTCGGCTTTATCCGCGATTTGGTCCTGAGGTGTGGCGATAACGGAATAATAATCTACCCCTTCGCCCATATATTCGTAGTGCCATTTCCACTGCGATCCGGTTATTTTGATAGTGATGTCTGCTTTAGAGGCATCTTCCATCGCAATCAAAGTTTTTGTTGCGGGAACTGCCATTGCAATTAAGATCACAAAAGGAATCGCGGTCCAAAGAATTTCGACTTTGGTACTTTCATGGAACTGGGCAGGGGTCACCCCTTTTGATTTTCGGTGATGGATAATTGCCCAGAACATCGCAGCAAACACCACCACACCAATGACACAACAAATCAAGAAAATGGTCATGTGTAAGTCATATACTTGCTGACTTATATCCGTAACCCCTTCTCTCATGTTGTAGGCGCTATTCGCTAACGCCACTGTTGGTGCAATCCCTGCAAGCCAACCTACTGCAAACCGATACGCTTTCATATGACGTCTCCTTCAATTGCCTTACGAAGCGCGTTCAGGCAATCGTTATTATTATTGGATGACTGTCATAGTATGAGACCGAGGTCTTATACCAACTGCACGACTATTAACCAATTAGTCAATTTTTGAACAATTAGCAAGTAATGAAGGTTAATATGTTATGAATGGGTAATTTTTTGCGATGACTTGGAAATATATCTGGTAATGAACAAGTTATGTAACGTTATTTGAAAAAACAAAATAAAAAGCCCTTCAAATTTGCTTTGAAGGGCCTAAGATAACTCACACTTTTGGATGGTTTGGCGAAATTACATCCATTGATTATTTCTAATTACGCCAACGGCCAGACCTTCTACCGAAAAACTTTCATGTTCAAGATCAACTTCTATCGGAGAAAAATCTTCATTTTCAGCATGTAAGTACACTTTTTTGCCGATTTTCTCAAACCGCTTAACTGTAACGTCTTCTTCTACGCGAGCTACGACAACCTGTCCATTTTGCGCAACTTGCGTGCGGTGTACTGCGAGCAAATCACCATCTAAAATGCCGATATTCTTCATACTCATACCGTGTACGCGGAGCAAGTAATCCGCCATCGGTTTAAACATTTGCGCGTCAACTTTACAATGGCTTTCGATGTGCTGCTCGGCCAAGATTGGTTCACCTGCAGCAACACGACCGACAAGTGGTAAACCTAATTGTTCAGGTTCATCTTCTTCGACTAAACGAATACCACGGCTGGCACCCGGAACCATTTCAATCACGCCTTTTTTAGCAAGTGCTTTTAAATGCTCTTCTGCTGCGTTGGCGCTTTTAAAACCTAATGAATCTGCAATTTCTGCTCGCGTTGGCGGCATACCCGTATCGCGGATAAAAACCTTAATCAGTTCGAAAATTTGTTCTTGGCGTTTAGTTAACGGTCGCATATCACTGGTTTTCCATACAGTACAATTACCTGTGAGTATATACAGTTATTTAAAAATCGCAAATTTAATACCAAAGAACATAAAACCCATGATGAAAAATAAAAAAGCAGGCTTTACCCTGCTTGTTCGTCGTTTTTTGCTGACTAAAAAGTCATCTCGGGAATGTCTCCATCAACCACGAGTGCGCCTGCCGTTTTACGGACAATTTCCTCGACACTCACGCCCGGTGCTCGTTCGAGCAAATGAAACGCGCCATTCTTTATTTCCAGCAACGCCAAGTCAGTCAGCACTTTGTTTATACAACCAGCGCCAGTTAACGGAAGTGAACAGCGCTCAAGTACCTTGGATTCTCCTGCTTTGTTGGCATGCGTCATTGTACAGATGATGTTTTTTGCGCCGGCGACCAAATCCATGGCACCACCCATGCCTTTCACTAACGTGTTGGGGATCATCCAACTCGCGATATTACCGTGCTGATCAACTTCAAATGCACCAAGTACGGTTAAGTCCACATGCCCGCCACGGATCATCGCAAAACTTTCTGCAGAACTAAAAATTGCCGCACCTGGCACCGTCGTCACAGTTTCTTTGCCTGCATTAATGAGATCCGCGTCGAGTTCTTCATCCAGCGGGTATGGACCCATTCCCAAAAGTCCATTTTCAGATTGCAACATCACGGCTGTATCAGGAGGTACGTAGTTCGCTACCAACGTTGGGATCCCGATACCTAAATTAACGTAGTAGCCATCTTGCAATTCTTTCGCCACACGCATGGCCATTTGTTCTCTTGTTAATCCCATGTCACCCCCTCACCATGCGCTTTTCGATGCGTTTTTCGAAATGTCCTAGGATCACGCGATCAACGTAAATTCCTGGCGTGTGAATTTCACTTGGCGCTATGTCTCCAGGTTCAACTAACTCTTCGACTTCCACAACGGTTATTTTTCCAGCTGTCGCGGCCATTGGATTGAAATTCATCGCGGTGTGGCGGTAAACACAATTGCCAAAACGGTCGGCTTTCCACGCTTTAACAATCGCAAAATCGCCTGTGATGCTTTCTTCCATCACGTATTCACGACCTTGAAACATTTTGTGAGGTTTGCCTTCTGCGACCATTGTGCCAACGCCTGTCGCCGTAAAAAACGCCGGGATCCCAGCGCCGCCTGCACGCATTTTCTCAGCAAGCGTACCTTGTGGTGTCAACTCCACGTCTAAATCACCATTCAACAACTGCTGTTCAAATAACGCATTTTCCCCCACATACGAGGCAATCATCTTCTTGATTTGCTTGTCTTCCAATAACACACCCAAACCAAAACCATCTACACCACAGTTATTCGAGACAACGGTCAGTGCGTTTTTACCTTGTCGCTTTATTTCGGCAATGAGCCCCTCCGGAATTCCGCATAAGCCAAATCCACCCGCTATCACGGTCATGCCATCTTCAAGCCCAGCTAACGCCGCTTCGTAGGAATCAACCACTTTATCAAAACCCGCCATACGTACTCCTATTGCACTGTCCAACCACCGTCAATAACAATGGTTTGCCCTGTGATGTTTCTCGCCAGAGGGGCGACCAAAAATTGCACGCTATGGAAAATCTCTTCCACATCGATAAACGCCTTTTTAGGCATTGGCGCCAGCATGATACGGTCAACCACCTCTTGTTCACTCATGCCATGTTCTTTGGCTTGGGCCGCAATTTGTTTTTCCACCAACGGCGTTTTTACATAGGCGGGGCAAATGGTGTTTATCGTTATGTCGAACTCAGCAGTCTCAAGCGCCATGACTTTTGATAACCCAACCAAACCATGTTTTGCCGCGACATAAGCCGATTTGTATTTTGACGCCACCAGCGCGTGAATAGAGCCGATGTTAATAATGCGGCCGAAGTTCTGTTTGCGCATGTGTGGCAATAACGCCTTGCTTAACATCGCAGGCCCCGTCAACATAACGGCCTGCAACATTTCCCATTTTTCAAGCGGATAATGTTCAAGCGCTTCAACGTGCTGGATACCCGCATTATTAATCAGTACATCAATAGGACCGAGCGTTTGGGTAAGATGCACAAAACGTGCGCTGTCCAACATGTTTAAGCCAATGCCTCGTGCCTTAAACCCTTTCGCAACAATCTCTTGAGCTGTTTCTATCGCTTGGACTTCATTAACATCACTCACCACAACATCAAAATCTAATGCCGCGAGTCGATGCGCAAGGTGCTGGCCGATGCCACTGGCTCCGCCGGTAATCAATACCTTCTTCATCTCATCACTCCGCTAAAAAAGCCGCAATTTCAGCTTGCTTACTGCTGATGGAGAACAACCCATCTAAATGGCCCCACCCTCCATTTATTTCGCTGATAGACACCGATTTATTCATCTGTTTAAGCGTGTCATAGAGCGACCTTACGCCTTCAGGGCGAAGCAATAAGTCACCTGAGGATGGTATGAGCAAGACCTTCGCTTGAATACGAGCAAGCGCGCCTTCTAGGTTTTGGTTCATTCCTGCAGAAAATAACTGTGAAGCGCGGATGAGATACAACACATGATTTGCATCTTGCAATGACGCTCTGACCGCCGCACGCTGAGCCAAGATTTGGTTAATTTTTGGAAGAACACGAATGTCCTTCATGGCCGGCTCATCTAATACCTCAAAATCTTTAAAACTTGCGTTATAAATAACGGGGTGCATAGCATCTTGCGTAATATTCAGCAGGGTCGCCGTGAGTCCAGCGATCGGCTTTTTGCCTTCGTAATAGTCCCCATTGTTCCAGTTAGGATCTAAGCGAATGGGTAAAGCCCATTTTTCCAGTGCAGCCACGGTCCATGCATCCATCGTTGCCGCACCAATAACATGGAGCAATCTTTCCACTTTATTGGGGTAACGGACCGCCCACTCCAACGCTTGAAAAGACCCCATGGAGGCACCTGCAACGGCATACAGCTTGTCAATGCCAAGGCTATCCAAAAGGCGTTTTTGAACTTCCACAAAATCACCAATTGTCACCACTGGAAAGTCTAATCCATACGCTTTGCCTGTTTTCGGATTTAGAGAGGCAGGGCCTGTGGTGATCACATTGGGGTCGTACACATTGGCGTTCACCAAGGTATCACTACTAATAACAAAAAACTTATTGGTATCAATCGCTTTACCTGGGCCAATGATCGCATCCCAATAACCAGGCAAGGGGTCACTTTCCGAATATTTACCTGCCGCATGCGACGTTCCTGAGAAAAAGTGAGTGATGAGGATGGCGTTATCCTTTTTCTCATTAAGCGTACCGTAGCTTTCATACCCTATCACCACCGCTGGTAAAGTAACGCCAGATTCGGTAGTAAAGGCCTTCGTTTCAAATCGTTGTTTTTCAACCAGCAAAGTTTGGGCGTGTGCCGTGAAGCTCAGAATAACAAGCCAAAATACACTGAATAATTGCCTTTTCATCGTTCTTCCTCTTTAAAACCAAATAAACAAGCCTAGTGCCAATGCAACCCCAATCAACGGGATCAGCGCGGTAAGTGCCGCCATTGACCAATAGGCGCGTTGGTGCGTTTCTTTACAAATGGCGCGAATCGTCGTAACCACATAACCATTGTGTGGCAACGTATCGAGTGCCCCCGAACTAATGGCCACAATACGATGTAATTGTTCTGGATTAACACCTGCATCCAGGTAATGCGGTGCAACGAGCGGTAACGCTATCGCTTGCCCGCCGGACGCCGAACCGGTTAACCCCGCAATAACACTCACTGCCATGGCCGCGCCGAGTAATTCATTGCCCGGCATAGCAGTCATTACATCAACAGCGGCATTAAATGCGTCCGTATTCTTAGCAACCGCACCAAACCCCACCACGGCTGCCGTATTGCCAATCGCGACAAGCGCGCCTGTCGTCCCTAAATTGACCGCATTGGTTATTGAGCGAAAACGTTTAAAGTTGATAATCACAATACTCAGAACGCCACCGAGTAACGCGACAATAAGCGCACTTTGTTGCAAAGCTTCATGCAGCGTAAAGGACAGCAGTAACACAACAATAAGCGGGATGACTCCCGTTATGGGATGGGGATAGTCGCGTAAAGCAATGGCAGGATCATCAGGACGAGTGTCAAAACGCTCTCCATTTGCTTTTGCTTTGTTAATCATACGCATGAGCCACCAATAACCGCTGAGTGCCATAAAAATAGCGACGACAAGACTCACTTCCCACGCAGCGTAGGGTGACGTACCTAAATATTTGATTGGGATCCAATTTTGAATTTCGGGGCTGCCCGCAGACGTCATCGTAAACGTCACTGAACCAAACGCTAACGTTGCAGGGATGAAGCGACGTGGTAAGTCGGCATCTTTAAATAAGCCGAGGGCCATGGGATATACGGAAAACGCCACAATAAAAACACTTACGCCACCATAGGTAAGCACAGCACAGGCGATGACCACAGCGAGCACGGCGTGCTTCATTCCCAATTTAGCAACAATGAATCGCGCCACACTGTCGGCGGCTCCACTATCTTCCATAAATTTACCAAACAGTGAACCGAGTAAAAACATGAAAAACCAAGCACTAATGAAACCGGCAAAACCAGACATATAGGTGCTTAAGAAATTCACCTGCTCGCTAAGCGGAAACACCTCCATATTACTCGACAATGCGACGATAAGTGCACACAAGGGTGCAGCCAAGAAAAGATTCACACCTCGTAATGTCATGATTATCAGGAGGATAAGACCACCTAAAAGACCTACCATACTGAGCATATCCAATTCCTTTATTGTTATAGTCATGCACCAAGAGCAACCTCAAAGTGCATTGGAATATAATCAGTCTGAGACGAGTTACACAGAAAATACATAGTACTAAGGTTATAACCAAGCCCACCCCCCGTCGTGGCAGGGCTACAGCACCGATAGTACTAAGGTACTAATTCACTTTTACACACATTCTCCTAGAGTCGGATTAGTTTAAAAACTCGAACAACCCAAAATGACAATAACAGGGGCAACAGGATGAACAGAAAGCCAACTCGTGTTTCATATCTCGCTCTCGCCATCAGCACCGCACTTTCTAGTATGGTGGTCTACGCTGAAGACGGAGCAAAAAAGGCAGAACTTGAACGCATTGAAGTCACGGCTCGTAAAACCGTGGAAAACTTACAGGAAGTACCCGTCGCCGTTACCAGCATTGGCGAATCTGCGCTGATGGAGAACGGCATCTCAGTCATGACTGAAGTACAGCAGTTTTCACCCAATACAACGCTACAGGCTAGCCGGGGGACCAACTCGACGATCACGGCATTCATTCGAGGCGTAGGTCAGCAAGACCCGCTGTGGGGATATGAACCGGGTGTTGGTATATACGTTGATGATGTGTACATCGCCAGACCACAAGGTGCGGTACTCGATTTATTAGATGTACAGCAAATAGAAGTACTACGTGGTCCACAAGGTACGCTGTATGGTAAAAACACCATTGGCGGCGCAATAAAATACGTCACAAAAGAAATGACTGGTGACGCAACCTTAAACATTGATGGCACGGTGGGGAGTTACAATCAACGAGACTTGAAAATAACTGGGCAGCTTCCCATCTCCGATAAGATTTACCTCGGCTACGGTTACGCAAATCTGACGCGCGATGGCTTCGGTGAATTTCTACAAATGTCACAGGCAGGCCAAGACAAAGAAAATTACAACAAAGATGTCAGCGCCATGCGTTTAACGCTTGAAATGCATCCGACTGATAAACTTTTTTTCCGTTTAGCTTGGGATAAAACAGACGACAAATCGAATGCGAAAGGTGGCTACCGATTATTGCCAAGTTTACTGACAAACGCCCCTATTCCGGACAGTGTTTTTGATAGTTACACCAGCATGCCCACTTGGAATAAAGTGGAATTGGAAGGCTACAGCTTAACCAGCCGATGGGATATGGATGATCATACATCCTTCAAATATACCGTCGCAAAACGCGATAGCTATTCACCCACCAACATTGACTTTGATAACACACCTCTCAAAATCTTCGATGTGCCCGCCATTTATGACGACAACCAATTAACCCATGAACTGCAAGTGACCCATCGTGGGGAAAACTATAAAGTCGTTTCTGGCTTATACTACTACGATGCCGAATCCTGCGGGCAATTCCAAGCTATTCTTGAAGTTTTAGGTCAAAGCTTAGGTGCGCCAGGCCTTACCCGTGAAGTCAGCGGTTGCAGCAATTCCACCAGCAAAGCGTTTTATGCACAAGGTAATGTGGATTTGAACGAACAGTGGTCACTCACCCTAGGCGCTCGATATACCAGAGATAGCAAAGAAGCGACGGTTAATAATGGATTAGTGTTTGCCACGGTTTACCCTGAATCCAATTGGATACCGGGTTATGTTCGCCCTGAAGGTGAACTGGTGCCAAATGTGCTTGACGACAACAAAGACTGGTCACGTTTTACGCCTCGAGTGGGTATTGAATACCAGTACTCTGATGACATCATGTTCTTTGCAAGCTACTCACAAGGGTTTAAATCTGGTACTTATAATCCTCGAGCTAGCACGACGGAACCCGCAGCAAATCCTGAAATTGTTGATTCCTTCGAGTTAGGTATGAAAAGCGAATGGAACAAGACGCTACGGGCCAATCTGACACTCTTTGCGCTTGACCACAAAGATCGCCAATACATCTCTGTATTGCCGGGTGCAACGTCAGCTGATTTGAACCAACGACTCGGCAACATTGGTAAATCTTCGGGTAAGGGCGCAGAGTTAGAGCTCACTTACATCGCCACTGAGTCACTCTCCTTTGATGCCGCCATCGGCTACATTGATAGTTCGTTCGACGAAGTATTGGATACCGACCAAGCAACCGGTTTAACCTTTGATAAGTCCGAGCGTTTTAGTATTTCGAATACCCCTGATGTTACGTTTAATGTCGGGGCAAATTACAAAATCTACTCCGAGTTTGGAGATTTTGTTCTCAACGCTAATTATTATTATCGCGGTGATTACGTTCTATTTGAAGAAGACAGCTTGCTCACTCAAGACGGGTATGGACTCTTAAACTTCAACGTGAATTGGTATAGCCAAGACGGTAACTGGCGTGTCGGTCTGCATGCGAAAAACCTGACTGACGAAGAATATATGATTGGTGGCTACCAATTTGTAACACCAGACCCAACGGCACCAAACGATACGAGCAAATACACCCCGGGTCTTGGCGGTGACAATACACTCATTGGTTATTACGGTGACCCTCGCACTATTTCCTTGACGGTTGGTTATCGTTTCTAACACCACTTGACGAGGCAGCAAGCGGATCCCCAGCCACCTTGTTGCCTTGTCTATTTTCTCAAAATACCATATAACTGAGCTAGTTGGAGAGATTGAGGATGACACACGTGCAAGCCATAATTGCCGATGATCACCCGCTTTTTCGCAGTGCATTGCAACAAGCAGCTGCACAAGTGATGAGCAATGAACAAATAAAAGAAGCCAGTACGGTTGACGAGCTCATGATGTTATTGGTCTCACATCCCGAAACGGAACTCGTCTTTTTAGATTTAACCATACCGGGAGCAAAAGGGTTGCAGGGCCTTGCGAACCTTCGCAATCAGTATCCTGATATCTTGGTCGTCATGGTTTCTGCGAATGAAAGCCCGCAAATTATAGAACAAGCCATGGCACTGGGTGCGAGTGCGTATATTCCTAAATCCGCCTCTTTAGAACTGATAGCTGAAGCAATTACCAAAGTCATTGAAGGGGAAAATTGGTTACCAGACCAAACTGAACTTATGGATCAGACTGATTCTGAACAAGCGCAATTTGCTCGCAACTTGGAAAAGCTCACGCCACAACAATATCGTGTGCTCGCCATGATCGCGGACGGCAAACTCAACAAACAAATTGCTTATGCGATGAACATTCAAGAAACCACCATCAAACAGCATGTGTCTGCCATCTTGAAAAAGTTAAATGTTTACAATCGCACACAAGCGGGGATTTTGTTCAACCAATTATCAACGATTGGAGCCGAGTAGTTAACAAGCGAACGTGTTGTATTTTGCTCGCTCCCTTTTGCATAGCGTGAACTACAACGCAGTTGCAATACGCTTTAAAAGTCGCTTAAGGGCGGGCGCTTTGAGCGGCTTATATAAAAGCGGGTAGCCACTGTCGGTGATTCTCTCTCGGATTAACTCATCATGATTCGCTGTATTCAGTATAATCGGCATTGCTTGCAGTGATAACTCAGCAACCACGTCCAACCCTGTAACGCCACTGTCAAGTTGATAATCCGCAATAAGCAAATCAGCCTTGCTCGTCGCCACTAGTACTGCCAACTCCTGTTGGTTTCTCGCGCACTGGATCTCACACCCCCAGTTCGTGAGTAATTGTTTCAACGCCTCTAGAGCATGTTCGTCATTATCCAGTAGCCACACAGAAAGACCTTGTAGCTGGCTATCTCCCGTAGCCTCAATGAGTTCTTGTCCAGATGTTGTGCTTAAGGCGTCTTCACACGGCAGGGTCAAGGTAAACTGTGTGCCTTTCCCTACTTCTGAGCCCATGGAAATATGAATGCCCAGCAAATCACAGATCCGCTTACTGATCGCTAAGCCTAATCCTAACCCTTGCCCGTGAGAACGATCGCCAAGTTGCTTGAACTCTTGAAAGATGAGTGTTTGATCTTGCTGTGCGATACCAATACCGGTGTCTTCAACCATGATGGACAACCGTTGTCCATCTCGCTCTAAACGCAAGCGGACTTCGCCTTGTTTGGTGTAGCGTATGGCGTTACTAAGTAAGTTACTTAACACGCGTTTCAAAAGTGCTTTATCTGTAGTAAGCGAGACCGGACACGGGCTGACGTCAAACGCCAACCCTTTAGCTTTTGCAAGGGCTCGATATTCATTACACAACGGCGTTAATAAAGACGCCAAGTTAAAAGGGGCTATCGAGGTCTTGAACGCGCCAGCCTCCAATTTCGTCAATTCTAAAATGCTTGACAGTAAATCCTCTGCACTGGCCAACGCATCTTTGATGTTCTCTGACAAACCTTGAAGCTCGGAGCCTTGTGCACGCTCACTCATTAAAGCACAAAACAAACTAGCAGCATTGAAAGGCTGCAGTAAGTCATGGCTGGCCGCAGCAAAAAAGCGAGTTTTACTCTCAGTTGCAAGTTCAGCCTGCCGTTTTGCGGTTTCGAGTTGTTGATTGGCATTCGTGAGTTCAACGGTACGGGCCTGAACCTTTTCCTCAAGGTCCGTATTCACTTGCTCCAGCGCTCGTTGCTGGCGTACAAAATCAGAAATGTCCGTATAGGTCGTCACAAAGCCACCTCCGGGTAACGGATTCCCCTGCATTTCAAACACGCGACCATCATTGTGCTGACGACGATACTTGTAGGCACTTCCTTGTTTCAAATACGCGAGTCGTTTTTCAACCTCTTGATATAGATTATTGAATTCAAACAACTGCCGCTGCGCGTTGAGGCGGATCAGTTCTTCAACAGGACGACCGATGTACAAACTCCCTTCGGGGTAAGAAAACATTTCACTGTAGCGTTGGTTCCATGCGACCAGCTTCAACTCACTATCGACTACGCTGATACCCTGTTCTACGTTCTCAATGGTGGCTTGCAGCAAGTCGCGATTAAAGCGTAATACTTGACTGGCTTCATCCACAAACTCCGCAACGTGTTCAATAGATTGCGCTTTTTCATCTTTACTGGCTTGTAATATAAGCCGAGCAGAAGGCCCACCGATGAGGGCTGACATTTCACGCTCAACCAAATCTTCGATGTGACGAGGTGCTGTTTCTTTCCATTTTCCACGCTCTTTCGGAAATTCTTCGTCAATCAGTTGCGCAGTTGAGTCTGGCTCACCAAAACGCAGTAGCAAGTCTGCACAGTCTTGATATGTAAGGGGTGTCAATAATGCTTTTGGCTCTGGTTCACTCAATATAAATTTATTACTTTGCAGACGTTCTGCCAATCGCGCCTGGCTAAACCAAGGCACAACGAGATACACCAGTGTATTGACGAATAACGAAAGCAGCACAGCCTGACTAATGGCATCAAGACCAATACCAAATAAATCTTTTGGAGCAAGCCAAGCAATTCCCCACGGTCCTGCATGCAACCAATTTTCGGGGCCAGACAAACCGGTGATAAGATTGGGCAATAAGAGCGTGTAAAACCAAATCACAGAACCACTGATGATACCCAGCTGTGCACCAAGGCAAGAAGCCTTGCGCCACCATAAACCAATGATCATGGCAGGTGCAAACTGTGCGACTAATGCAAATGACATCAAGCCCATATTCGCCAGCGTATTGCCATCAGCAAAGATACGATGACTCAAATAACTTAAGAGTAAAATGGCGACGATCACGCCGCGTCGAGCGTAAATAAGCCTCTGCTTTGTTAATCCGCGCGTTTTTGCACCTACCTGAGCACGGCGAAGTAAATATTGATTGATAAAATCATTGGTGATCATGATGGCTAAAACGATGGTCGATACAATCACCATACTCGTGGCTGCTGAAAAGCCACCAAGAAACGCCAACATGGTCATCACGGGCGCATTTGCTGCTATGGGTAACGCAAGTACAAAGGTGTCGTAGCCGACATTACCTGATTTGAAAAGTAACAGCCCTGCATACGCAATAGGTAAGGTAAATAGCGTAATCAGCACGAGATACACTGGAAACAACCACCGCGCAGCGACGAGTTGTTTCTCCGAACTGGGCTCAATAAACGCGGTGTGGAATTGCCGAGGTAAACACAATGTGGCTAGTAACCCCAGCAACACATGCACCCAATATACGTAGTTGGGGCTTCTCGTTGTTTCAATTTGCGCCGTAACACCATCTCGATGAGCCTGCTCAAGCAATTGCCAAGGAGTGTCAAAAATGCCAAAACAAACAAATACACCAACCGCGAGAAAGGCGAACAACTTCACTAAAGATTCAAACGCAATTGCGGTCATCAACCCAGGATTATGTTCACTGGGGCGCAAACGCCGAGTACCAAACAACACAGCAAAAAGCGCCAACAGCAACGTAATATAAAAGGTACCGTCTTGCCAAAATGCGATGGTAGCCGTCGATGGTTTGCCCGTGAGTAACGAAATACTGGTGTTTGTCGCGTTGAGCTGTAGCGCAATGTAAGGCACCACCGCAATCACAGATATAAATGAAATCAAACCAGAAAGGCTCGATGATTGCCCATAACGCGTCGCGATAAAATCAGCCATGGAAGTCAGCTTTTGTTGACGACAAACGGTTGCGATTCTTAAATATATTTGCCATCCGAAGATGAACAGCAGAATTGTGCCTAAATAGGTCGGAGCCAACCACCAGCCGTTATTCGCGGCTTGTGCGGTCGTACCAAAAAACGCCCATGAAGTACAATACACTCCCAATGACAACGCATAAACACTTGCACGCGCACGAGGTTTCGGACTCTTATCAGCCACCCACGCAACCGCGAAGAGTACGCCAAGGTAAGCGATGGCAACGAGACTTATTACTCCAATCGAGAACATAAACGGACTTTATTATTTTTTATTCAGCATAACGCGTCTAATGCAAAATAGCAGCCGCACTTTAGTACAGTGTAAGAAAGGAAAAAATAGAAATGACACGCCGCTTTATTTTCGACACAAAAAAAAGCCCCGACCAAGGCCGAGGCTTCTTCTAAACAGACTTAATTAACATTAAGCTTGTTTTGGACGCTCAATTACGTCTACCAAAGTCCAAGACTTAGTCTTAGAAATTGGAGCACACTCACGAATTGAAACTAGGTCACCAGCTAGAGCTGAGTTGTTTTCATCATGTACGTGCAACTTAGTTGTACGTTTGATGAATTTACCGTAGATCGGGTGCTTAACCTGACGCTCGATAGCAACAACGATTGACTTGTCCATTTTGTCGCTAATAACACGACCTTGAAGAGTACGGATTTTATCGCTCATTATGCACCTGCCTTCTGGTTGATAACCGTTTTAACACGCGCGATGTCGCGACGTACTTTTCTCAACTGGTGAGTCTGAGCTAGCTGACCCGTGCTCGCTTGCATGCGCAGGTTAAACTGCTCACGTAGAAGCTCTAAAAGTTCAGCTTGTAGCTCTGCTACACTTTTGTCTTTAAGTTCGCTAGCTTTCATTACATTACCGTCCGAGTTACAAATGTTGTTTTGAAAGGTAATTTACGAGAAGCTAGGTCGAATGCTTCACGAGCAAGCTCTTCAGAAACACCTTCCATCTCGTAAAGTACTTTACCAGGTTGAATTTCTGCAACCCAGTATTCTACTGAACCTTTACCTTTACCCATACGAACTTCTAACGGCTTTTCTGTAATTGGCTTGTCTGGGAACACACGGATCCAGATTTTACCTTGACGCTTGATGTGACGAGTCATAGCACGACGAGCTGCTTCGATTTGACGAGCAGTCATACGGCCACGGGCTGTCGCTTTCAAGCCGAAAGAACCGAAGCTAACTTTGTTACCGCTTGTCGCAACACCGCGGTTACGACCTTTTTGTACTTTGCGGAATTTGGTACGTTTTGGCTGTAACATTTATCGCTACCTCTTACTTAGCACTTTTTTTGGCTTTCTTCGGTGCACGCTTATTCGCAGCTGGTTTTTCTTGCTCTTGAACTAGTGGAAGACCACCAATTACTTCGCCTTTGAAAATCCAAACTTTAACACCGATGATACCGTAAGTGGTTAACGCTTCAGAAGTTGCGTAGTCAATGTCCGCACGTAGTGTATGTAGAGGTACACGACCTTCACGATACCACTCAGAACGAGCAATTTCAGCACCGCCAAGACGGCCGCTAACTTCAACTTTGATACCCTTCGCACCTAGTTTCATTGCGTTTTGTACAGCGCGCTTCATAGCACGACGGAACATAACACGACGCTCTAGTTGTGAAGAGATGCTGTCTGCTACAAGCTTAGCATCAAGCTCTGGCTTACGAACTTCTGCAATGTTGATTTGCGCTGGTACGCCAGTAAGCTTCGTTACAGCTTGACGTAGCTTCTCTACGTCTTCACCTTTTTTACCGATAACAATACCAGGACGAGCCGTGTGAATTGTTACGCGGATTGATTTAGCTGGACGCTCGATAACGATTTTAGACACAGAAGCTGCTTTCAATTCCTTAGTAAGGTATTGACGCACTTTGTGATCGCCAAAAAGCTGTTCAGAGAAATCTTTTGTATTCGCATACCAAGTAGATACCCAAGGTTTAGAGATACCTAGGCGAATACCAGTAGGATGAACTTTTTGTCCCATTACTTATATCTCCTAGCGATCCGAAACCACAACAGTGATGTGGCTTGTACGCTTAAGGATGCGGTCAGCGCGTCCTTTAGCACGTGGCATGATGCGTTTCATTGTTGGACCTTCGTCAACAAACACTTTAGCCACTTTAAGCTCATCAATGTCGGCACCTTCGTTGTGCTCCGCGTTAGCGATAGCAGACTCAAGTACTTTCTTAACCAATGCAGCCGCTTTTTTCGGGCTGTAAGCTAGAATATCTAGAGCGCGAGCTACTGGTAGACCGCGAATTTGATCAGCCACTAGACGTGCTTTCTGCGCCGAACCAGAGGCGTATTTATGTTTAGCTAATGCTTCCATCATATTCCCCTATTAACGCTTCTTAGCTTTCTTATCCGCAGCGTGACCGCGGTAAGTACGTGTAGGTGCAAATTCACCCAATTTGTGACCGATCATTTCGTCTGTAACGAATACAGGTACGTGCTGACGACCATTATGGACAGCGATGGTCAATCCGATCATATTTGGAATGATCATTGAACGACGGCTCCAAGTTTTGATTGGCTTCTTGTCACCGCTTTCCAACGCTTTCTCTACCTTCTTCAGCAAGTGTAGGTCAATAAATGGACCCTTCTTGAGAGAACGTGGCATGGCAATTCCTCAACTATTATTTAGAACGACGACGTACGATAAACTTATCAGTACGCTTGTTGCTACGTGTCTTCTTACCTTTAGTCGGTACACCCCATGGAGTTACAGGATGACGACCACCTGAAGTACGACCTTCACCACCACCGTGTGGGTGGTCTACTGGGTTCATGGCAACACCACGAACTGTAGGACGTACACCGCGCCAACGCATCGCACCAGCTTTACCTAGTGAACGAAGCATGTGCTCAGAGTTACCTACTTCACCAAGTGTAGCGCGACAGTCAGCTAGAACTTTACGAACTTCGCCTGAACGAAGACGTAGAGTTACGTATTGACCTTCACGAGCTAGGATCTGTACGTATGCACCCGCTGAACGAGCGATTTGTGCACCTTTACCAGGCTTAAGTTCAACGTTGTGAACTGTAGAACCTACAGGCATGTTACGCATTGGCAACGCGTTACCAGCTTTGATTGGTGCATCAACACCAGACTGGATTTGATCACCAGCTTTCAAGCCTTTAGGAGCGATAATGTAACGACGCTCACCGTCTTTGTATAATACAAGAGCGATGTTTGCGCTACGGTTTGGATCGTACTCTAGACGCTCAACGATAGCTGGAATGCCATCTTTGTTACGTTTAAAGTCTACTACACGATAGTGATGCTTGTGACCACCACCGATGTGACGAACCGTGATACGACCGTTGTTGTTACGACCACCTGACTTAGAGTTTTTCTCTAAAAGTGGTGCGTATGGCTTACCCTTATGTAGATCAGAGTTAACCACTTTAACTACGTGACGACGACCCGCAGAAGTTGGTTTACACTTTTGAAGTGCCATAATTCTAACTCCCCTTATTACTCAGCGCCGCCGACGAAGTCTAGCTCACTGCCTTCTTTAAGAGTAACGTAAGCTTTTTTCCAATCGCTACGACGACCGAAACGCATACCTGTACGCTTTGTCTTACCCTTAACAACTAGAGTGCGAACACCAGTTACCTCAACTTCGAAAAGCTTCTCTACAGCTGCTTTAACTTCAGCTTTAGTAGCGTCTTTAGCTACTTTGAAAACGATCGTGTTGTTCGTTTCAGCAGAGATTGTGCTCTTCTCAGAGATATGAGGAGCAAGGATTACTTTTAAAAGACGTTCTTCACGGATCATGCTAGCGCCTCCTCAAGTTGCTTAACAGCACCTGCAGTAATAAGTACCTTATCGAAAGCGATTAGGCTTACTGGGTCGATACCAGCAACGTCACGTGTGTCAACTTTGTACAAGTTGCGCGCAGAAAGGAATAGATTCTCATCTACTTCTTCAGTCACGATTAACACGTCTTTAAGCTCAAGTTCTTTCAACTTAGCTACTAGCGACTTAGTCTTTGGAGCTTCAAGTGTGAAGTTCTCAACTACCACTAGACGCTCTTGACGAACTAGTTCAGAAAGAATGCTCTTAATCGCACCGCGATACATCTTACGGTTAACTTTTTGGCTGTGATCTTGCGGCTTAGCTGCAAATGTCACACCACCCGAGCGCCAGATTGGGCTGCGGAATGAACCAGCACGAGCACGGCCAGTACCTTTTTGGCGGAACGGCTTCATACCAGTACCGCTTACTTCAGAACGTGTCTTCTGAGCACGAGTACCCTGACGAGCACCTGCTGCGTAAGCAACAACTACTTGGTGTACTAATGCTTCGTTAAACTCACGTCCAAAAGTAGCTTCGGAAACTTCAAGCGCACCAGCGCCTTTAATTGCTAATTCCATCACTAAATCTCCAGGACTTATGCTTTAACAGCAGGTTTAACGATTACGTCGCCGCCGATAGCGCCAGGTACTGCACCTTTAACTAAAAGCAGGTTACGCTCAGCGTCAACACGCACTAGCTCAAGATTCTGAGTAGTCACACGCTCTGCACCCATGTGGCCAGCCATTTTCTTACCTTTGAAAACGCGACCAGGTGTTTGGTTTTGACCGATTGAACCAGGAGCACGGTGAGATAGAGAGTTACCGTGTGTAGCGTCTTGCGTGCGGAAATTCCAGCGCTTAACACCACCTTGGAAACCTTTACCTTTTGAAGTGCCAGTTACGTCTACTAGAGAAACTTCAGAGAAGATTTCAACAGTAAGAGCTGAACCAACTTCAAACTCACCTTCACCGCCATTAAGACGGAATTCCCACAGGCCACGACCCGCTTCAACACCAGCTTTAGCGAAGTGACCCGCTTCTGGTTTGTTGACACGGCTTGCTTTTTTCTCGCCTGCAGTAACTTGAAGCGCGTTATAACCGTCTGTTGCTTCAGATTTGATCTGAGTAACACGGTTAGGCGTCGCTTCGATAACTGTCACAGGGATAGATACACCATCTTCAGTGAAGATACGTGTCATACCCACTTTACGACCGACTAGACCTAATGCCATTTTCCTAAAACCTCTCTAATCTTCCGATTAACCCAGGCTGATTTGAACATCAACGCCAGCTGCAAGGTCAAGACGCATAAGCGCATCAACAGTCTTGTCAGTTGGTTCTACGATGTCGATCAGACGTTTGTGGGTGCGGATTTCGTATTGATCACGCGCGTCTTTGTTAACGTGAGGAGAGATCAATACAGTGAAACGTTCAAAGCGCGTTGGTAGTGGGATTGGACCACGTACTTGAGCACCAGTGCGTTTCGCAGTTTCCACGATTTCCGCCGTTGATTGGTCAATCAAACGGTGGTCAAAAGCTTTTAGGCGAATACGAATGCGTTGATTTGACATTCTTAAACCTCAATTAAAAGAGCATTTAAAAAGAGCATAAAAAAACCGCTGAACCAATCTTATTTACTAAGAGGTCAGTGTCCTTTTATTTCTGCGTTGAACTCCAAATCGGAGCTCCTGTTTGTAGGTCTGAAATCCAGACTCTATTTAATCTTTCTGTTTCGGGAGACCCTACTTTAGAAAGTCCGCACATTATAATGATGTTGGTGATAAATGCAACAACTAATGCTAAGTTATTTTTAAAATGGACTTGGTTATTCGCAACAAACTCTTTGCTGAGTTACAATGGTCTGTCCAGTTGCAATTTCAGTTACGCAGTAAGGTAGGTACATGCGCATATTTTCTGGTGTTATGTTGGCGTTAGCCAAGTTCGGCAACGCGTTATTCGTAAAAACAAAACTGTTGCCCGAGAACCCTCTCGAACAATTTGGGCTTGATCCAAATTTGCCTACCTTTTATGTCGCAAGATTGAATGCGCACTCGGACATCGCTGCATTAGACTCTGTGTGTAAGAAACTCGGTCTACCAAAAGCAAGCGGTTCAGAAAAGGTTGGCAGTGCGGTATTGCCAAGATTTGTTGGTATCCAAAACCCGACTCCACTGTTTTCAAATACCCCCAAAGAAAGTGTGGCACTCAAACAAGGCCAAGCTATCTTTCAAGCACTCAGAGCAAACCCAGGGACGAAAATCCAAATCATTCCTGCAACAATTTTGTGGGGACGCGATCCTGGTAAAGAAAAGCCTGGTCTAGGCACACTTCTCAGCAGCTCACTGACACCAAGTTGGTTTAGAAAATGTTTTGTGGTGCTCTTTTCTGGGCGAAATAATTTCGTACGTCTGAGTAAACCCATTGATTTGTCGCAACTTATCACTGATAAAGCGGACGTCGATGAGCTACCGCACAAATTACTGCGTGTAGCACGCGTACATTTTCGTCGTCAAAAATTGGCCGCAACAGGGCCTAAATTGCCTTCACGCGAACAACTGTTCAGCAGTCTTTTAGCTTCCCCTAGTATCAAACATGCGATTGCTCAAGAAGCTAAAAGTAAAGGCTTAAGCCAGGAAGAAGCTCGTCGTGAAGCATTAAAAATGCTTGAAGAGATCGCGGCAAATTATTCTGACGCAATGGTTCGCGTCGCAGAACGCATTCTGACCTGGCTTTGGACAAAACTGTACAATGGTATCGACGTGAAAAACGTTGACCGAGTCCACGCACTTGCAGACAAAGGTCATGAAATTCTCTTCGTTCCGTGTCATCGCAGTCACATGGACTATCTTTTACTGACCTACGTGATTTATCACCAAGGGCTAGTACCTCCACATATCGCAGCAGGGGTAAACCTTAACTTCTTTCCTGCCGGCGGGATCTTCCGTCGTTCGGGGGCTTTCTTTATTCGCCGATCATTTGCGGGGAATAAGCTGTACGCAGCGGTCTTCAATGAATATCTGAGCCAACTCTTTATAAAAGGGTATTCCGTCAAGTTTTATACCGAAGGTGGTCGGAGCCGAACTGGTCGCTTGTTACCACCTAAAACCGGTATGTTAGCCATGTCGTTGCAGGCTATGTTGCGTGGTATTGACCGCCCTATTTCTATCGTACCCGTGTACATCGGCTATGAGCATGTAATGGAAATCAATACCTATCTTAAAGAACTCGCGGGCGATCATAAGAAAAACGAGTCCATCCTTGGCGTATTTAAAGCCATTAAGAATCTAAAGAATTATGGCCGTGGCTATTTGAATTTTGGTGAGCCAATTAACATCAATCAGTTTTTAACTGAGCAACAACCCAACTGGCGTGAAGCTATCCATCCAACCGAAGCTCAGAAGCCAAGCTGGTTAGCCCCGCAAGTGGCCGAACTTGCCGACAAGATCATGACAAACATCAATAGCACGGCGGCACTCAATGCCGTGAATTTGATTTCGCTCATCTTGTTAAGTGCCGAGCAATTTGCACTTAGCAAAAGTAAACTACTCTCCCAACTAGAGTTCTACTTGTCTTTGCAACACACCGCGCCATATCATTTAGATGTGACCATGCCGGATGAAAACGCAGAAAGTCTGCTCGCTCACGCGCTTACATTAAATAAGTTCGAGGTGCATCAAGACAGCTTTGGCGACATCATTAGTATCAGCGAACGTGAGCAAACGCTCGTTAACTATTACAAAAACAACATTCTACATCTGTTCGCAGTACCTGCGGTGATTGCACAATTCCTACTGTATAAAGATGCGGTGACCGTCGAAGCCTGCAAAACACACTTACACAAACTGTATCCACTTTTTGCAAAAGAATGGTTCTTGACGCCACTTCGTGAAGACTACATTCAAGAGGTATTAACAAGTTTCAAAGCACAAGGTCTTGTTACGCGAAATGACGAGCTTTGGACGATGAACACGGACAGCCAAACTCGAAGCCAATTGGAAATACTTGGCAAGTCAATCCAACTCACCCTCGAGCGCTATGCAATTCTATCCGCGCTAGTCCTTGGAACACCAGATTATGATAAAGCACAGCTAGAACAAGATTACCAAACGCTAGCGGGAAGACTGGGCCGCTTACATGGTATTAAGAGCCCTGAATTTTTCGATGCAAAAGTGTTGGCTTCACTTCTAAACTCAATGAAAGAGCAAGGCTATGTAGAACAAGGCGCTCAGAATCGCTTGTGCGGTAATCAACAACTGGATGCACTACAACAAACGCTCGTGACTTTGCTTCCAGCTAGGGTCTGGCAATCCATCGCGGATACCGTCACCAGTCACTCAGAATAAAAGAAGCGAGGCTCAGCCTCGCTTCTTAATTCTATGTTCGCAACTTAATAGCATGCTCAAAGACAGGATCTATCTGCCCACCGGCTGCAACTAGCGCTGACGCATAACACCTTCTTGAATGGTCGAGGCCACCAGCTCACCACTGCGATTAAAGAATTGTCCACGCACTAAGCCTCGTCCGTTGCTTGCACTTGGGCTATCAACGCTGTAAAGCATCCATTCGTCCATTCTAAATGGACGATGAAACCACATCGCGTGGTCAATGGTCGCGACTTGCATCGTTGGATGCATAAACGACAGACCATGCGGTTGCAGCGCCGTCGGTAAAAATTCAAAGTCCGACGCGTACGCTAATAAATAGTTATGAATGCGACGATCGTCTGGCATCGAGCCATTTGCCTTAAACCAAACATGCCGAACCGGCTCCGTCACCTGTGGTAAAAATGGATTCTGGAAATTGACTGGACGCATTTCAATCGGCATTTCACGGGTAAACTTACTGCGAATACTTTCAGGGATCTGCGCGGCGTGTTCTTGATAGAACTCTAGCGACGATTTTAATTCTTCCGGAGCAGGCACATCAGGCATTGCCGACTGATGCGACACCCCCTCCTCATCGCCTTGAAACGATGCCGTCATATAAAAAATTGGCTTACCATACTGAATGGCGCTGATACGACGCGTTGAAAAGCTTTTACCATCGCGGATCGTTTCGACATCATAAACGATTGGTTTGGACGCATCACCGGGTCGAAGAAAGTATGAATGCAATGAGTTTACAAAGCGCCCTTCTGGCAACGTTTGCTTCGCGGCCGATAGAGCTTGCCCCATCACTTGACCACCAAACACTTGGCGAAATCCCAAGTCTTGGCTTTGACCACGGTAGATCCCTTGTTCGATTTCTTCTAACGTCAGTAGGTTTAGCAGTTCTTGTAATACTTGGCTCATGCCTTACTCCCTAGAGATGTTTGGATTTTTGCCTTATAAACAATAATAATACACGAAAACTCAATCCTGTAATTGAGTAAACACTCTTATTATTAAGGAATTATCATGGCCTATTGGTTGTTTAAAACCGAACCAGATACCTTTTCAATTGATACACTAGCCAAGGCACCGCAGCAAAGCACGTTCTGGGAAGGGATCCGCAATTATCAAGCGCGAAATTTTTTGCGAGACCAAGCACAGGTTGGCGACTTAGTCTTCATTTATCATTCTAGCTGCAAAGTCCCTGCGATTGTTGGCATTGCACAAATCACCGAAGGTGCAAAGACGGATCCGCACCAATTTAACCCTGAAAGCCCGTATTTTGATCCCAAGTCAGACCCGGAAAAACCGCGCTGGATTGGCCTGACCATACAATACCGCCAACATTTACCGAAGCCAGTAACGCTTCAGGCAATTAAAGCCGACGATGCAATACAAGAGTTGGCATTAAAAAAAGCGGGACGTTTATCGGTCATGCCAGTCAATGAACAAGAATGGCATTACTTGTTGGCTAAGTCTGGCGTTACGCGCTAGCCCGCTTGCGCAGACGCTTTGGCGTTTGTTTGTGATGAGACGGTACAACGGTGACGTAAAGCAGGAGGGCAACCCATGAAAAAATAAGGGTTGCCATAAGCCAAATGTTTTTTTCGTGGCCGCGGGTGCGTTTGCTGTTGGCAATCACACCTAATGGGATCAAATAAGCACATATTGTTGTGACAAGTAACAGTACGGCCAACATGCTCTTCCCCTTTGATACTCACTGATTAATTAGACGCTAATTTCGTCCAATCGACTTCGGTCACTAAGACCCGCTCTGGCGCGATGTAGTGCAATATATCGCCACTTTGAATGCGATAATCCAATGGCGGGTTTAAATCCATATCGCTCGCGCTTAAGTCATGGGCGACCCCTAGCACAATCGCATTGTATTGCGCTTTAAACTTTTGAAATACGTCACCAAAACTGAACGTCGCAACACCTTCTGGTACTTCCAAACAAAACTGCGTATCACCATGCAACGTTGACAATAATTCCTCTTGGACGCGACTTGAACCAGGATCCTGCATTGACCGCACCAAAATCTCAGCCGATTTGCTACTTGAA
The DNA here is from genome assembly GCF_030994125.1 of Pseudoalteromonas xiamenensis. Classification (NCBI taxonomy): domain Bacteria; kingdom Pseudomonadati; phylum Pseudomonadota; class Gammaproteobacteria; order Alteromonadales; family Pseudoalteromonadaceae; genus Pseudoalteromonas; species Pseudoalteromonas xiamenensis. The sequence goes on along the minus strand of NZ_CP099917.1, from coordinate 2,310,885 downwards.
CATTCCACGTTACGACAATGCATCAGCAATAACGAGACTTTGCTCTCGTCTTCAAAATGCGCGCTGATGTGGCAAGTCGGTTTAACCATCGGGCTAATTTTTAATGCGGTTGTGAACGTTTGGTCATCGTCTTTTCCGTCTATGATCACCTTATCGGCCGACATCAACGCAACTCGAGTTAATTCTGAATCATCCGTAAAGGTCATCAACTTGGCGAAATCAACTTCAGGGTAATGGAGAAAGGGATGTTCCATTTCATCGGTCACGACGAGCAAAATTCGACGTGCCTTTCGCTTCGTGTCTGCGAGAATGTAATCAATCATTTTTTTTGTGCGAACCGAATGCCATCCAAAAATAATGATGTGATCGGTCATATGTGAAAAGTCTTTATTTCCTGTCATCGCTCGTCTTATCCAAAATGTCGCCAATTGACCCACTTTACCTAAAATAATCCCAAACAGCGCCAATCCAAAGGGTATTTGCCATAACGCCACAACCCAACGACCCAATTCACTGCTTGCGCTAAAATCGCCGTAGCCGACCGTTGATGTCGTCACGATGTAGTAATACACAAACGTGTTGAGTCCCAATAAGGCCGTTTCATTCGCGGCATAAAGGGCAATCCACGTCAGCCCCATGTGAGCAAATGTAACCAAGCTCAGCATTTGCCAACTCGCTTTGTCGACATGCTGCACTATCATGGCGATGAATCGCTTAAAAATCACAGGCATATTTAATGTTATTGAGAGTCCTTAAAGCTGCACCTTACTTGATGACAAGTCGATTGAAAAGAGGGCTTGGGCAAAGACTCGCATTCTTGTTAATTTTGGGTATATACTGGTTACAATTAACAAGATAGGCACAAGAAGTTTATGGCTGGCGTACTCGCATCGGTAGATCAACGAACCCAACTCGTCGGTGAAAACCGTTTGGAATTGTTGCTGTTTCATTTACACAGCCGCCAGCTGTTTGCACTCAACGTATTTAAAGTTAAAGAAGTCGTCAAACTTCCACACTTGAATAAAATGCCAAATGCCCATCCAAAAGTAGTGGGTGTTACAAATATTCGTGGCGAATCCATTCCGGTCATCGATTTACGTCTAGCGATTGCTATGCCTTCATGTCCCCGTGACGATAAAGAGTGTAACTTGGTGATCACGGAATACAACCGTACAGTCCAAGCCTTCTTGGTCGGCAAGGTAGACCAAATCGTTAACACCACCTGGAGCGATATTATGCCTCCTCCACGTTCTGTTGGCCGTAATCACTACCTCACGGCGTTAACCAAAATTCGCCGTGGTGATGTGGAGCATTTGGTCGAAATTATCGACGTGGAAAAAGTATTAGCGGAAATTGTGGAATACGACGTAGAAATCCCTGAAGGCATTCTCGACAAAGCCATCATTGATGAGTTTCATGGCCGTAAAATACTGCACGCCGACGATTCTGCGACGGCTAGACGCCAAGTCTCTGATACGCTTGCACAACTAGGAATCGAGATTATCCCAACCACTGACGGGCATGAAGCGTTAAATCTCCTTAAAGGATGGGCCGATGAAGGGATAGACGTCACCAAAGAGTTTTTGGCGGTGATCACCGACGCAGAGATGCCTGTAATGGATGGTTATCGCCTAACCTATGAAATTCGCAACGACCCTCGATTGCGCGATTTGTACGTGATCTTAAATACATCGCTCAGTGGCAGTTTCAATAATGCGATGGTTGAAAAAGTGGGTTGTAATGTATTCCTCTCAAAATTCCAGCCAGACTTATTGGTCTCTGAAGTACAAAAACGCTTGAAAGAAGTTTTAAATCAAGATTAATACTGGTTTAATATACAGTATTAAATTTCAACAGCGTGTTTTGATGACCGAACGTTCGCGAAAAGCGTTAATTCCATACCGCTTTCGTGACATTGTGATGTTTGCTGTTTGCGTATAACAAAAACACTTGTGTTATACGCAAACTTAAACTGAAGCAAACCTTGATCAACAATAAGTCATGTTAACCTTCAGCGTTCAACACGCTATACTGCGCGCTTGCTAGTTAAACAGGTAAAAAGATGGACGTATCAGAACTTCTCGATGGGTTAAATGACAAACAACGTGAAGCCGTTGCTGCACCGCTGCAAAACATGTTGGTGCTTGCAGGCGCAGGTTCAGGTAAAACACGTGTGCTTGTACACCGAATTGCCTGGTTAATGCAGGTTGAGCAAAGTTCTCCCTACAGCATCTTGGCCGTAACGTTCACCAACAAAGCCGCCAAAGAAATGCGTAGTCGCGTAGAGGCTACTTTACAAGGCCCAGTGTCAGGTATGTGGATTGGTACGTTTCACGGCTTATCACATCGAATTTTACGTCAACATCATAAAGAAGCAAACTTACCTGAGTCTTTCCAAGTATTAGACAGTGATGACCAAGTCCGCATGATCCGTCGTTTGCTAAAAGCCATGAACATCGATGAGAAAAAGTGGCCAGCCAAACAATTTGCGTGGTACATCGGCGCTCAGAAAGACGAAGGTCGTCGACCGAAAGACATTCAAGCGTTTGACCTCAATGAGCAACTGATGCTCAAAGTTTATGCCGCATACCAGGATGCATGTGATAGAGCTGGCTTAGTCGATTTTGCCGAGATTTTGCTGCGCAGCTACGAGTTACTTGCAACACAACCAACGTTATTACGTCATTACCAAAATCGATTTGCGCATATGTTGGTGGATGAGTTCCAAGACACCAACCGCATCCAATATTTATGGCTTCGTTTGCTCGCCGGTGGCAGTAGATCCGTCATGATTGTTGGTGATGACGACCAAAGTATTTATGGTTGGCGAGGTGCGCGCGTCGAAAATATTCGTCAATTCTTAGAGGATTTTGACGCACACACCATTCGTCTCGAACAAAATTACCGTTCCACCGCAACCATTTTGAAAGCGTCTAACGCGCTGATTTCCAATAACGCCGAGCGAATGGGCAAAAGCCTGTGGACGGATGGTGTTGATGGCGAACCAATTTCAATTTATGCCGCATTTAACGAGTTGGATGAAGCCCGTTTTGTTGTTGGAAAAATCAAAACGTGGTTGCAAGGTGGGAATGCGTTGCAAGAGTGCGCGGTGCTATATCGCAGCAATGCGCAATCACGTATTTTAGAAGAAGCCTTCTTACAAGAAGGACTAAAATATCGCATCTACGGTGGAATGCGTTTCTTCGAACGTCAAGAGATCAAAGATGCTTTGTGTTACCTTCGACTTATTACAAATCGCAATGACGATGCCGCCTTTGAACGCATTATCAATACGCCCGTACGTGGCATTGGTGACAAAACTTTAAGCCATATACGTGATTGCGCACGAAACACCGCACAACCGCTGTGGTATGCAGCCAAATCGGTTATCGCGGAAAAGCATTTATCCGGTCGTGCGGCAAACGCGGTAAACCAGTTCCTAGAGCTTGTTGAATCTTTGGAACAAACCATTGATGAATTAAATTTAGAACAACAAGCCAAACTGACCATTGAGCGTTCAGGCTTGATGGCCATGTACCAAGCAGAAAAAGGGGAAAAAGGCCGTGCGCGTGTAGAAAACTTAGAAGAACTAATAAACGCCTGTGGCCAGTATGAACCGCCTGTGGAAGAAGAATTCTCTACGCCGTTACAAGGCTTTTTAGCGTACACCTCGCTTGAAGCCGGCGACGGCCAAGCTGAAGAACACGAAGACGCGGTACAAATGATGACGCTGCATTCGGCCAAAGGTCTTGAGTTTCCATTGGTCTTTATGGTCGGTGTTGAAGAAGGTATGTTCCCTTCGCAACAGAGCCATGAAGAATCTGGTCGACTCGAAGAAGAACGACGACTTTGCTACGTGGGCATGACGCGTGCGATGACAAAACTTTATATTTGTCATGCAGAAAGCCGCCGGTTGTACGGACAAGAGAAATACCATAGCCCCTCTCGTTTTATACGTGAACTGCCAACGGACTGTGTAGAAGAGATCCGAATCAAAACCCAAGTAACGCGCCCAACATCGGCTGGCAGATTCAGCGCTACCGTCACGCATGCGGTATTTGAGGATAGTGGTTTTACGTTGGGTCAACGAGTTTTACATGCCAAATTTGGTGCTGGCACGGTATTAAATTATGAAGGCAGCGGTGCACAATCACGAATTCAAGTGAATTTTGATGATGTCGGTTCTAAATGGTTAGTCACCGCTTATGCGCGACTTCAGCCACTTTAAATCGTTAATCGATAGAGCACGAGTTACGCTGTCGACGGCTTACCATCGACAGCTTTTGGTCATTTCAGGCTCGGCTGATTTTTGCTATGCCGCGTCTAATTCTCTATTTGAACGTGAAGGATGTTGCGTCCTCAGTCAGTCTGACGAGCTCACTGACGCAAGATGGCCTGAACACTTACACCAAATTTTAGGGCAGGAATGGCCAATAGCCATATATGATGGCTATTCAGGAGTGATCCCGAACAAACTGTCCGCCCTCAGCGGAACGGTAAAAGCAGGGGGATTACTGGTTTTATTATTACCTGAGTTAGAACAACTTGGGACTTTCCACGATCCCGCGCTTGAAAAATGGTGCTCTGCAGAATGTGACATTGTTCAAAGTCATTTTCTCCTTCGATTAGCCGCTAAACTTAAAGACACAAATCAGTGGCGTCTCTCTGAGCAATATGGTTTACATTTGACTCAATGCACAACGGCTAAAACGCCTGAATTTCCTGATTTTTCACAGCAAAACTCAGCAATAAACCAAATCGTACATGCTCTCAAAACCAAACGGACATTACCGGTGGTCTTAAGTGCTGACAGAGGTCGCGGGAAATCGAGCAGTTTGGGGCTTATCGCCAAAGCGATGCCAAATAAAACGTTTATTTTATGTGCTCCACATCGACACTCAACCACACCAACGTTCCGCCATTTAGGGGCGGGTGAGGATGCGCTAAGTGACTTAACTCAGTATAAAAATCTCCAGTTTTTGCCTCCGGACCAAATACTGCGCGAGCGGCCTAAATGTGATGTGCTATTCGTCGATGAAGCAGCAGCTATTCCAGTGCCTATGCTGCTCGATTTGTTAAAACAGTATCCATGCTGCGTGTTTTCCAGCACGCTAATTGGCTACGAAGGTAATGGCCGAGGTTACACATTAAAGTTCTTGAAAAAACTGCGTAAACTTGCGCCTCAATGTTTATCAATCCACCTAGATAACCCGCTTCGATTTGCTCCAGCGGATCCGCTGGAACTGCGCATTAATCAGTTGTTTGCCCTAGATTGCCACTATGAAGATGTAGTCGATGTAGACCAAATCGAGTTTGCAACCATCGAATCTGCATCGTTAGTAAATGACGACCTCTTATTGCAAGAAATCTTTAGTTTATTCGTGCTTTCTCACTATCAAACGTCGGTCAATGATCTTCGGCAATTGCTCGATACACCAAATCAATCCGTTTATGTCTTGCGCACCAAGGGCAAAATCATCGCCGCATGCCTTGTCGCAATTGAAGGTGGTCTCTCTAGTGAATTAAGTCGTGCAATTGTCGAGGGGTCACGCCGACCTAGAGGTCATTTACTGGCACAGCAACTTGCTCAACTTAGCCAAAATCCGGATTGGTGTACGCAACGTTTGGCGCGCATTGTAAGAATTGCCGTTGCACCTGGAATTCAATACGCCGGTTTAGGTTCACAACTTCTAAGTGAAATTGAACAATGCCTCGCTTCAGATATTACTTATATCGGCAGTAGTTTTGGCGCAAACCATGAGCTGCTGTCTTTTTGGTTTAAGAATAAGTTCCGTATAGTTAAATTGGGGTACAAACTCGATAAGGTCAGCGGCGAACATGCTGCACTGGTCTTGAAAACAAGACAGCCCGCGCTCGATAGCCACGTCATGACATTAAGTCGGGTATTCTTTCGCCAATTACCTTACCAATTATTGACGTACTTCAAACTACTCGACGCCCAATTGGTGCTAAGCTTATGGGCAGAGAGCGACAATATTTTGCTGAAAAAATTGGAGAAAACAGTATTTTTGCCGATAACTCGTCGAAGTATGGCAGAACTACAACCTGTGATATGGCAATGGCTTGTTGACCATCCAATGTCACTTACACTCCTTTGCGAATCACAGCAAATCAGAATCATTCGCCATGTGTTGCAAGGCTGGTTACTCTCTGAGTCGCTTAACGATCTGCCCAAATTGAGTAAGAAGCAAATAGAGCAAGAGCTGAATGACGTCGTGCAAATTTTTATTTCAAACACAGAGTAACCTCTCATCTGCAGCCTTAATAGGGCTGTCCTCGTTATTATTTTCTACAGAAGCCATGTCCGAATCCGCAGAATATAAACTAGGTATGTCTGCTGCGTTTGAAGGCCCAGCGCGGCAGATCGGTATCCAGCTAAGCGAAGGTGCGTTACTGCATTTTGATGACTTGAACACACGCGGCGGAGTTCATCAGCACAAACTGAAATTGATAAAGCTTGATGATGGTTATGAGCCACCAAAAACAGTAGAAAACACCAAACGACTGATCGAAGAATACAAAGTGGATGCGTTATTTACCTACATGGGGACGCCCACCTCATGGGCGATCAAACCACTTCTCGAACGCAGTCAGTTACCCTTTATTACTCCCTTTACGGGTGCTGACTTTTTACGCTCAGCGAATACATTTCATGTGTTTAACTTACGGGCAAGCTATCAGCAAGAAGCGTATGAGCAAATCCAATTTCTGACCCAAGAAAAGCAGCTCAAAAAAGTTGCTTTGCTCATCCAAGCAGATGAATTTGGTTTAACACTTGAAAAAAGCTTAGTGAAAGCGTTAAAAGACGTGAACCTCACCGCCATCACTATCGCTCGTTTTCGCCGCAATACCCAAGACATCGACAAAGCTTTGACACGCATTGCTGCGAGTGGTGCAGAAGCCGTAGCAATGGTGGGCACGTATGACCCACTCGCCGAGTTTATTAAAAAAGCCGAAGCATCAAAAAGCGCTTTTATCTATTCAACCGTCTCATTCGCCTTTAGTAATGCTCTTTATGCTCGGTTGACTAAACCCGCAACCATCATGACAACGGAAGTTGTGCCTGATCCTTTGGATTGTGATATTGAGCTTTGTGAGGAGTTCAAACGACTTGCGAAACACAACCACATAACGGTAAGTCGCCTAGCATTTGAAGGCTATTTAAACGCCTATGTGACAACTCAGGCGTTAAACCGATGTAAACCACCATTTGATAAAACATGCCTTATGGCGCAACTGGAAGACGTGCGTATTGAAGACCATAAGCTTCAAGCATTATTTAATCATCCACAGCGAAATAAGTACGTTGTTTTTCGCTCATATTATCAATAATGTACTATTCTTAGAGCATTCAGCTAGCAGGGGACGATATGGACTTAATCAACTTTAAAGTAGGGCATAAAACAATCTCTTTAAAAATCTTGGATATCCTACTAACCGAACGCTATGATGGCAATCTCACTTCATTGCCGAATAAAAACCCCAGCTTCCTCGGTATCAAAGACTATATGGGAACCCCAACACCTATCTTTGATATGGGTATTATTTTGAATGACCAATCCTCATTTGAAATCATCAAGAGTCTGACTCATCTCCTTAAAGAGCGCGAACAAGATCATATTGCGTGGCTTTCAGCGTTAGAACAAAGCATTCTTTCAGGCGCAGCCTTTACTAAAGCCAAAGATCCACATCAATGTGAGTTTGGTCGTTGGTACTATAGCTTCAAAACGGACAATGAAGATTTGAAAGCGCTTTTAAGTCGGTTTGAAGAACCACATACGCGTTTGCATGCACTTGCCGATACTTTGCTCAACATGTGTGACAAAGGGGACAAAGAAGGCGCAATAAAATTGCTGGAAAAAGAGCGTGTTACAACCTACGTTAAACTCATTCGCTTATTTGAATCTGCACGAGAACAAATCGATCTAGATCACAAGCCGATTATTGTGTTCACCACGTTAGATGGTCGTACCCCACATGTAGGCTTATTAGTTGATCAAGTAGAAGACAATGTCCGCTGTGATGAAAGCGAGGTGAAGTCGTTGCATGAATTAACCAATGTTGGATTTGATATCGACCCTCAAACTAAACGCATGATGAAAGGATTAATCAAACGCGGCGATAAACACTCCGTAATTATCGACCCATCCGCCATCTTCCGCCCTGAGCACCTGTCAGAATATGAACCGGAAGAAACGGAAAGCTATGGTTTGTTCTAGCCCTTCACCATCCAGCTACATTGCAAATTGAAAGGCCTATCTGTGGGCCTTTCTTTATTGTATCTCGCTCTCAGTCTATAATTTCGCAGCAGTATCAAATAAGCAGGCTACACAATGGAAACAAAAACAGCTCGATTTACCGTATTGCTCGATCCGCGCAAGAAAAAGGCCTTTGAGCAACTGTGTGCTGAACAAGACAGAACTCCCTCTCAAGTCGTGCGTCAGCTTATTCGGACGTACCTAGAGCAACACGATGTTGACTTCACTAAGCTAGAGTTGGAAAACGAAGAAAAGAATTAAAGACGTATAATTGCACACAAAACCTGACTGGGGATTATAATTTTATTATAATGCGATTATCATAAATTAATGCTTCGGCATTCAAAGATCCATGACAGAGGTTCACATGAGCTCAGCTTTACCACCATGCCCTAAATGCAGTTCAGAATACGTTTACGAAGACCAAGCTAATTTAGTTTGTCCTGAATGTGCGCATGAATGGAATCCAAACGAAGTGACCGTTGATGAAGATGCACTCATCATTAAAGATTCAAATGGTACTCAGCTTGCCGATGGCGACAAAGTAACCTTGATTAAAGACCTAAAGGTGAAAGGTTCATCTTTAGTCTTAAAAATTGGTACTAAGGCTACCATCAAACGCCTCGTCGATGGCGACCACGATCTTGATTGTAAAGTGGATGGTAACGGCGACATGATGTTGAAATCAGAGTTTGTTAAAAAAGCCTAAATATGTCGCGCTACCGCGGCCCTTTTGACGTAGGTAGCGCACTTTCACATCAAGACTCACAATAACGGATTCAACGCGCCCTTTAATACAGCTACGGCATCCTCTGCCATTTCGAAACCAACGCATCCCACTGCGGTTAATAGCGTATCGGCTATCCCCTCGGATACGGTGCTCCCTCACTATTTTAAAACTGTTCTTCAAGTTCAACCACTATCGATTCGTATCACATTCACCCTAAATGGCAATCAGCATACCCAACAGCATGACTAGGGTGCGTCTTTCGAATAAAGCTAACAAGACATATAACTAAAGAAACAGCATGAGCACTGCGTGCTGCTTTAACGTTAGAGGACTAAAGGTACGCTTTGTTTTATGACTAACTGGTCATAAATCAGAATAGGCCGCTTACGAAAGCTGCTTACAGATAAGTAATGTGAGGTGTAGGTCAGAATTTACCGAGGTACGATGCTACAGGAGCCATTCCAACACCGAACTTCGTTTTTTTGGGATCGTTTCTCGAATTGGTCTGAATTTTCTAGAAAAAAATAAAGCAAAAAAGCCCGACTCTTTCGGATCGGGCTTTCTTTAATTAAGAGTCGGGGGCGCCCAGCCTCGCGATGTCCGGTCTGCGGCCAGAGGCCTTCGACGTTCAAAGCCGGTGAAGCAAAACTGTTTGCTTCCCTAATCGACTTTTCACCCTACTTTCACGTAGCACATCCCTAAACACGTAATAAATAAAAAGGCCTCTTCTTTCGAAGAGGCCTTTTTATTTAATTAGAGCCTGGCGATGTCCTACTTTCACATGGCAGCTGCCACACTATCATCGGCGCTGTTGCGTTTCACTTCTGAGTTCGGCATGGGGTCAGGTGGGTCCACAACGCTATTGTCACCAAGCATAAGCTGGTCGTCTACTCGCTACCGCAAGTAAACTAAATCTGGAACGCTAATATTAATGTCTTTTACTTCGTCGTTGTCTACTTTAGTCAATACTTAACTTCTAACAACTAAACCACTTTGGCGTTGTATGGTTAAGCCTCACGGGTAATTAGTACAGGTTAGCTTCACGCCTCACAGCGCTTCCACACCCTGCCTATCAACGTTGTAGTCTCCAACGGCCCTTTAGTGGAGTTAAACTCCAAGTGAGAACTCATCTCGAGGCTCGCTTCCCGCTTAGATGCTTTCAGCGGTTATCGATTCCGAACGTAGCTACCGGGCAATGCCATTGGCATGACAACCCGAACACCAGCGGTTCGTCCACTCCGGTCCTCTCGTACTAGGAGCAGCCCCTCTCAATTCTCAAACGCCCACGGCAGATAGGGACCGAACTGTCTCACGACGTTCTAAACCCAGCTCGCGTACCACTTTAAATGGCGAACAGCCATACCCTTGGGACCGACTTCAGCCCCAGGATGTGATGAGCCGACATCGAGGTGCCAAACACCGCCGTCGATATGAACTCTTGGGCGGTATCAGCCTGTTATCCCCGGAGTACCTTTTATCCGTTGAGCGATGGCCCTTCCATTCAGAACCACCGGATCACTATGACCTACTTTCGTACCTGCTCGACGTGTCTGTCTCGCAGTTAAGCTTGCTTCTACCATTACACTAACCGAGCGATGTCCGACCGCTCTTAGCAAACCTTCGTGCTCCTCCGTTACTCTTTGGGAGGAGACCGCCCCAGTCAAACTACCCACCAGGCACTGTCCGTAACCCCGATTAGGGGCCAACGTTAGAACATCAAACATACAAGGGTGGTATTTCAAGGACGGCTCCACAAGAACTAGCGTTCTTGCTTCAAAGCCTCCCACCTATCCTACACATGTAGGTTCAATGTTCAGTGCCAAGCTATAGTAAAGGTTCACGGGGTCTTTCCGTCTAGCCGCGGGTACACAGCATC
>NZ_CP099917.1:2245000-2295000 GCF_030994125.1 Pseudoalteromonas xiamenensis | reverse complement strand
GGTGGTTTAAAAACCATTTCTCGCTTTGCTGAACTGGTTGTGCCTTTCATGGCGCTCGCCTATCTATTACTCGCACTCTATATATGTGCAATAAATGCCGAGTTATTACCATCCGTGTTTGTAAAAATAGTTCATAGTGCATTTGGCATGGAACAAGCAGGTGCTGGCGCAATCGGTTACGCCGTAATGCAAGCCATGATCCAAGGAATTAAACGCGGTTTGTTTTCCAATGAAGCGGGTATGGGTAGTGCAGCAAACGCAGCCGCTACAGCGACGCCAAACCCAAATCACCCAGCATCACAAGGTTATGTGCAAATGCTAGGGGTATTTGTTGATACGCTCGTTATTTGTAGCGCGACAGCGGCAATAATTTTGCTTTCAGAAGCCTATGCTCCAGGTTCAGAGCTGACCGGCATCGCACTAACGCAGGCGGCTCTTGTCAGTCATGTTGGCGAATGGGGGGCGAGTTTCATCGCGATTGCGATTTTATTCTTCGCATTCACCTCTATTGTCGCGAACTATTCCTATGCCGAGACAAATTTACTGTTTCTAGAACATAACCATGAAAAGGGATTAATGTTATTCCGTTTGTGTGTACTTGGTATGGTGATGTGGGGCTCACTCAGTGAACTTGGCATTGTCTGGACACTGGCAGACGTATCCATGGGTTTTATGGCGATTATTAACGTTATCGCTTTATTTATGCTTTCAGGCGTCGTGATTTGGCTAACTAAAGATTATCAATCGCAATTAAAAGCTGGACAAATTCCAACGTTCGACCCGAGCAAACATCCGCATCTTGCTAAAACTTTACCTAAAGGCATTTGGCATTAGATTCATTTTCGGCGCTAGGTAAAAGTAGCGCCTACCTTCCGATTATTAAGTGTGCAATCAACACCTAAGCAGTTGCCTTTTAAAAAAATCTCCGTATAGTAAGGCCCGTTGTCGGCATATAGCGCAGCCTGGTAGCGCACTGTCATGGGGTGTCAGGGGTCGCAGGTTCAAATCCTGCTATGCCGACCATTCTTCCTCTCCCCTATTTCTGAATCTACTTTATCTTTCTATTTCCCTGATCCATCAATCATTTTTAATGCTTTGAACACGCAAACTTGACACGTGACTGAATGCAATCACGCGTCAACAGACGATACAGACAACTTACTTACTGTCTTGGTGCGACATAGCGATAGATCAATCGCTTTTGTTGAAGGGTCAAATTAGGCTGCTTGAGTAACTGCTGCAATGATTTCTCTGCTTCTGGGTAGTCACTACTGTATTTACCTAAATACTGAATAAGGTTGCCCTGCTCTGAAACGTTTTGTGTGAGGTTTAATCGGCTGCTCGCCCACTGAATACTTTTTTCCGTCGGGACTGCATTGACTAATGACTTGGTTGCGTTTTCACGCAAACTTTCCGACTCAACCGAATCCAACTTGTCGACTAAAGCATCCGTCGCATCGGGTAATTCTAAATTTGCCAATGATTCAAACGCGCTCGCAACAACTCGATCACTCTTGTTTACGGTGTACTGTTCAAACGTCTCTATAAAACGTGGCATCCTTGAATTACTGAGTGCAATTAATACTTCACTGGCTTGCTCTTCAGTGTTTGCGGTATCTAAACGTCGTAGCATTGCTTTGCTTAACGAATGTTGTATCTGTTCGTCAACTTCATTTGCATTGATAAGTGACCCCAACGCGTAAAGTGCCATACTCGACAGCTCTTTTTCATCCTGTGATCCATCATTCGCTTTATGCTCATACACCCACCACAACCCATCGATTAACCCCTGAGTGGGCCGAACGAAATCATGACTATAAACAATCGCTCGAGTACGAATAAGAAGATCGAATTCGTTCTTTGACATTGCATCAGCAAACGCTTGCTGCGCTTCAACCGTACCCGATTCAGTCATTGCGTACCACAGCCGTAAATCTACTTCATCCGAGATTTCAGCAAGATGTGTATTCATATACTCAATCAGTGCACGCACTTGCTCTGGATTTTCGCGAAACCATGCCGTTAACTGTTCAATCGCTTGATCTTCGTCGGCAATTATCGCTTTAGAAAACCAAGTCACTATATCACTGTTACTATCAAAACTTAGAGCTTGTTTGCGCTGGCTAGCATGTTGAGCACGTTGGGGTTGCTGATATTGTGCTCGTAACTCGTCCATGGATATGCTGTGTTCAAGTTTTTTATCAACACGTGTTGCAGTTAAGGTAATGTGCTGAGTTAATTCCATGACCCGCTCACTCCCTTGTTGAATCTCTATTCTTTGTGTCGAAACCACCGAATCGACAAGAGTTGTATGTACATTCAGCGTAATTTGGTCGACGCTTTCTTTGAGCGAAAGTATTGAGTTTGGTAAGTCGAACATCGTCTGACTACGAGTTTGGCCTTGTAAATAGTCGGTTTTAATTCGCTCTAGGTGTTTTGCATCTTCTTGTTTATAAGTCGCATGGTAGAACCCCACATTATCCTGTTCCGTCGTTTGCCAAATAGAGGCTGATTCATCGTCTCTGACTACTTGTAATTTTGAAAATAAATTAAGCAGTAAATCACGCTGCGGCTCACTGTAGGTGAATTCAGTCTCATCCAGTTGCCAAGCTCCGTTATTCGTCTTTTCTACTAACACCGCTTTTGCTAACTCCATCGCAATTTCTGGGTCAGTGCCTTTTAGCATTTTTAAGTACGCGATTCGTTTCGTCGGCTGAGCATCCGTATGTTGCAATACGATTATGCCGGAGATGTTTTCTTCAATGCGTTGCAGAGGTGCATTCACAGGGCTGTTAAACAAGGCCGACATAATAGCTCCACTATTTAAACTGCCACTCGAGTTCAACTCAAACTGGTAAGCCTGTATCTCAGGATGACTAGGTGTACTGTCGGTTGACGCGCTCTCTTGTCGCGGTTGCATGATTGCTACAACCAATAAAGCAGCCACACCAACAACACCTGCAAATAAACCGATTTTTTTAATCATATTCTCTACCAAAAAGAAAGGGGCTAAGCCCCTTTCCAACTAAACCAACTTAGATAGTCACCTCAGATGGTGAACCAACATCTATTATTCAATTGTGATCACTGGCGCATTTCGTTTGTTAAATTGGTAACCATGGACTTGGCCTACAATATCAACCGACTTACACCCTTTCGGGAGTTTATAACGCTCGTTAAAACTCTTTTTCAGTGTCTTTTTAAATTGACCATTACACCCCGACAGAGTCAGGTAATCTTCTGGACTGAGGACAATTTTCATCCAAAGAAGCTTAAAGACATTTGCCTCTGCAATACGACCTTTCGCAGACACGTATGCATAAGTGGACTTTGGTTGTTTGATAACGAGTTTCGTTTTTACCTTCAATGCAGCCATTTTAGGCATACGATACTCTTTCATTTCGCCCCACGTTTTACCCCCTTTCCAGAGGTTGTTCGTGTTGCGCGTCCCACTCCACTCCATAATTGTCTTAGACTTTTTATTCCATTTAAACCCTAACCACTTTGGCTTTTTCCATTTGGCCCACACAGATACCTTACCATCCAGATGACGACGAATAAAATCAAGACTCGCATTAAGTTCTGCGTAATCGCCACCCAGCATTCGGAACGTCGTCGAGAACGGCGCATCGAGTCGCATCAAGTTAAGATCGACCGATACACCCGCTTTCGCCACCCATGCATTCACCGATACCCCACCAGAGGCGTCAATCGATGCATAAGGCCCTATTGTACTGCCTAATATATTTCCACGTGCGACATAAACATTCCCAGTGATACCGGCTTCGCCTTTAATTGCACCTTTAAGGGTAAATTTGATGCCCCAGTAGTAATAGTTCTTTTTCTTTTCTTTTTTCTTGTACTTGCGATACCTTTCTTTACCTTTACTATCGCGCGTTTCCCAAAGTACATAAATGTCATCACGGTAATAGTCACCGACAACCTTTTTCTGTTTCCAGTAAACCTGTCCAAACACTTTAACCGTGTTTTCCCAGTAACTGTTGTACGGATCTTCCAATGCCGCACCATAGAAATCGGCGTTCAAGACATCATGTTTACCGCCAAACATGTACACTTTTAAGTGTCCACCAGCGTCAAAAAAGCCTTCATACGGAATATTTAAATCGCCCACACGATAGCGAAGACGACCATCCAGTCCATATTCAATGCGGAACTTGGATTTATTACCACCACTGCCGTTCATACCCTCTTGCGCGAACGTGACTATCGTTCCTCGCGCTTGGTCTACTGCATTGTTGGTACGTGATGATGTTTCAGGTTTAACGTCATCATGAAGATAAATCACAGGAATACGAAAAGTATTGTTTAAACGCTGTTCAGGGAGCTCATCCAATTGAGCATCTGGGTCCAATTCAATGACTAGCTCGCCTTGCACATCAGTGCCATTCTGCTTAAGTGCATCGTATAACGCTTCGGTTGCATAAAGCTCAACACTAGCACCCATTTCTTCACCTGTGCGCACGCTTGCACAACTTTCTTCTTCAGGGCACGCAACATCAAAAAGCCAATCAGAGCCATTCAACAGCTCAGTGACCTGACCATTTTCATCAATGGCCAATGCATCATCTTGTTCCGTGGCTTCACGTTGACGAGTGCGATTTGTTAGATTGAGCGGATAACGGCCTAATGTTGCTGATTCAAAGAAAAATTTCGTTGTGAGCGGATTTACCACATTCGCATAATCTGATGTGACAGAAAAGTTAGCTTCTAACAATGGCGCTTCCGTGTTTAATTCGCGCGAATCATCAGGACGCTCACCAAGGACGAAACTGTAGTTGTTTACGTTTGCGGACAGAAAACGTACATCACTCGATATGTTAGGTGAGTAAATAACGTAGCCTATAAGTAGATTCGATAAAATCGTTTCACTTTCTAAATCCTCTGCAAGTTGGGTCACCATTCGCACTTCAAACGCGCCCGCCGGAATGTCTTCATCAAAACCCAGTACATGGTTGATGTCATTGACACCAACCTGCAGATCAATGGCTTCTTGACCGACAAGATACTGTTCTTGAGTGAGTGTGTCCTTCAGTACGTAGTGCATTACTGCCCCAGATAAAAGTACATCACTTCGAATCCCGATATGTGCTGCCAACTCATTTTGTTCATTCGTCACAAACGTACTTGGCGACCCGACTAACTCTAGCTCAGCGGCTGAAACAAGTGGGCTTGCAACCAAACCAAGTACCGCAATGGTCTGCATAACGCGTTTCTTACCTAAGCGGCGGAGCATGACCACAGCCATCATAAACACTAACAACCAGAACATACTTCCTCCTGACTTGGTGTTATTTGTGTCTGGTGTTTTATCACCATTTCCATCACCTGTTTGTGGTTTCACCGTAGCGATGACACCTGGATCTACAATGACACCATTGGCCTGTTTATCATCGTCATTTGGTCCACCATCTTGGAGCGTGATTTCGAGACACTCATTTCCTTCTACAAGTCCTGGTACATAGTCTTCATGACCAATCCAAGGACACACTCCGAGTGTTGTTGGCGCAGAACGAAGTACGTTATGTGCATCTTCCACAAAATCAAACCAACCCAAATTAGCGTTGTATTTACGATACTTCGCGTCTTTTGGTAAAGGTACATTCAGCGGCAGAACTAACTGAGTCTGTTCACCTTGCTTGACATTGTGAATCTCAAAATCCCAGACTCGCGTGACGAAGTCATAGTGACTGTCAGTAGCCGTGAATTGTTCAAGGAATACGGAACCACTGCCTTGAGTTAGCGCTTGTTTACCCGCTTTTAGAATCGTCCCAATTGCCGATTCTGCAAGTCGCTTCTCGCCATTGGCGTTTTCTACTTCCATTTGGTTTTGGGCCAAATAACGATTGTCTAGATAGTCAGGAATGTTATCGTTGTCGCTGTCGCCCAGCCCTTCTTCGACATCAGGAACACCATCACCATCTGAATCTTCAGATGAACCAGGCTCAGCCGCTAACACTGAAAAACGATATACCGCAGAGGTAGATAAAGGTTGTGTACCGTTGTCCGTCGCATTTAATGTGATTTCGTATAGCCCTTCTGCTAATGCACTTGGGTCAAATGCAAAACCGGTGTTCGATGGCGTGTTTGAGCCAATCGCACTCGGCACTGTCCAGTCAAGTGTGATCTCGTCTTGATTCGCGTCAGTAACATCAGCGGCTACCTGTACCATTCCACCATCACGCGTGATCCAAATGGCAGGAGCGCCATTTTGTAGGACGGAAAGTGAAATCGCCGGTGCTAGATTTGCAGAGGTAACCTCTATCGACACGGTGTTAGCAGTTCCGATGTTTGCAAATGAAAGTTCATTTCGAGCCGCAAGCTGAGACAAACGAACGCCTAATTGCCCTTCAAATTCATCCGTTAAACCTAGCTGCGCAACATCGATTAGAATGGCTTGTTCAGCATCCCCTTGTGCAAAAGAGACGCTACCAGTTTGCAATACACTTTGGTCTTTTGCATCAAACACTTCAAAACCAACGCTAAGTGGATATACAGGCGATTCACCATTCGTTTTAACGCTAAGCTTAACCACACCATGGTGCGATGTTGTCATTAATTGCCCGCTTTCTAATAGGCTAAGCATTGGGCGCACGTAGACGTCTTGGATTGTAGAAGCGCTGTTACCTGCACTGTCCTTCGCCGTTAACTCAACACTGTGCTTACCCGGCGCCAGGACCAACGCGTCGCGTTGAATTTCAATCACTCCGTCATTCAAGTCATAGGCATAATCTTCTTCAAACCATTCTTCATTGAACCCTGTCAAACGCTCAGTAGCGTTTAACCACACCGGTGAGCGAATCACAAACGTAGGTGGCGCTGAATCAAGTTGAGGATTGAGGCCATTGAGGTATTCATATTGGTTCGTCAAACCATCCGAGTCTAAATCCAGCTCTGCATCCGCCGCATTTTCTGGGTCTAAATCGTAGCGACGCTCGAATGCATCAGGCATAAGATCGCCATCGCTGTCGAGGTAATCTTTACCATCAAGAGGGTCCGTACCTTCAAGTAGCTCTTCCCTATCAGAAACTTGGTCTGCATCAGAGTCTTTGAAGTCAAACGCATTCAATGGATCAGTACCATCACGTTTTTCTTCCGCATCAGATGTCCCATCACCGTCACTATCAAGGTAATCAGTGACATCAAACGCATCGTTACCCGTTAAGGTTTCATGGAAATCAGGTGCACCATCGCCATCACTATCAAGGAAACTCGCTAGATCGTTTGGATTAGTGCCTTGCTCAATTTCAATAAAGTCAGGTACCAAATCGCCATCAGAGTCTTTATCTGATGCATCATTGGGGTTAAATCCAAGTCGCAACTCAAGATAGTCAGCAAGACCGTCACCATCAGTATCTTTGAAACTTGCAACGTCGCTTGGGTCCGTGCCCTCGCGAGCTTCGATGTAATCAGGCACACCATCTTTGTCGGTATCTAGATACACATTGCTATTGGCTTCATCCGTTTGTTGTACGAACTCAACAAAGTCTGGTACGCCATCCTCGTCGGCATCTTTGTAACTCAGCGGGTCATTCGGATCCGTGTTAGTCCAAAGCTCAAGTACATCCGATACTCCATCGCCATCACTGTCTTTAAAGGAGGTAGGGTCGTTCGGGTCGGTTCCATCATTTCGCTCAACACTGTCACGTACACCATCTTTATCGGTATCGATATCTAAACTCAGCGGATCAAAGGGGTCCGTATTTGCTAAGAACTCCTCGTAGTCCGATACGCCATCGCCATCACTGTCAATCGCACTATCTTCATCTTCTGGATTTGAACCCTGTTGAATTTCAATTACATTAGGAATGCCATCACCATCGGTGTCGGCAAATGAGCTGCCATCTAACGGATCAGAGCCTTCTCGCAGTTCCGCCGTATCTGGCACACCATCACCATCAGTATCTAAATAGCTATGAGGGTCATTAGGATCCGTGCCTTGCTGAACTTCAACGTAATCAGGTGCACCATCGTTATCGGCGTCCACAAAACTTGTGCTACTTGTTGGGTCAGTGCCTGCAATCCCTTCTTGGAAATCAGGTACACCATCCTGGTCCATGTCCGTGAAAGATGCAGGGTCATTCGGATCGGTACCAAGCTCTATTTCAAGTTGATCCGATACACCATCATGGTCCGCATCTGGAAAACTTGTTTTATCAAATGGATCGGTCCCGGCAAGACGCTCATCTTCGTTCGTCGTGCCGTCACCATCGGCATCACCACCATACTCAAGCTTCAGCTCAATAGGCAACGACGTTGTCTCAATACCATCAGAGACTAAAACCGTGATTGGGTAACTTTCTGTGATCCCTGCTTTAACATCATCAAAAGTAATTGGTTTCACAATCGAAATGTGACCGCTCTCATCGATAGTGAACGAATCCGCGTACTCGCCCGCCTCTAGAGCAAACGTAAAACTGCTTTCTTTATCGATATCCTTCGCTTCAATCTGCACTATTTCTTGCTGGTCAAAACCAAAAGAACTGTACGCAGAGTCTCGGCCGTCAGGTATGAGTGGCGATACAATTTCAGGTTTATCGTTTTGACCAATGATGTCGAACTCAACGAGTTGTGTAACTTGCGCACTGCCTGGGACGACACTTTGAACGGCGATGGAAAGCTGCTCTAACGCTTTCTCGTCTTTGCGAAGGGGTTGAACTTTATCTTCAAAATTCGCGTCTGAAAGATAAGGCTCCATCAGTGCGTAGTACTGATATGTCCAAACACTCCCATCAAATTGAAGTTCACCGTATTTTCCCTGATACTTATCAACAACCACATTGGCGGGATCTTTCTCAATGTCTTCAATTTGTGCCAGCAGTTTTTCTGCCGTCAACAAAACACCGTCAACGTTATCTTCACTCACTGGTGTTAGACGTAGTACCCCTTTGGAAGTAGGCTGGTCGTCAATCGGTGTTACGGTAAACGAAATAGCTGCTGATGCATTCAGCTCACCATCTGACACTTCCACCGCAGCGGAATCGGCACCGAAATAGTTCGCTTGTGGCGTATATTCAACACCGGTAATCTCTTTCAAAGCAATGCGCTGATTTACGGATACTGGCTGACCATTAAAGGTGAGCTGACCTTGTGTTGGGACACGAGTAAAGACGACTTGCAATTCATCTTTACTGTCTTTGTCAGTTGCATTTAGCGTCAAAAATACTGATGTATCTTCCCGCAACTCAAACTCTGCATTGTCAACCGTTGGCGTATGTTTAACGTCGCGAACCTCAACCGAGAACGTATTAGAGGTAGACTCACTCAGGCCATCGGATACCTTCACTCGAAGATTGGAGTAAACACCGATGTGCTCTTCTTGCGGCGTCAAAATTAAACGTCCATTCGATGCATCCAATGACATCCATGACTCGCCATTCACAAGCGATAGTGTGAGCACATCTGAATCTTCATCACTCGCAGTAATACGAACGGTTTTTTCTTCGCCTTCATCCAATACAATGCTCGCAACAGTGCCTACTTCGGGTGAGTCATTGACGTTGCGTACCGTCAAAGAGAAAGGCGCGAGAGAAACGGTTTTCCCACCACTATCACTCACAGAAATTACAATATTGTCCGTCGTACCAATGTTCGCTTGCCTAGGCGTACCTGATAAGCGACCTGTTTTAGTATCAAACTGAGCCCAACTTGGGCTATTTGTAATACTAAACTTCAGCACATCTCCGACATCGACATCCGTTGCAGTCGGCACAAAGTTGTAGGCTGAATCTTCCTCTGCTGTGACTACGGGTGTGCCAGAAATAGTAGGCGCGTCATTCGTGTTAGTGACTGTCAGATTAAATGCAGCCAACGCCGTTGAGCTGTTTGAGCTGTCTTTCACTGAAATGACGATGTTCGAGGTCGTACCAACATGCTCGTTCGTCGGTGTGCCTGACAATTTGCCTGTAGCAGGGTCAAAGGTTGCCCATGTTGGCCGATTAACAATACTAAACGTCAACGTATCACCTGTGTCTATGTCACTGGCGGTTGGTGTAAAGCTGTAGGGAGAATCTTCTGCTATCGTCGTTGCTGGCGTACCGGAAATTGAAGGTGCATCATTGACGTTTGTGACTTGCAAGTCGAATGCAGTAAGCGTTCCTTGACTACCTAAACTATCCGTTACTGAGATGACAATGTTCGATGTCGTCCCGACGTTCGCATTCCCCGGCGTGCCTGATAATTTACCTGTCTTATCATCAAATGTAGCCCAACTGGGAGGGTTGATAATGCCAAATGTATGGGTATCACCGTAGCTAATATCGCCGTCCGTCAATGACGGTGTAAACGCATAATTTCCACCTTGTGCGATGGTTGTTACCGGAGTACCTGACAGGGTCGGCGAACGGTTGACAACAACATTCAGCGTAACGGTTAGATCCGCATAGCCATCGGTTACAATGTATGTCAGAGGGTCAACACCTGTAAATCCACTTTTCGCTGTGTAGGTAATGTCACTGCCCGAAAGACTGACGCTACCGTTTGTTGCATTTATAACACCTTTCAACGAAAGCGAATCCCCATCAGCATCCGTGACTGACTTTAAATAATCGTTAATAGACGTAGATTCATTTGGTTTAACAAGCACTGATCGACTTGAGGCCGTTGGCGCTTTATTCACACATGCCTTTACGCTTGCATTCGGCACACAAGGATCGCTCGGCTCCGAATCTTCGCTGTTTTTCACGCCGTCTTTATCTTCGTCGCGATCACCAAATGCACTTAAGGCTGAAGTGAGGTCACTGGTTAGGCCGGTTAAGTGATAAAAGCTGGCCTTTTTATTTGCCGCGAGAGTACCTTTATCTTGAATAAGATAAATCGCCTTGTCTGAGGTGATCGTTGAATTTACCGCTGGTTGATCTGTCCACAACGAGCCATATAAGTCAAATTCGTTGAATTCTCTATTATAATGTACTCGACTATTTGGCTGGTTAGAGACCAGGTAGATACTAACGCCTGTTGACGTGCCTTTTGCTTCAACAGAAACTTGGTTACTTGGCGCTTGAGACAATACGGTATTTCGGGTACTTGACGTTCCACCCATACCACTTGATTCTTGATCAGGGTCTAGGCCTCGTGCAAAACGTAAATCTGTAATTTCTACCGACGTTAGGTTTTCCACCTCAACAAACGACACATAATATTGATCAAGATCGCCAAAATAATGTGTAATAGTCACTCGAATATCTTCGTTTTCCCCAACCCAACGGGCTTTCAACTCACTACCTGTTGATAGGTTTTCGATAGACTTAAATTTAAGTGCTTTAGGACCTGAAGAGGGCGATGTTTCAGCTCTTCCTTGCAAAATAGAGGTGGTTACACCTTCTTTTTTATAATTGAGCATGAAACCTTCGAACTCGGTTCCTGGTAGGAAAAAATCAACGGTACTGGCTGGATTTCCTTCATCAAGGCCATCCATGTCAGCAAAAAGACCTAAACGGTATTGACCAGATTTTTGATAGTAGTGAAAGTCAGAAGGAACTGAAACACCGGCTTTTGTTCCGAATGTACCAAGTTCGTTTACGCCAATTGCAAGATATTTACCTTTGAGAAATACCTGATTCTCTGCCAGTGCAGAAACCGGGTTCGCAGCCTGTGCGGACATACAAAGGCCAGCAGCAAAGACTGACAAAGCTGATTTGAGCAACCTCAAGCCTATCTCCTAGTTGTTATTTTTCTGGCTTGATAAGTTAGAAAACCACACAAAACTCAACCAATCGCAACGTGTCCCTGTACACGGTTTCAGTTTGCTTTTTTATCATCCAGATGGGTGAAGAGAAAAATGGAGGCCGGATGATAGATTATTGTTATTTTTTATTCAATTACATGCGATTACACTTTAGAGTTTTTACACTAAAGTATGATATAGCTCTATTTTAGCAACACAAAAATACGGTTTAAGTTTCTTATTTCGGGGCGTAGTTCACCCTTTATTGGCGCGTAATTTTGCAACAATAAAATCTTCATGCGTCACGTAAAGTAAACCCGCTATACGACGGATAAGATGTTCTTCATGACGATCTATTTCTCCATCCGCTAATGCCATTTGCCACAACAAGGTTAAGATATCGATGCGCTCTTCACTGCTGGTTTGATTGTTTATCGCTTTAGAAAAGGCATAAAGATCGATGGCTTCATCTACTTTGCCCTTTGCATCTTGCACCAGTTCTTCAGCTTCTTGCGACGTTAGGGATAATCGATTTTGCAACAAACGAATCGCTAAGGCTTGCTCTTCCGGATGCAAATTCTGATCGGCTTGCATCACTTCCACCAGCAACGCGCCCAGCGCAAGATTGAATTCATGTTTCGGAATACCTGAACTTTGATCACTGATACATAACCAATTTTTAATTTTCGCGAGCATGTTGTCTCCATTCATTCTAAGCTACACTAGTGACAAAGGATCCGTCGTAAAAGGAACATCATGCCTTTCAATAAACGCCTATTTGCGCTCACAACCATTCTCATTCTAGCGGGATGTTCTTCAACGCCCGTGCCTTTGGGGCAAGCCGAACGCCTATATGATTTTGATCATCAAGTTCATTATACTCAGACTCGCTATTCTGACGAGAGTTTCCTTGTCAGTATTGATAGCGACAGTTATGCCCATTTTCAACAACAAAGTACCTTTTTATTGCGCCATGCAGAACGTCTTTGTCAAGCTAACGACCCTGTTCTGACTATCAAAAACGGCATTCAAGATTTTGACCGTTTTCCTAAAAAGATCCGGCCATTTCAGCCGAACTTACTCGTATGGATACGCTGTGAAAAGCCGAAACCACTCTCAATCTACATGCTGAAAAACACTGGCGATACGTCAACGGCCAAACCGTAATTGGCCGAAGCGCTAATATCTTCGACGGATAACTAATCTTCGTAACCCCACGGTGCAGAAGGCGTCTTTATTGGCTGAGATAAGTCAAAGTCCACACGAAACTCTCTTCCTTCACGGATCAATCGATAGCTGAATGTTGTATCGTACACATACATTTGCCAAATGTTTGTTATAGACTGTGCCATACCAAGCCGAGCAAATAACGCTTTAGAGTATTGATCGGCTGGGAACGATTGAACTTGATCAAAACCGGCATCAAGCGTATGGCCACCGTACATCGTGGACACATCATCACTGCCATCTTGGTGGCGATGATCGTGTTTTAAACTAAGACCACTACCCGTTTTGGTGACAATCCAAGTACGAGATGCGTCGTCACCAACATGAAATGGGATCTGTAGCTCTTTCTCGTTACAACGGCGCACGTGCATCACTAATTTAGCTTTATCAAACTTGCTCGGGCCTTGGTTATCGACCACCACTTTACCTTGAAAAGCCTTACCACACAGCGCTGATAAGCGATTGAAGAAAGCATCATGGGTTGGAATTGAAACTAAAGGTGCGGGACGTGCCAACGCTGAGACGCTACTCAGCAACAAACTCAATGCAACTAGGCTTTTCATTCATAGTACCTAAAACAACAAAAGCCAAAGGGTAAATGCCCTTTGGCCTTTTTAATATTAGAATGCGATTAATGAACGCGGATAAGCGCTCAGTTTAAGCGTGATGCCATGCTTCTTGCCAAGGTCGCTCTTTTGCAAGGTTGGCTTCGTAGGCATCAATGGCGGCATTTAGTTGTTCAGTCTCGCCGATAAAATCTAGACCACTGAGTAGACGCGCTTTAATATCCGGCCGGACATCAAAATGAATTGCCTCAAAGTCCGACGAGTGGATCAATTGATTTTCCAGATCAATTTCAATGTGCACTCGTTCGTTCGCTTCACACACCGCAAACAGTGCATCTAACGTCGCGGCGGGTAACGCAACGCACAACATTTGATTGTTACCACAGTTGTTGAAGAAAATATCCGCAAAGCTTTCAGCCAAAATCACGTTAAAGCCGTATTGTTTTAGCGCCCAAGGCGCGTGTTCACGAGAAGAACCACAGCCAAAATTATCGCGCGTTAACAAAACACTCGCCCCTTGATATTGAGGGAAGTTCAACACAAACGCCGGATCAGGTTGACCATTATCAAGGTAACGCCAATCGTAAAACAATGCGGCATCAAAACCATCACGACTCGTCGAAGTCAAAAATTGCTTGGGAATAATTTGGTCCGTATCCACATTGTTTTTATCAAGCGGTGCAACTAACCCGTGGTGATAGATGCTCATACTGCTTCTCCTCGAATATCCGTAAAGTGACCCGCAATCGCGGCTGCCGCGGCCATTGCCGGACTCACTAGATGCGTTCGTCCGCCTCGCCCTTGGCGACCTTCAAAATTGCGGTTAGATGTAGATGCGCAGCGCTTACCTGAGCCCAAACGGTCATCATTCATCGCCAGACACATTGAACACCCAGGCTCACGCCATTCGAAACCTGCGGCCACGAAAATGTCTGCTAACCCTTCTTGTTCCGCTTGCTGCTTCACTAAACCAGACCCAGGCACCACCAAGGCTTCCACCCCTTCAGCAACTTTTTTACCTTTCACGATTTCCGCCGCTGCCCGTAAGTCTTCGATACGACTGTTTGTACATGAACCGATAAACACAGTGTCGACTTTTGCATCACTGAGTTTCTGACCCGCTTCTAGCCCCATGTATTTCAACGCCGAGCGCATCGCTTCAGCTTTGATTAAATCAGGTTCAACATCTGGGTTTGGCACTAACTCGTCAATGCCTATCACTTGCTCTGGACTGGTGCCCCACGTGACTTGCGGTTGAATTTCATCGGCATGTAAGGTCACTGTGTGGTCAAACGCCGCGCCTTCATCGGTACACAACGTTTGCCAATACGCAACGGCTTTGCTGAAGTCCTCTCCTTTCGGTGCAAATTGACGGCCTTCCAAATAAGCAAAGGTGACTTCATCCGGCGCAATCAAACCGGCTTTGGCGCCCATTTCAATGCTCATATTACAAAGCGTCATTCGCGCTTCCATTGACAGCGCTTCAATTGCAGTGCCACAGAACTCAGCAACATACCCCGTGCCACCAGCTGTGCCCAGCTTACCAATGACGGCAAGAATTAAGTCCTTCGCCGTCACTGTCGGGCGAAGCGTGCCGTTTACTTCAATTTTTAATGATTTGGCTTTCTTCTGTTGCAATGTTTGGGTGGCTAAGACGTGTTCAACTTCAGAAGTACCAATACCGTGCGCCAACGCACCAAACGCACCATGCGTTGATGTGTGGCTGTCACCACAGACAATGATCGTTCCAGGTAATGTGACACCAAGCTCAGGCCCCATGACGTGAACAATGCCTTGATTGATTGAATCAAGGTCGTACAACGTGACCCCGAACTCTTCACAGTTTTTAGCCAGTGCCAACAACTGATTACGAGATACTTCACTTGCCGCATCCAATGAACGGCTTTTCGTTGAAACGTTATGGTCCATCGTCGCGAAAGTTTTTTCTGGACAACGAACTTTGCGACCTTGCTCACGCAATCCCGCAAAAGCTTGCGGTGAAGTCACCTCATGGACTAAATGACGGTCAATATAAAGTAAATCCGTTTGCGCATTTATTTTCTCAACCACATGCGCTTGCCAAATTTTATCGTAAAGTGTTTGTGCCACTTGCTACATCCTTAAATTCTGGTGAGAAATTACGCGATTCGCTGCACGATTGCTTGCGCAACGTCTAACGTCGTATAACCTGCATTTGGATAAATATCCGGTGTGCCGACACCCGCGGCCACGGCTTCAGCTACTGCTTTTTCAATACAACGAGCCGCTTCATCTTGACCAAGCGAGTAACGCAGCATCAGCGCTGCACTGAGAATTTGCGCAATCGGATTTGCAATTCCCTTACCCGCGATATCTGGCGCAGAGCCGCCAGCAGGTTCATACAAGCCAAAGCCAGATTGATTGACGCTCGCGGATGGTAATAAGCCCATAGAGCCGGTGATCATGGCGCATTCATCCGATAATATGTCACCAAATAAGTTATCGCACAGCAGCACATCAAACTGGCTAGGTTGTTTCACCAACTGCATAGCTGCGTTATCAATGTAAATATGCGAAAGCGTGACATCAGGGTAGTCTTTACTGACTTCAACGACGACTTCTCGCCAAAGCACGCTGGATGCTAAGACGTTGGCTTTATCCACTGAAGTGACGTGATTGCTGCGTAGACGCGCCGCCTCAAAGGCAAAACGTGCAATACGCTCTATTTCTGCTCGAGAATAACGTTGCGTGTCAAAAGCAACTTCTTCAGCCCCTTCGCCTGAGCGCCCCTTCTCACCAAAGTAGATACCACCGGTGAGTTCACGCACGCACAGAATATCGAACCCTTTCGCACTAATATCCGCACGCAATGGTGATGCGGCACTTAATGCGGGTAACAATTGAGCCGGACGCAAATTACAAAAAAGACCAAAGTGCTTACGTAGAGGTAATAACGATGCACGTTCAGGTTGCTGATGAGGTGGAAGATGCTCCCACTTTGGACCGCCAACCGAGCCAAATAATATGGCATCTGCTGCTTCACACGCTTTCAGCGTGACGTCAGGCAGCGCTTCACCATGCGCGTCAATGGCCGCACCGCCAACCAATTGGTGTTGCATCGTCAAATGGAAATTAAATTTTTGACTTACCGCATCGAGCACTTGCTCCGCTGCCGCCATAACTTCTGGACCGATCCCATCACCTGGTAAAACGGCTACTTGATAACTTGGTTGGCTCATCCTGCTTTCCTTTGTTGCTTTAAATCAGATACTTGTTGTGCACGGTAAATTAAGTTGTACACGCGAATTAAGGCTCTTACCGACGCTTCCACGATATCAGCCGCAAGGCCAGCACCATGATATTGACGTCCATCGTACTTGGCGATGATGTCGACTTGACCTAAAGAGCTTGCCCCTTGTCCTGTCGCATCTAAGTTATATTCAATGATCTCGACTTCCATACCTGTAACACGCTCAATGGCTAGGAACGACGCTTCAACAGGCCCATTACCCGTCGCAGCTTCTTGGCTGGCTACGCCACCGATGGTCATGCCGATAGTTGCACTTGCCACAGACTGTGAATTCGACGTTGAGTTCACAAACTGCAGTTGGTAATGTTCATCCTTATCGTTGATTTGATTAAAATAAATCATCGCTTCAAGGTCGTAGTCGTATACGGTTCCTTTTTGATCGGCAAGCGCTAGGAAGCTCTCGTACAAGCTGTCCATATCATAGTCGCCTTTTTGATACCCAAGCTCTTCCAAGCGATGTTCAATCACATGGCGACCTGAACGTGAGGTCATATTCAATTGATTGCTTGGTACACCAACGCTTTCTGGCGACATGATTTCATAGGTATTTTGTGCTTTTAACACGCCATCTTGGTGAATGCCTGAGCTGTGGGCAAACGCATTCTCACCCACAATGGCTTTATTCGGTTGAACTGGCATATTGCAGATTTTAGACACTTGACGTGACGCACGGTAAATTTCTTCACTGCGAATGCCGGTATGCACTTTCAAATGGTCTTGGCGCATTTTGATGATCATCGCAATTTCTTCTAATGAACAATTGCCAGCACGTTCACCAATGCCATTGATAGTGCACTCGATTTGTCTCGCTCCCGCTTGAACGGCCGCGATAGAATTCGCAACAGCAAGGCCTAAATCATTGTGGCAATGAACACTCAAACGCGCCTTGTCGATATTCGGCACATTATTTCGTAAGTGATAGATCATTGCAGCGTATTCATCCGGCGTGACGTATCCAACCGTGTCAGGCAAGTTAATCGTCGAAGCACCAGCATTAATCGCGGCTTCCACTATTCGACATAAATGGTCGTGTGGCGTTCTACCCGCATCTTCACACGAAAACTCAACATCATCGGTGTATTGGCGTGCCAATTTGATGGATTTCACCGCCATCTCTGTGGCATCGGCCAAGCTCATTCGCAATTTATGCTCAAGGTGCAACGGACTCGTCGCGATAAACGTGTGAATACGACCTTGCTCAGCAGGACGAAGCGCTTCACCACAGGCTTCAATGTCTTTTGCAACCGCACGTGCCAATCCACAAATTACAGGACCTTTAACCTCTGTCGCAATGCGTTGCACAGCACGAAAATCTGCAGGACTCGAGACCGGAAAACCCACTTCCATTACGTCGACGTTCAAGCGGCTGATAGCATGAGCGAGTTGCAGCTTGTCAGTTTCCGTTAGACTCGCTTTTAACGCCTGTTCGCCGTCTCGTAATGTCGTGTCAAAAATCCAAACCTTGTCCTGCATATCTGTTTCCTCATTCCCAAAAATAAAAAACCCCCGCTAGTGCGGGGGTAAAAAAGTGGTTACTTAATGCGCAACTACGCCCCGCTCCTGCACCTTGGCAGAATCAGATTGAGGAGTAGTGACAATAAAGTGAACATTTGCATTAAAAGTATACCTGTCGATGAATTAGTCATTTTGTACCATGGACAAGGAAACCGGATCAAGCATAAAAATTTCAACCCACCCACACAAAACAATCAAGAAAAAGCCATAAAATACAAATTTAAATGAGTTATTGGATTATAAATGCAAAATAACAAAACCATGGTCAATGACAAGCCAAAATGAAGGGAATATGGGATAGAAAAATTTTTTATCAAAAAGTGTAAATAAACGCGCGTCTATCGTCGTCACGTCAGCCAATGGGTTATTGTGTGCCGCAGTGTAAGTGTAACAACGCTTTTTGCTTTAAGTAGTGTGTAAGAATGAATGTTACAATGACCCGTAGTGACCCGCACCACGCGCGATGTAACGTAGTTGCCAAATCAATCGTTCAGTAAGCTCTTTTCGTTGCGCTTGGTCTTGATCAAGTGCTTCAGCGCCAGAACTAAAGACCAGAGTGACCATCGCCTCCGCTTGAATATAAGCGTGGAGCGATTCGCAGTGCGTTTCGCTTTCTAAGTAGTGAGCTAATTCTAAGATAAAATGTTGGATCTCTCTTGCCACCGCCGCGCGAAATGCTTTCGAGGTACCTGAACGTTCGCGCAAAAGCAGCCGAAATTGGTTACTTGAGGTATCGATAAATTCCATAAACGTATTTACTGACGTTTGAATAACACTTCCACCATTGGCAATTCGACGGCGCGCTTGACGCATTAACTGACGAAGCGTTAAGCCAGCCTCATCCACCATCGTTAAACCCAACTCGTTCATGTCTTTAAAATGTCGATAAAACGACGTTGGTGCAATACCCGCTTCTCTGGCCACTTCACGCAAACTCAAATTGGAAAAACTGTGCTCCGCACTTAACTGGTTAAACGCAGCTTCAATTAGTGCTTCACGCGTTTTTTGTTTTTGTTGAGCACGAATGCCAGACATGACGTTCTCCAAGTGAAAAAGACCGAAAGCGTTCTTCTGTTGTCGTAAATAGGAAAGAATGACTGCTTTGCCAATGTGCCTTGGCAAAACAGACAAATTAAAACAAAGCTCGCTGAACGATACAAGTAATACCTTATTTATCCTGAAAATAGCCGATGACCGAACAACGCCCCCAAGTTAAACACCGCAGTTAAGTAAAATTATGCCATCGCTATTTTCATGTTCTAGACTCAACGTAAGAGGTGAGGTTTAGCTTGCCCTTATTTTGTTACGTCACCAGCATTTCCTAAGCTGCGATAGATCAAATTATTGCCAAAATACGTTCCCTTAACATTGACTCATAGCTGGTTTGCGACTATTTTAGCGTACAGTTGTACGCTGAGATTTTAAAAGTCATGAAAAATCCCCCTTTAATTTGGAAGAATATTCTCTTTTTTAGTTTGTCGTTTTTAGCGGCAGTAACCCTTGTGCCGTGGTATGGATTCGAATACGGATACACCGCTGCGAACTGGATTGCCTTTGTTGTCTGTATGTTTTATGCCGGTCTGTCTATCACTGCAGGTTACCACCGCTTATGGGCACATAAAGCGTACGATGCCCACCCCGTCGTACAGGTTGTTTTTGCGCTTGGTGGTGCATTTGCACTGCAAAACAGTGCGTTGCATTGGAGTTCTGATCATCGCGTACACCATGGTCATGTTGATGACGTAGAAAAAGATCCTTATGCCGCCACCAAAGGATTCTGGTTTAGCCATATCGGTTGGATGTTGCGTGACTATCAAGGGGAAAGTTATGGCGATTACAGCAACGCGAGAGACTTACAGAAAAACAACGTCGTCATGTGGCAACACCGTCATTATATGAAATTAGTCTTATTGACGAACATTGGTATTCCCGTCTTACTAGGGCTGTTGTTCGGCGATTTTGTAGGCATGCTGTTGTTGTGTGGTGTACTTCGGTTGGTATTAAGTCAACATTTTACTTTCTTTATCAACTCGCTCGCTCACATTTGGGGTTCGCGTCCTTACACGGAAAAGAATACCGCGCGCGACAATGGCTTCTTAGCGCTATTTACCTATGGCGAGGGATACCACAATTTCCACCACATTTTCGCCAGTGATTATCGTAACGGCATTAGATGGTATCACTATGATCCGACAAAATGGATTATTCGTGCCATGGCAATGTTAGGTCTTGCAAGCAAACTTAAACGCACACCGGTTGAACGCATTGAGAAAGCCAAAGCCGAAACCTTGCTTAATCGCACTCAAGGTCGTCTTGCAAAATTGCCTTTAGCGCAAGATAAGCTTACATTGTTACACCAAGAGTATGAATTACTTCTGAAAAAATTGCAGACCTTCTGTGCTTTGCAAAAACAAATTTTAGAAGTGAAGAAAAATGCCATGTTAGCGCAATGCGATAAACATGCTTTACTAAAACAATATCAAGAGCTCGAACAGGCTTGGCAGACACAAAAGCAAGCTTGGCTCGCGCTTAACGCGAGGCTTCTGAAGGCCGCTTAAGCCTTTGGTCACAGCCTCAAATTAGAAGTAAGGAGAGGCTGTGGCAAAAACCAACCCAGCGACAGCAACATCTGTCGAAACACCAAAACCAGCATTCCAGTACGACGCTATCATCATCGGCACAGGCCCTGGTGGTGAAGGCGCGGCAATGAATTTATCCAAACGCAATAAACGCGTCGCCGTGGTTGAACGCCTTCAAGCGGTAGGTGGAGGTTGCGTGCATTGGGGTACAATTCCATCGAAAGCTCTGCGCCACTCAGTTAGTCGTTTTATTGAATTTAAAGCCAGTCCATTTTATCGGATCTCTGAACGTAACCAGCGTATGACGTTTTCAGATATCCTCAATCATGCCAGCGACGTAATAGGCAAACAAGCCAGCTTGCGCTCTAGCTTTTATGAACGTAATCGCATCACGTTATTTCAAGGTGATGCCAGTTTTA
This sequence comes from Pseudoalteromonas xiamenensis, assembly GCF_030994125.1. NCBI lineage: Bacteria > Pseudomonadati > Pseudomonadota > Gammaproteobacteria > Alteromonadales > Pseudoalteromonadaceae > Pseudoalteromonas > Pseudoalteromonas xiamenensis. The sequence continues at coordinate 2,273,722 of NZ_CP099917.1, read as the reverse complement.
TCGACCGTTATACCGTAAAAATCACACACCCAGATGGCACGTTTGAATTGGTCACCGCACCGATTGTGGTGATTGCCACAGGCTCTAGACCATATCGTCCAAAAGAAATTGATTTTAACCATCCTCGCGTCTACGACAGCGATACTATTTTAAGTCTCAAAACAGATCCACAACGCATAATGATTTACGGTGCTGGTGTCATTGGCTGTGAATATGCGTCAATCTTTAAAGGCCTTGGGGCCAAAGTCGATTTGATAAACACTCGTGAACGTCTGTTAGCCTTTATGGACGATGAAATCTCTGACGCACTGAGTTACCACTTTTGGAACAATGGTATTGTTATTCGCCACAATGAAGAGTTTGATCGCGTTGAAACACGGGAAGATTGCGTCATTTTACATTTGCGTTCGGGTAAAAAAGTCAAAGCGGATTGCTTGCTGTTTGCCAATGGACGTACAGGCAACACGGATTCGCTAAACCTTGCTGCGGTAGGTCTAAAAGCGGATGGACGTGGTCAATTGAAAGTGAATCAAGCCTACCAAACCGAGATTGATAACATTTACGCGGTTGGCGATGTCATTGGTTACCCCAGCTTGGCCAGTGCAGCCTTTGATCAGGGCCGTATTGCCGCAGATGCCATTATTCGCGGCAATAAAGATGAAAAGCTCATCATCGATATTCCAACGGGGATATACACCATTCCAGAGATGAGTTCCGTTGGAAAAACAGAGCAAGAACTGACTGCGGCTAAAATACCCTACGAAGTTGGGCGTGCGCAATTCAAACATTTGGCCCGAGCGCAAATCACGGGCACGGAAGTGGGTAGCCTAAAAATATTGTTCCATGCAGATACCAAAGAAATTCTCGGTGTGCATTGTTTTGGTGAGCGTGCGTCCGAAATTATCCATATCGGCCAAGCCATTATGGAGCAGAAAAATGGCGGTAACAATGTCGAGTATTTCGTCAACACGACGTTTAACTATCCAACCATGGCTGAAGCCTATCGTGTTGCGGCATTAAACGGCTTAAATCGTTTATGTGACTAATACCAAGCTTTAGCAAGCGCGCGGCGATCGCACATCCGATTATTTCACTAAGGCAGGTTCCCTGCCTTTTTTATTACTCAAAAGTTAACCAATTGTAATACATTGTAATCATTTATCCGTTGATTTCCCCGATACCCAGCTTCGTCTATTCAGTAATTTGAACGCCAAGGCAACCCGTTCACCTTGAAAAGTAATTAATTACTTACTCAGATAGCAATCATTTAAGGCAAGTAAATTGCTTGCAGTAAGGAAAAACATAACAAGGTGAGCTTACTTTGGAGTCATACATGGATATTCGCTCACAATCACTATCAGCTTCTACTTTTCAATCTTCTGCAACGCCAGAATTGACGATAGAACTCACGAAATATTTACATCAACAACTGACCCCGATTGCGTCAGATTCACTTACCATTGAAGTCGCGGAGGACAATCACAAACAGCTGGTCTATGGTCACTCTTTGAGTGCCATTAACCAACCGATATGCAGCTTTCCGATTATGTATCAACGCAGACAAGTGGGCGCATTAAATCTCTTTCGCCGACAGGTGATCAAATCACTGTCACAAGAGCACCTGCACCAAATTTCCAAAGCAGTCGCTTTTCTTATCCAGCGTAACAGCACCCACCATCGGTGTGACAAGCAGCTTGGCCGCACTCTGCCCCTAATTGGTTTTAGTGATGCTATTTTTCAGCTCGATAGCCAAATAGAACGTGCGGCAAGCGCCAGATACCCCGTTATTGTGCAAGGCGAAAGTGGCTGTGAGAAGCTCAACGTCGCGTGTGCTGTCCATTTCAACGACCCGTCAAGACAAGGCGCGTTTATCGAGCTAGACTGCCAATTATTCCTAAATGACATCGCATCGTTTTTATCTCGTTTTCAAGATTCTGTGCGAAGAGCTCGCTGTGGCTCCTTGCTGCTCAGTCATATTGATCAACTCCCTTACAGTGCTCAGTTGCAACTCGCAGATATGATGACCGACTGTTCTGACGACCATGACGCCTGTGGCTTAAGAGACGTTCGCGTGATGGTCAGTACTTCACATTCCTTATCCCAACTCACTCGGGATGGACGTTTTTCCGCTGCGTTATTTGCACGGTTGGACTTCCTGACTTTAGTGGTGCCACCACTGCGAGATAGACCAAATGACCTTGCTGAGATTATTGAACGAATGATAGAACAGCACAAATTGTTTGACGATCAGTATGTTGAACCACTTGCTAAGCACTTTTTGTGTAAATATCAGTGGCCGGGTAACTACTCCGAGCTCGAGAAAACGTTAGTTCAACTCCTCACATTTTCCAAACAAAATCCAGTATCCATTGACGATTTAAATGTGCTTACTCCACACATTCTCGGCGCACCAAAGTTAACTGAGCCATCGCCTGTTCAGTCAAATCAACACCGCAAGCTAAAACTGCAATCGCAATGCGTGCAGTTATTACATCGAGAAGACTACGAGACGTTTAGTCATCTTCATCCTGGACTCGCCAAAGCACTTAAATATATTGGTGAGCATTGGCAACAGGACTTGTCATTAACCAACGTAGCAAGTAATGCTTTCGTCAGCCCATCACATCTTTCGTACCTGTTCAAAAAGAATTTAGATCGCAGTTTCAAACAAATTTTGACGGAATTACGGATCGAAAAAGCAAAATCTAAAATTGAAGCCAATCCTCACATTCGTATCACCGATTTGTGTCTGGATGTCGGTTTTGGTGACCTAAGTCATTTCGAGAAAGTGTTTCGTCGTTACACCAACGAAACGCCTCGTGAGTATAAAAAACGCTTTCATCTCTAGCCAGCAAACTGCTGGCTTTTTTTGCTGCAAAACCATGCTTTTTAACTACTTTTAGCTACCTTATCCCGATTTATAATCCGAGTGTTCTTTTACGCTAGTGTTGCCCAACTCTACATAAGGAGACATCATGTTGGCAACAAAACAACCCCGCTTGGCGCTCACTAAGTGCCAATTCGCTTTGCTGGCCTTAGTTCATATGCCCGTGCTTGCCGCCAGTGATTTTTCGATTCCCATTTCGGTATCAGGCACGCTCAAAGCCGATGCCATCTACGACTTGTCCGGACTACGTGGCGACCGAATGGATTACCTAGCAACGCAAGCTGGAAGTGATTCACCCTACAGTCGATTTCATATGCGAGAAAGTCGACTGAAAGTGCAATGGCAAGACGCTCAACATAACGTATCTGGTGTCATTGAAGGCGACTTTTTTGCCAATGGCACGCATTCAAGCAGCAGTATAGAACGAATTGCAAATGGCGATACGGGCCGTTTGCGCCACGCGTACCTTTCCAGCAATCAATGGTTAATTGGCCAAACGTGGTCAAATTTTGTGGATGCCCGTAGTTTTCCTGAAACCTTAGATTTCTCAAATGATACAGGCCAAGCATTTGTGCGCCAAACGCAAATTCGTTACAACCAACCTTGGCGCCAATTCATCTTTTCAGCCTCCCTCGAAAACCCCGAATCTGACGTCATTAACGAAAGCGGCCTACAAACCGATTCCTCGGATAGCTTGCCCGACGCAACGTTGCGCCTACTTCAGCAACACGGTAAAGGCCATTGGTCGATTCAAGTTATTCTGCGCCAACTGTCTGTGACGCAAAATAACCAAGCCTATAAGGCACTTGGGGGTGCTGCTGCGGTATCTGGCCGCTGGTATTTCAACGAAGCCACGCATATTCGCTGGCACTTTACCTGCGGCAAAGGATTGGGTCGCTATTTACAAGAAGCCAGTGGCTACGCGGCGATATTTGATGGTCAAACCCTCAGCACAATAACGAGCAAAGGTGGTTATCTCGCGCTGCAACATCATTGGCACCCGACACTACGCAGTAACGTGAGTATTGGCGCACTCAGCATTGATTTGCCTAACGAGCTTCAGGACAACCAACGTCTAAATACGTTGCTTTCAAGTCACATTAATACCATTTGGAAATCCTCGAGCGTCCTGGAGTTCGGCTTGGAATGGTCGTGGTTTGAGCGCGCACAATACGATCAGCCAACGGTGACACAGCACCTTCATGGTTCTCGCCTACAGGCCTCGATGAAATACCAATTCTAAACAAGGAGTCGAAAATGAACACCTGCCTACGCTTATGGTTTGCGCTGTGTCTAAGCTTTTTTATGTTGGCTGCGCAGGCGAAAAACACACTACAAAACAGCATCGAGCCCATTTTACAACGAGGCGAACTCCGTATCGCGATGTACCAGCACGACACTCCGCCTTTCTATTTCACTCAAGACAACACGCTGACCGGCTTAGATGTCGAGCTGATGCAAGGCTTTGCCAACCACTTAGGCATTCCAGCACGCTTCTTACGCCAAGCAAGGACGTTAAATGAGGCTATCCAAATGGTCGAAGAGGGGAAAGCAGACATTGCCATCTGCAAGCTGTCCATCACCTTTAATCGCGCGCAAAAAGTCCTTTTTACCAAACCTTATATTCGGTTGCGCAAGGCGTTGCTTATCAACCGCGTACTACTGCAAAAACAACAAGGTAAACGGTCCAAATATGAAGCGATACAAACCTTGGAAGGGAAGCTCGCAGTGATTGGTAATTCTTCTTACGAAGATTACGCAAAACAACGCTTTGTTCATATGGAGATAGTGCCCTACCCAACATGGCAGGACGCGGTCAACGCCGTACGCCAGCAACAGGTGGTTGCAGCCTTTAGAGATGAAGTGGAAATCAAAAAGGTGATCGTGGATAACAATAACGATGCCGTCAACGTCATGACCGTTGTGCTCGACAATGACTTTGATAACAAAGGTATCGCCGTTTCGCGAGAGGCGGGTTACTTGAAGTACCTGCTGGAGCTGTACATGGACAACCTAAACTTAGAATTAACTGCCAACAGAGTGTTATTTGATTACCCAAAATTAATTGAACACATTCATCGTAACCAACTAAAGGAAGACTAAATCATGCCTAAGATCCCTTTTAATTTGCAATGGCTACGTTCGAGCTGGACGGTCTTTTTTGGTGCGCTAGTTGGTATTTACATTGGCCTATATGACACCCAATACCTCTCTATCGTTGCGCCGTTAGGTCAGTTTTACCTCGATGTGCTGACCATGTGTATTTTACCTATTCTGCTTACTGCTATCTCACTCAGTATTGGTCGCCTCTTAAAACAAGCAAATAGTCAATGGTTGCTGCTGCGGCTATCGTTGGTCTTTTTTGCCTGTTTATTGGGCGCCAGCACGCTTGGCGCACTCGCTGGTGCGATTTTTACCCCTGGCAGCCAATTAGATACCGAATCGCTGAAAGCGATTGGACAAATTATTCAAGACTTTTCAAATGCCGATCTGGTTGTGGATTTACATACGCCTTATGAGGCACCTCCTGAACAGTCCATGCTTCAGGCATTTCTGTTTAGCTTAGTGCCCGCCAATATTTTTTCCGCACTCAGTCATGGATATACCGTGAAAGTGTTGTTCTTTGCATTGCTGTTTGGTTTTGCCATTGGTGCAATTCGCCAACAAGCCTCTGACCATTTGTGTCTGTCATTTGAAGGTATTTATGCTGCGTTTACAAAAATAGTGCAATGGATGATGTACCTGTTTCCATTTGGTTTGTGTGGTCTGCTTGCCAGTACTTTGTCTAAGATTGGTGGAGAAGCATTGGTCGCGATGATCAAGTTTGTGCCCGTCGTGATACTCGCCTTTATTTCATGGTTTATGATCGTCTACGCGTTGATGTGTTGGCGATTAAAACATTGGGTTATGCCGTTTACGGCGCTAAAAGAACCGATGACGATTTCGCTTGGCACAGCTAACACTATGGCCAGTTTACCGAGTGCATTAAAATCCATGCATGAACAATTTGGTTATGACAAACAAAGTGTGGATCTACTTATTCCACTTACCTTCAATCTGTGCCGTATTGGTCCGACACTTTATTTTGCCCTCGCAACGATGTTTGTTATCCAAATCTACAATGTGGATCTGACGTTCGGTGTGTTTATGGTAGTGGTTCTGGGCTCCTTGCTTGCAGGCACTGCAACGGCGGGGTCATCGGGCGTTTCAATGCTAACGATGTTGAGCTTGGTCTCGGGACCGCTCGGTTTGCCATTGGATGCAGTGCTGATTCTGTTTGTAGTGGTTGATCCTATTATTGCACCATTTAGAGTGATGGCCATCGTACATAGCGCCTGTGCAATTGTGACCTGGGTGCTACCGAAACCGGCGCACCCTATCCAAACACCTCTTGTCGCTACACATTAGCAACTTGCGGCTTGAGTCAATTGTCGCTTAGCCAGATGGCGATTGATCATTTGGCTAAGCGACAGCGAACATGCGGCCAGCGCTGCACCAAAGTAAAACACCAATGCATTGTCGTACAACCACACAATACCGAATGCCGCAGGGATCACAACCGCAGCAATGTGATTGATGGTAAAACTCACTCCCGCTGTTGCAGCAATGTCCTCAGGCTCCGCAATTTTCTGAAAATAGGTTTTCAGTGCAATCGCCATAGCGAAGAACACATGGTCAACGACATACAGCGCAGCGGCCAATTCACTGGATTCCACCAGCGCATAGCCAATAAAGACTAGGATCAAACCACTGTATTCAATCGTGAGCGCGCGTTGTTCGCCAATCCGACTGATCATCAGCCCAATTTTAGGGGCTAGAAAGATGTTAATGACGTGGTTGAGCATGTACAACGTCGTAATTTGAGCAACATCAAAACCGAACTTTTCCACCATCAAGAAACCCGCAAACACCATAAAAATTTGTCGACGGGCTCCCGAAAAGAACGTTAACAAGTAGTACAAGGTGTATTCTTTTCTCAAGATAAGCTTTTTATGCTGAGTTGTCTTTTGTGGAAAATAGGGGTGTGACAACGTCAAATACGCGGTCAATAACAAACCGAATCCACCAATGATCATATACATCGCGGTATACCCTAAGGTGAACCAGCTAAATCCCGCCCACACAAACGCAAACGTTACAAGCGACGCCATCGACTTGATAGACAACAATTTGCCCAACTTTTCTGGCGCTTCGTCTTTACTAAACCATTGTAAACTAAGCGACTGGTTTAACGTTTCGAAGTAATGAAATCCCACTGACATCAATACGGTGGTCGCATACAGGCCATAAACGGTGGGAAACAAACCCGTAATCGCAACGCCGATTGAAATCAGACATAAGCTGATCAGCGCAAACGTTTGCTCTTTTAGAACCAACAACACAAATATGGCCGTAAACGCAAGGAATCCAGGTATCTCACGTAACGATTGCAACATACCGATATTCGCCCCATTAAATGACGCGGTTTCGATAGCAAAGTTATTGAGCATCGCATTCCAGCCAGAAAAGGTGACCGCCATGATTATGGTGGACAACACTAAAAAGCTAAATGGAGAACACCACGCTTTGGTATTCGACTTTGACATCCTATCCCTCTGATAAATTGATTAAGCACAGGAGATAGTTTACGCTGCTATATAAGTGACCAATATGACTAAATATGACAAATAATTTATCAGATCGGACAAATGTGACATGGCAATCGGTCCCTGCTCGCTTTCGCCGCCTTGAGCTTGATAGACCGCTTTTCCCAAGACCAACGACGATGCCACCGTTTGAGCACATTCCATTGCATGCACACCCCTTTGGTCAACTGGCTTACATTAGCCAAGGTGTGCTCACGATGGTGACCGAACAAGGCACGTTCGTCATTCCCCCCAACAAGCTTTGTGGATCCCGCCTCAAGTCGCTCACGAAAGTTATTGCCGCTACGGTGGTGCATTTCGGAGCGTTTACGTTAATTTAGAGTTTTGTGAAGCGCTGGGCGATACCGCGTATACCATGGATGTCGATGAGCTGTTACGGGCGATGATTTTAGAAGTGTGTCGTTGGCCGACGGATTATGATCTCGACGACTCAAAAAAACGATTCATTCAAGTATTCATTGACCGAGTGCTTAGCGCACCCAAAAATGCATTTTTCTTTGCCCATGCCAGTGATCCACGCTTAACATTGATTGTTAGTGAATTGCACAGTAACCCATCATGCCAACGTACTTTAGAGCAATGGGGCGATTTGGTCGGGGCATCTAGTCGGACCCTCAACCGCTTATTCCACAAGCATTTCGATATGAGTTTTCGCGATTGGAAACAAAAATATCGAGCGCTGCGCGCCATCGAACTATTAAGCGCAGGCCTATCTCAACAAACCGTGGCAAATCAGTTGGGCTTTGAGTCTTCCGCCTCGTTCAATCACGCCTTTAAGAAAGTCTTTTCACAATCTCCAGGTCACTACGTGAAACAACGTTCACTGCGCACCTAACGGCAATCTTCGCTGGATTGACTTAGTTCTCCCGCTAAATCCCCGCAACCTCAGACTATATCACCGATTGCCGCCGCCTTCATTTCTCTATCATGGGTTTACTAACACGACCCAACTACATTGAGGAAATCATGGCGGGACAAACCTTAACACTGCAAACTTTAGTTGAAGCCATCATGGGCTCCATTTCCGAAGCGCAAGATCAAATTGAGCGGCAAACGCTGCAAAACATTTATGAATGGTTTGACGAAGACGGTCGACCAAAAATGATTTCATTTCGCGTACCCGCTTTTGGACCAGAAGCGGATAAAAAGCGCGCGAACGGTGAAACACCAGAGCGGGAGCTGCATGTACCACTCATTACACTCACTCAGAATAATCCGATAAAAATCAAAAAGCTCACCTCTAAGTTCGATATCAGCCTCAATGGTGTCGAAAGTTTAGAAGCGCAAGAAAATGCGGAAGGCAAATTGAAAAAAATTCTCTCCACCGATTTGTTCTCTCGAGCGGGGAAAAAAGGCGAACGAACCGCCAGTATGGAAATTGAATTTGAGGCAGGCGAAGCAACTGAAGCGTACCTCAAATTGCAAAATGAACTCTTGAAACTGTTTTAAACCCAGTCCGCCTTCGCAATTTCGTGAAGTGCTGACAGGCAACTGAACACTCTTCATGGCGTTTCGAAGATGGGATGGAAACCCCTCAACTCATAACAACTAAGGAGATATTATGAGTGAATTAGTAAAAATGTCAGATCAATTTGGTGGCTTACCAATGGACCAACTGATTGGCGGTCCTTTGTCAGCAGCATGTGATGCACAAGTTTCACTCGCTAAAGCAACCTCTGACTTTATCGAAACCGTTGGCTTTGAAAATGGCAAAGTACGTATGGTGCCATTTAGCTTCGAAAAGCCGGAGCAAATTCAACAACCAGATGGCTCGGTAAAAATTGAAAGCACGGCATATGAAATCAAAGTACCGTTCATTTCTATCGTGTCAGTACCGACACTGCAAGTCACAGAAGTCGATGTGAACTTCATGATGGAAGTGAAATCGTCATTCAGTGAGCAAACGAAGGACGATCGCCAAGCATCGTTCGAAGCTGAAGCCTCAGGCCGCATTGGACCATTTAGCGTTCGCGTTAAATGCCAAGGCTCGATTTCTTCAAGCAAAGAAACTCAGCGTAAATCAGACAACTCTGCAAAATACGATGTTACCGTGAAAGCTCGCCAAACAGGTACGCCTGAAGGTCTGTCTCGCGTACTCGATATTCTGCAACAGTCGATTGCGCCGGTGCCTGCGGCATCAGAGCCAAAAGCGGCATAACTGTTGATGGCCTCAATTGAGGCCATTCTTTTTGGGAGAAATTCATGTTTGGACAAGTCGCACAGCATACATTCGATATAACGGATGTCGGACACATTGAACGCATTGTCGTCGGGACGGTTGAACCCGACAAGATTCCAACCGAACAAGAAAACGCGAATAAAATGGCGTTGATTAACCGTTGCCTTACCGAGTTTCCAAAGGGGCGGATCATCGGCACAGAGCGCAGTTTCAGCCTTGTCCGAATAGGTGAACACCAAGTCGTGCTTGAATGTGTCGCTTACCACATTGGCTTCAAAAAACGTCCGTTGTGGATGATTGAAGAGCAAGCCACAAAGCAAGACTTCAAAGTCGATCAGAGTAAATTGGATGAAATTATCGCTGCGCATTCCCAATAGATGCGCAGCGTTTAAGATCTGACCAAATATCCTTCTACTGACCACACCGTGCCATTAACCCCACATCAACCTGCGCACAACCCACGGAGTAGCTAAAGTTCTCGACGAACACCTCCATTAACTCTTTGCCTCGACGCCACTCGCCTATCGGCACTTTAGTCCCGTCTTGGTGTTGAAAGTGAAAGAAGTGTTTGCTTCGTCTATTTCTTAGACGCCGTTTAAGAACTTCCACCTCGAAAACTACTCGCTCATACACTGTTTTACTGACACGTTTTCCACGCAAACCACTCGTTGTGACCACTGACGAAAGTTGCGGGGTTCTAAACAGACTGCAGCTGAACCGACACCACTTGGAATAAGTAAAAAGCGTTTGGAAACTTGTTTAATCTGTTCTTTACATGTCACTAATTTGTATATACAAGCTTAAATTACGCATTAAATACAAGTAATTAAGCCTGACTCATGGAAGTGACGCGGTGTATCAATGAAAAGAGAAGCAGCGCCGCTGCTTCTTAAGGTTTAGTCGTAGGAGAATTATCGTTTCGGCTCAAACTGCGTTTTACGTTGTCGATGAGTTTATCCATAATGGCAAAGAGAATATCAACGTTGTAGCCCATTAAAAAAGCCAGAGCCATGGGGGATAAAGAGGCAAGCCCGTTTACTTCATCGGGTTTCAAAAACCATCCAATGATCATACCGCCCAGCGCACCGAGCGTTAAACGTAGTCGAAATCGAATTTCACTGTCGAACGAATAAGTGAGTGCTTTAATTTCGCGCAACAAGTCACGCAAAATAAAGATAAACGCCCCCAAGAGTCCGTAAAGTAAAGGTAAAATATAACCCTGCAACACTTTTAGAACGGATTCAGCAAAGAGCATATGCTCAAACAATAATTGCCGTGCGGCGAAACGGCTTTGTTCCAATTTCAGCGCTTCGATGGCCTCGCTACTCGCGGTTTGTCTTTGCAATGCCCGAGCTCGCGTTGCGAAAGCATCTTCATCGTCCGGTAGAATTGAGTGTGATAGTGGTACTCCGAGCGTCCAAAGTCGATTCCAGTTGGCGAGTAATTTATAATTTGCATCGAATTGTTGCTCCGTCATGGCAATTTTATCGGCCAGGCGCTCAACCACATCGAGACGATTTGCAACCTGCTTCGCTTGGCTGAGCTCCATTTTTAGTTGCTGTTTTTGTTCGTCTAAATGCAACAGGTTGGCATTCAAAGCGTGTCCAAACAAATAGCATACTTGCACCATTAACAAGCCAATAAGTGCGCACATCGTTCCCCGCCGATACCAAATCACCGCTTGTTCTGCTCGAGTGCGTTTTCGCTGTGGTTTTGTGCTTTTAGGGTCTATGATGGGAATAATTGCATGGATACTATCGACCGTCACTGGATGCACACTTTTTGCTAGCTGGTCGTAACACATCAAAAACTGGGTTTCGTCTTCAGCACTCCAAATACCCGCTTGCATTTTGTGCTTCGCTTTAACTATCACTTGTGCCACAGATTCATCTATCGAAACGTGTCCATTACGAGCAATGTAGGTCAACAAGCGTTGACCATCATTGATCACCTTTTCCATTTCTGGTGTAAGTGTTAACTTACTTCTATCTTCAATAAGCATAACAGTACACCATGTCTCCATGTGCAGTATGTAGCTGAGCTTCATCCCCTTTGTTATGCCAAATTGCGCGAGGACTTTGAAAACTGTGTCCGCCCGTACTTGCGTCAAAGTGATTGGTGTATACGCGACACGTCGCGAATGGGGCAAGCTTACTGCGCTTAGCGAATACAAACACTTGCCTGCCTCTTACCGAGCTTAAACGCCACCCTGATAAGTCCACCCAATGCGGTGAGTTATTCATTAATTCGACAAATTCATCGGCTTCGGTGTATTTCTCTTGTCCGTCATAGGAAAGATAATTAATGACAATAAAATTCGTCGCTTCACGTTCATACACCCAGCTACTGACGCAAATACCTCGGTTGTCTCTGAGCTCTAACTTGTCGCCACTCACCGAAAGCAATCGACCGCGATGATGGAATGACAAAGGAGCATAACGCTGAACGTCCACTCGAATTGACTCCCCAGGCTGCAGATGCGTCTGTGGAGGAAAAACAAAAGGTCGAGCTAAGTTCGAGATCAGCGTCCATTGACTCAAATCCACAATGGCAGGGCCATGATTAGTCAGCACGATGTATTCCTCTTCACCGTATTCAACTTGGCTAATTTTCAATTGATACCCAGAGCACAACTCATAACACGCTTGCCACCAGCTATGTAAAGGCGATAGCAATATGCCATTTTGCTCTGCTTGCTGGTGCAACGTTTCAGCGCCTTTGGTTACTTGTGCGTTCAACTGCGTCCAAATGGTCATTTTTTCGCTGTGGGAAGACAGAGACTGATGTAAGTGCTCAACACGTTCTGGATTGAAGGTCTCATTCATAGGTTAAACTCCTTTGCGAATACCGCTTTAGCGCGGTCTAAATACGCTTTTCGCTCTTCTAATCCGTGAAGTCCACCGTTGATACGCCGCGTGATATGCAGGATATCGTCTTCATCGGCGAACGTGTTCAAGCGCTTAGACTGCCAATACCAACATGCCGAAAGCACACAAATATTCAGATCTTCTGCTACTCGTTCAGGTTCTGAGACCAGATTTTCTCCAAGCCATTGACCGCAGCGCAGATAATTTTCACGACCTGTTAATTGAATTAAACCTCGCCCACGAAAACGCCATCCATCACCGGATGCTTCTGTGCCATTTCCCATACGACTAGCATAGATACGGTTTGCGATAGCTTCCGGCTTACGGGCATAACTCTCAGCAATCACCAGATTGGGAAAGTATTTGGCGAATAAATTTCTCAATGCCGTTGCACTGTAATTAAGGTTTTCGGAACGATGTCGAAACCCGCCGCTTTCATGTGCTACTTGCGCAAGAAAATGCGCAATGCGCAGTGGGGTGTTAATGGAAAAACGTGAAAAGTGATTGTTTAGAGGGTCTACAAATGGGTGCAATATGGACGCGGATGTGGTTGGGACAATTTGACAAATTGAGTCGCAATCGACCGCTAGCGAGATATTGTTTTGCATAACAAACTCCTTTTTCGAATAGGAATTTGATTGTGGCTCGCTCTAAAATCGACTTCTCGGGGGGTTATAGGAAAGAATAAGGCAGATCAACGAGTGTGATCTGCCTTTGAACATCATACGACTAGTCGATACGTGCTGAACCCTTTGCGAGAAGGGCCAACCGAAACAACTATTTGCACACCTTAGTCTTGGTGATATTGACGACTAAACTCATGAACCGCATTGATAAATACCCCTGCGTTTTCTGGATCGACGTCTGGAGTAATACCATGCCCTAAATTGAATACATGACCTGTGCCATGACCAAAACCAGCAAGAATGTTCTGCACTTCTTCACGAATACGATCATGCGTACCATGTAGCATTGCTGGGTCCATGTTACCTTGTAGAGCAACTTTTTCACCCACGCGACGACGAGCATCCGCAATATCAATTGTCCAATCTAAACCGATTGCATCGCAGCCAGTTGCCGCAATCTTCTCAATCCATTGACCGCCATTTTTGGTAAATAGCGTGACCGGTACTTTACGACCATCGTTTTCACGAATAAGACCATCGACGATTTTGTGCATGTATTGCAGTGAGAACTCATTGTAATCACGTGGACTTAGTACACCACCCCATGAGTCAAAAACCATCACCGATTGAGCACCAGCTTTAATTTGCGCATTGAGGTAGTCAATCACCGAATCAGCCAACTTATCTAACAGTAAGTGCAAGGTCTTTGGTTCAGCAAACGCCATCTTTTTAATTTTACCAAACGTTTTGCTGCTACCACCTTCAACCATGTACGTCGCTAACGTCCAAGGAGAACCCGAGAAGCCAATTAACGGAACTTCCCCTTTCAATTCACGGCGGATAGTGCTCACCGCATTCATGACGTAGCCAAGTTCGTCAGTTGGGTCTAAACGAGGGATCGCTTGAACATCAGCTAGGCTATTAATCGGTCTTTCAAAACGAGGACCTTCGCCTGTCTCAAAATACAGACCTAAGCCCATTGCATCTGGAATGGTCAAAATATCGCTGAATAAGATTGCAGCATCGAGCGGATAACGACGTAATGGTTGCAATGTTACTTCACACGCCAACTCTGCATTTTTACAAAGACTCATGAAATCACCCGCTTGCGCACGTGTTGCACGGTATTCTGGTAGATAACGCCCAGCTTGACGCATCATCCAAACCGGTGTCACGTCAACAGGTTGCTTTAACAGCGCACGTAAATAACGATCGTTTTTCAATTCGCTCATGGCGTAGGTGATCCCTTGTACAAATGAATTGGCGAGAATTGTATCACCATCTGCCCATTGGCTCTATGTTTTAGTCATTGGGGTCGTAAATTTGACGCGCCTTTAATGATCTAGATTAAATTTAGTTTCTTCAAACACTTAAAAATAATTTTGCAAACGTAATATTAAACTATTTGCAACATCGAAAATTCCTTGGTATAAATTTGTCCGCGTTAAAGAAAAATAACAACAAAACACCTTCAAAATAATAATAAGTACTTGTACATACAAGCTAAACTGCATTATTACGACCACCTTCGGGTGGTTTTTTATTGCCCGCGTTTTTTCGACTACATTCCGACACGCTTTTTATTTTCTTATAAATCAATATCTTTTGATTTTTATGATGGAAATCTTTCAAAAAGTTATTGATCTTTTGGTCAGATTTCATTTTGATAGGGTAAACGAACCCGCTAAAGGAGATCACAATGCTTGAGCGTTTAGAACAAGCCCAAGAACAATGGGGCGGCAGCCATTCAGTTATCGATAACTGGCTTGCAGAACGTCAAGAACTGCTGGTCAAGTATTATCACCTAGCAGGGTGTGCACCGTACGACAAAAAAGATCACGCGTTACCTGAACAAGCGCAAATTCAAGCGTTTTGTCAGATTTTATTAGACTACTTGTCGGCTGGTCATTTTGAGATTTACGATGATTTGGTGCAGCAGTGCCAGAAGAAAGGCCCAGAGAGCTTAAAGCTCGCGCAAGCACTGTATCCACGTATTGCAGAAAGTACAGACCTTGCTCTCGACTTCAACGACAAGTACGCAGAAGCGAAAGGTGAAGGTTTATTAGACCAGTTTGACAAAGAATTGTCGGAGCTAGGTGAAGCACTAGAGCAGCGTTTTGAGCTCGAAGATGAGCTTATCCATAACTTATACGCAAACCATACTGACGTATAATTCGTCATTGTACGAAATTAACCAATAAAAAAGGACCGTTACGGTCCTTTTTTATTGCATTAGCCTGAATTACTCAGCTGCAGAAGAAGCTTCTTCTTGAATTTCAAGCAACTCAACTTCAAATACTAATGTTGAGTTCGATGGAATACGACCAAGATCACGCTCACCGTATGCTAATTCAGAAGGAATAGTGAAACGGAACTTTGAGCCAACAGGCATAAGTTGAAGACCTTCAGTCCAACCTGCGATTACGCCTTTCAATGGGAATGTTGCTGGTTGGTTACGTGAGTATGAGCTATCAAACTCTGTGCCATCTAACAATGTGCCTTTGTAATGTACTTTTACTACATCAGTTGCAAGTGGCTTCTTACCTTCACCTTGTACAAGCACTTCATACTGAAGACCTGAATCAGTCGTAGTAACGCCTTCTTTTTTCGCGTTATCCGCTAGGAATTTTTCACCATCCGTTTTGTTTTTCTCAGCTTCAACTTTGGCGTGTTCTGCTTGCTTCTCACGAACAGATGTATCAAGTGCAGTTAACACTTCACGAATTTTTGCTTCATCAATTTTCGCGTTACCTGCTAGCGCATCTTCAAAACCACGCATAAGCAGTTTTTGATCAAGTTCAATGCCTAACTCTTTTTTATCGGCAAGATCTTTTTGTAAGAAATTACCAACCGACGCACCGATACCGTATGCTTGTTGCTGTGCTTCTGTGTCTAGTTTCACTTCCGCGACTTTTTCTTCTGCTTTTTGATTACATGCTGCTAGCGCAAGCACTGATGCCGCAATAAGCGACAGTTTCAAAGTGTGTTTCATGGATTTTCTCTTGTTAATGTTTTATTAATGATTGTGATTTCGCCACAGTATCATTTTCAATACGATTATGCCAAATAAAGCCGCTGTTTCACCAAGGTCGTGCCAAAGTAGTCTAATGGTGGTACGCTGAATCAAGACTAAATGGTAGAACGCTTTTTTTGTTCGTTGCCCAACTATTACTTCGCTTGACGGGATTAGACCTGATATATGTACAAACGTTCATTTATCAAGACCTGCTTAACGTACTTATTCGTAACGCTGTTTATAAGTGGCTGCAAGGAACAAACGTTGCCGGGAAAATCCGTCAGCCAACTTGCTCATGCTGATCTCGGTGCCTACGCAGCAGCCATTTCAGCAGATGGACGTTACAGTTTAGTGTCGAGCACCAATCAAGGTGTACTGCTTTGGGACAATCGATCTAATACCGTGCTTTTTCAATGGCATCAAGATAAAAATGAGCAAAATCTTGTCCATAGCCTCGCGATTTCATTTGATTCGCAAGTTGCCGTTACGGCAACCGACACCAATTTTGCGTTGTGGGACATCAAGACTGGTCAAAACCGCGGATTTTACCGTATTAGTAAAAGCACCATTCGAGATATTGCTATCAGCAATGAAGGACGTTTTGTGCTTTACGGCCGCGCAGATAATGTGGTTGTTTTAGTGGACCTAGCCGAAGGCCGTCGGCTGGAGTTTCTTGGTCACACTGAGAAAATCAATTCCATTGCCCTATCCCCCAATGGCCATTTTGCTCTCACAGGTGGTAATGATTACACCGCCTATTTTTGGGATACCCGTACAGGGCAAGTGCTCCATCGTTTTAACCACCCGTCACGCGTAACAAAGGTCGCACTAGACAATGAAGGTCGCTACGCGTTCACTGCCGATAGCATGAAAAAGGCAAGTATTTGGCGGCTGACTTCAGGTGAATTAGTCTCGCAATTGCAGTATATTGCACGCCAGAAAATTTTTAGTGCAGTCACCTTCAATAAACAAGGCACACTACTGGCCACAGGTACCCCTAACCGCCAATTAACGTTGTGGGATTTAAATACGGGTGAAAAGCAGGGTCTTTGGCAAGTCGAACCTAGAGAAGGGTCGAGACCAAAATCTGCCGTGGTGTTCGCTGCTGCTTTTGTTGACAACGATGCTGCGCTACTCACAGAAAGTTCTAATGGCATGTTAGAGCGCTTTGAACGGAATAATTAGTCATGAAAACGTTAGAACAACGCATTGTGGAACTCGAAGAGCGCGTTGCTTTTCAAGATGAAACCATCGAAATACTGAACGATGAGATGAAACTACATCAACAGCGTTTTGCTAAAATGCAGCGTCAGTTGGAGCTTTTGGCGGAAAAAATCAAAGAATCGCAGAATGGGTCAATGATGCACCCTTCACAGGAGCCACCACCGCCGCATTATTAATCAATGAGACGGGTACAAGAAAAACCAAAAGGGCTGTAATTTGCCCTTTTGTCGTTATTCAGGTTTGAATACTCCGATAACTTGTTCAAATTGGCGTGTCGAGGCTTGTACCGCTTCCTCAGGTTGAACCATGATATGGCCACAGTGGATACATTCCACTTTTTCAACGTCATGTTCTTTGTAAAGCATCATGCCATCTAACTCTTTACACTCTGGGCAACTCGCCCCAGCAATAAAACGCTTTTTCTGCTTCACTGTAACCCCTTAAACTGCTTTCTACCCACTTCTGAACTTAATTAACTGCTTGCGATGTGCTCGTGGCTGTCGATTTACGCGTGCAAATCTCGGCTGGCAGAATCGGTGATCGACAACTAACCATCATTTTGCTGGTCAGTTTACCGTATTTACGTCGCCAATGGGTATAGAGCTCAACGTTTTCCATGTTAAAATCCCGGTAATTAATTTTGTGAAACTGACGCTATGATCCAACTGACTGAAATCGAACTACTTCGTGGTGGTAAAACACTGTTGAAAGAGGCCAGTGCGACCCTTTTCCCAGAGCATAAAGTGGGATTAGTAGGCGCTAATGGCTGTGGCAAATCAACCTTGTTTGCACTCTTGAAAGGAGAACTCCACTTAGACGCAGGCACATTTACGATTCCGAAAGATTGGTCGATGGCGTCAGTTAAGCAGGAAACGCCTGCACTTGAAATCAGTGCTTTAGACTACGTTTTGCAAGGCCACCCTGAATATTACGCGTGCCGTATTGCGTTACGTGACGCTGAGGCCGCGGGCGACGGAGCAAAACAAGCGCAAATCCACCAGCAGTTAGAACACATCAAAGGGTACAGTATCGAAGCCAAAGCGGGCGAACTTCTCCATGGTTTAGGCTTCAGTAATGAGCAGATCCCACTCCCTGTTAGTTCATTTTCAGGTGGCTGGCGCATGCGATTAAACCTTGCACAGGCCCTGATCCGCGATGCCGATTTATTGTTGTTGGATGAACCGACCAACCACCTCGATTTAGACGCAGTTTATTGGCTAGAGCGTTTTCTTCGCGCATACACTGGCACACTCGTACTTATCTCGCACGACCGTGAATTTTTAGACGCCGTAGTTGACCAGATTTGGCACATTGATCAACATCGTATCAATGTCTACAAAGGCCACTACTCTCAGTTTGAACGCCAAAAAGCAGAACGTATGGCTCAACATCAAGCAATGTTCGAAAAGCAACAAACGACCATTGCCCATCTGGAACAATTTATTACCCGCTTTAAAGCAAAAGCCAGTAAAGCAAAGCAAGCACAAAGCCGCGTTAAAGCGCTTGAACGCATGGAAAAATTGGCGCCAGCACACGCTGACTCGCCATTCAATTTTGAATTCCGAGATCCTGACACCTTGCCGAACCCGCTGATGTCACTTGATGAAGCTCAAGCGGGTTATGGTGACAAAACCATCTTGCACAAAATAAAGCTCAATCTCGTACCTGGAAGTCGTATTGCGCTGCTGGGTCGAAATGGCGCAGGGAAATCAACGCTGATTAAGCTGCTTGCTGGTGAGCTATCGCCACAGGCAGGTGAAGTATTTGTTCACCAAGGTTTAAAAATAGGCTACTTTGCGCAGCACCAATTGGAGTCCCTCGATGCCAGCGCCAGTGCGATTACGCATTTGCAGCGTCTCGACCCGAAAGCCTCAGAACAACAACTGCGAGACTTTTTAGGTGGGTTTGCGTTTCATGGTGACAAAGCGCTTGAACCGGTTGCGCCATTTTCAGGTGGTGAGAAAGCCAGATTGGTACTCGCGATGCTGGTTTATCAGCGTCCGAATTTACTACTCCTCGATGAACCGACTAACCACTTAGATCTTGAAATGCGTCACGCACTCGTGATGGCACTACAGGGTTTTGAAGGGGCAATGGTCACCGTGTCGCATGATCGCCATATGTTAAAAAATACGGCGGATGAATATTACCTAGTCGACAATGGTGAGGTCACGCAGTTTGGTTATGATCTCGATGCATACTACCAATGGTTGTTGAACCAAAATCGTGAAGCAAATAAAAAAGACGAGCTTGAAGACAAAGCCAACAGCAGTGCAAATCGCAAAGAGCAAAAACGCCTAGAAGCCGAATTTAGAAAGTACATCCAACCTTTGAAAAAAAGCATTAGCACGTTAGAAGGGAAATTGGATAAGTTAAGTGCCGCGCTGGCGGTCGTTGAAAATCAACTTGCGGACAATGACATTTACTCAGATGAGAATAAAGCACAGTTGACTAAACTATTAGCTGAACAGGCAAAAATCAAACCTGAACTCAATGATGTCGAAGAGTCACTATTGTTTGCACTAGAAGAACTTGAAAGCAAAGAGCAACACTTTGCTGAAACAGGCGAGCTGCTGTAATGAACTCGCCAATTTGCACTACCGCATTTTGGCACTTTTCGTGTGACCTGTATGCCTTGTCAGGCGTACAGGACGCGTTACTTTACGCACAACATCAAGATGCCAAAAACGTCAATATTCTCCTGCTGCTACGGTACTTAGAAACGCTTCATATTCAATTGGATCAACAACAGCTAGATTCCCTTAAGCAATGTACTCTAGAGTTTGATCGTCTTTTTTTAGCCCCGCACAGACTGATTCGCGCCAATTTCAAAGCCACCTATTCACTCCATCCTACGTATTCAACCGTACGCAAATCACTGCTTAACAGCGAATTGCTCTTGGAGAAACTGCAACAGACACTCCTCATTCAGCAACTTGAACAAACCAAGCTACAGACCAATCCTATGGCAAACAACCTAGCGCTTTACACGGATTCACTCACCCTGATTGCCTTATTACGCCAATCTTAAGCTCTGCCAGCCATTTTCACGGTAATTTTATGATCTCGATCAAGGCTCATTCGCTCCGTGCTTTTCGACGATTTAAAACTTGATCCGGATCATGCTGAGCCAGCGATTGCATGTCTATGATTAACCCATAGACAAGTTTAGGAGGCATCACCATGAACGTATTCTTTAGAGACTTTTTTTCTGACCCAGTGTTGTTTTTGTCCTTTGGATTCTTGGGCGTGGTAATTGTTTTATGTCTTTTCTACGTGTACTACTTCATTAAGAAAGTAAACGAAGCTGAAGTTCCTAAATAAGTCTCCAGAAACAGAATTAAGCACGACGCACAAAGCACCTTACTAACCTAGTTAGTCGGGTGCTTTTTATTTGTCCCTCTACATCTTCACAAGCCTTTGGTAAACTGGTCCGACATTGACTCAGACATTTCGTAGCAAAGAGTATGGAATATCAATTCAAGCCAGCTTGGTGGATGACCAATCGACATGTACAAACTATTTTGCCAAGAGCTTACCGCTTGTGGCAACGTACGCCGGTTGACCTCGAAGAAATCGCGACACCCGATGGCGATTTTATTGAACTTGCGTGGGCCACTCCCGCAACGCCCGAGGCCCCATTGGTAATTGTGTTACATGGGCTTGAAGGTAACATTGATAGTTTTTACGCTCGAGGCATGATGCAAGCAGTACGAAATCATGGATTTGATGCGGTTTTGATGCATTTTCGAAATTGCTCCACACACCCCAACCGAATGCCACGAGCCTACCACAGTGGTGAAACCGAAGACATTGGTTTTCTGGTCAACACATTACAAGCTCGTTTTCCAAACCGTGAGCTTTACGCTGTTGGATTCTCGCTAGGCGGGAATGTTTTAGCAAAATACTTGGGTGAGCAAGGGAGTGATTGTGCACTTAAAGGCGCATCCGTTGTTTCTGCGCCTTTTGATCTCTCGACCTCGTGCCAAGTTATCCGTCGCAGTTGCTTTAAGCTTTACCAAAAATACCTGTTAGATAAGCTCAAAAAATCTACTGCACGTAAACTGCCACAAATTCAAGCGCAATTGCAATTAAACGAAAACGCACTAATGGCAATCGATGACTTATGGCTGTTTGATGAGGCGGTAACGGCTCCATTACATGGCTTCGCTGGGGCGGAAGATTATTATGAGAAAGCCAGTGGACAACCTTATCTCCAGCATATCGCCATACCCACACTGGTGATCCACGCGGAAGATGACCCCATGCTTTCTACTGAAGCGGTGCCAAAAGCAGATCAAGTCAGCAAAAGCGTCATGTTAGCCGTTTCAAAGCAAGGCGGCCATGTTGGATTTTTAAGCGGAAAAAACCCGTTCAAGCCAATATTTTGGTTGGAACAGGCTGTTCCACATTTCTTTTCTCAGTTACAGCAAGGTAGACGCCATGATCATCCCGTATCAGCAGCTTGAGGTTGACACGCTCCATAACCTAATTGAACAATTTATTTTGCGTGAAGGCACGGATTACGGTGAATACGAAGTCACTCTCGATCAAAAAGTAGAACAAATCAAAGCTCAACTCAAAGCGGGTGAAGTTGTTATTGTTTTTTCTGAATTACATGAGAGCGTAAATATCATGTCGAAGTATCAATTTCTGGCCAGTCAATCATCGGATTGAATGTAGACATTGTCATTTTTTCGTTATAGTGGAGCGTAGACGCAAACCAATCAACAGGGAAATCTTATGCGACTACGTCCAACGCTCTGCACCACGTTATTGCTACTCGTCACTAGCAACCCATTAATGGCCAGTGACACGGCGATTCAAGCCAGTGAGCACGCCAAGCAAATAGCAAAGCAGGCTTTACTCATTGATACTCATATTGACGTCCCTTATCGTATTGCTGAGAAGTGGGACGATGTAAGCAAAGCAACGGATGGTGGCGATTTCGATTACCCAAGAGCAGTTAAGGGTGGTCTTAACGCGCCTTTTATGTCGATTTACATCCCTGCGAATCTAGAAAAAGAAGGCAAAGGTAAAAGCTATCAACTGGCGAATCAGCTAATCGATTCAATGGAGGCCCTAGCGCAACGTGCACCGGATAAATTTGCGATGGCGTACAGTACAGCGGATATCGAAAAACAATTTAATGCAGGAAAAATTTCCATTGCGATGGGCATGGAAAACGGTTCACCCATTGAAGGTGACTTAAACAATCTGCATCATTTCTATGAACGCGGGATCCGCTACATCACATTAGCTCATTCACAGAGCAATCATATTTCAGACTCCTCATACGACCTGCGCCGCCCGTGGAAGGGTTTGAGTCCATTTGGTAAGGAACTCGTTGTAGAGATGAATAAAGTCGGTGTACTTATTGATGTATCACATATTTCGGATGAGGCATTCTATCAAGTGATGGAGCTGTCCAAAGTCCCTGTAATTGCCTCTCATTCCTCGTTACGTAAATATACGCCTGGTTTCGAGCGCAATATGAATGATGACATGCTTAAAGCGCTGGCGAAAAATGGTGGCGTTATTCAAATCAACTTCGGTTCTAGTTTTGTCACGTCTAAAGCCAATGGCTGGTATGACAAACGCGATGAAGCACAAAAAGAAGCAGAATCCAGCGGCGTAAGCAAAGTCGATTTCCGTGCAGCCTACTTGAAGAAAAACCCGTTTCCTTTTGCGTCACTGGAACACGTTCTCGACCATATCGATCATGTGGTAAAAGTGATTGGTATCGACCATGTCGGCATTGGGTCTGATTTTGATGGTGTCGGAGATTCTTTACCCATAGGTTTAAAAGATGTCTCTATGTATCCGAACCTGATCCAAGGGCTTTTAGACCGTGGGTACGACGATAGTCAAATTAAGCAGATCTTAGGCGGAAATACTATGCGAGTCTGGAAAGTTGCGGAACGTTACGCAACAACTCACTAAAGTAGAGTTAAACTTGCTTTGAAAGGCCACTACGGTGGTCTTTTTTATATCCACATGAACGATAAAAGCGTGTAAAAATATGAATTTAAAGTGAGAAAATGAAATAGTTGAATATATAAGGAAGTGCACCAAGGAATTGGTTGCGGGAGCCGGATTTGAACCGACGACCTTCGGGTTATGAGCCCGACGAGCTACCAGGCTGCTCCATCCCGCGCCTGTATACTAAATGCTGTTTTATACTTCCGACTTAGTGAAAGAAGTTGGTTGCGGGAGCCGGATTTGAACCGACGACCTTCGGGTTATGAGCCCGACGAGCTACCAGGCTGCTCCATCCCGCGCCTGTATGCTAAATGCTGTTTTATACTTCCGACTTAGTAAAAGAAGTTGGTTGCGGGAGCCGGATTTGAACCGACGACCTTCGGGTTATGAGCCCGACGAGCTACCAGGCTGCTCCATCCCGCGCCTGAAAACCTTTAAAAAAACAAGATTTTAATACTTGCTCTTCAAAGAGGTCGCTATCATATAGGATCTAAAGATAAAAGCAAGCCCCTTAGTTGGTTTTTATGACCGTTTGATTGCAATTTAGTCAATTATGGTCTTTGATGAGGTGTTACAATCTTTTGCCATTCCCAATCAGGGTGACCCATGACGATAAAATCTGGATTTTCCGTGCTCTCACGCTGATTATAGGTCAGCGGATTAAACTGCGCATCGGTGATAGAACCACCGGCTTCTTCGACAATAATTTGAGACGCACCAGTGTCCCACTCGCCTGTAGGGCCTATTCTTAAAAAACAATCGGCTTTCCCTTCAGCAATAATACATGCCTTTAAAGAGCAGCTACCGAGCGCTATGGTAGCAAACTGAGCGTTAAGATACTGACTCACTGCTTCTAATTTTTGACGGCGGCTGACCGCAAGCGTGAGCGTTTCTGGCGGTGCTACAAAGATACGCTCCGTCTGCCCATCTTCACGCTTAAATGCACCTTCCTGCTTCGCTGCAAAATAAGTGATGTGTTTAGCAGGCCAATGAATAACTCCAAGCACTGGCTTGTTGTGTTCAACAAGTGCGATGTTAACCGCGAAGTCACCACTTTCAAGAATAAACTCCCCAGTTCCATCCATTGGATCAAGCAACCAATAACGAGACCAATCTTGTCTTTCCGCTAAGGGTGGGATTGGCACTTCTTCTGACATAATAGGAATATCAGGCGCAATAGCATTTAATCCTGCCATTAACACCTCATTGGAGGCCAAGTCAGCTTTTGTAACGGGTGTATGATCGGACTTCTCTTTCGCACCAACATCGTCTTGTTTATAGATTGCCATAATGGCAAGACCCGCTTGTTCAGCAAGACTGATACAGGCCTCTAAGTATTCGTGCATCTTATTCCCCTTCTAAATACTGCTGAAGTAAGAGTAGTGCAGCAACACTTCGTGCTTCGGTGAAGTCGGGTTGAGAAAGTAACGATTGCCAATCGCTCAATGGCCATTTTACAACAATTAACGGCTCAGGTTCGTCGCCTTCGAGTTGTTCTGGGTAGAGGTGTTTTGCAAACAATATATGCATGCGAGCATTAAAATAACTCGGTGCCATAGAGACTTCTTTAAGCTCAGCAAAAAACTCCGCACCAAAACCCACTTCTTCTTTCAGTTCACGGTTCGCTGCTTGCTCGGGTGTTTCGCCAGGGTCAATTAAGCCTTTTGGGAAACCGAGCTGATAGTCATGTGTGCCAGCACAGTACTCTCTGACTAAGAGTAGCTCATTTTCGGCACTTAGAGGCACAATCATGACCGCTCCTCGACCACTGCCTTTGATACGCTCATACTCGCGCTTCTCGCCATTTGAAAATTCCAACGACAAGGCTTCGACAGTAAACAGCTTACTGCGAGCAGTAATTTCAGATTCAATAATCGTTGGCGGTGTCGGATGCTTTTTCTGTGTCATGGACAATTATTTGCTATGATGCGATTATCTAATCATAAAGCCTTTACCTTGAAATGCCTATGCTAAATTGGTCCGAAATCGACACTGTTCTGCTTGATATGGACGGCACACTGCTCGATTTACATTATGATAATTACTTTTGGTTACATGTCGTCCCAG
Organism: Pseudoalteromonas xiamenensis; assembly: GCF_030994125.1. Classification (NCBI taxonomy): domain Bacteria; kingdom Pseudomonadati; phylum Pseudomonadota; class Gammaproteobacteria; order Alteromonadales; family Pseudoalteromonadaceae; genus Pseudoalteromonas; species Pseudoalteromonas xiamenensis. The sequence continues at coordinate 2,248,228 of NZ_CP099917.1, read as the reverse complement.
AAGAATACGCAAAAAAGAATCGACTTTCGATTGAGCATGCCAAACTTGTTATCGAACAAAAATACCAAGATGTCATGGGGCAACTCTCTTGGTACTGTTTAGATTATTGGCAAAAGGAACTCGACTTACCCATTATGGCGCTCAAAAGGGAGATCCAGCACCTCATTTCGTTAAGAGAAGACACCATTCCATTCCTGCAGTTTCTCAAGCAAAGTGGGAAGCACATCGTGTTGCTCACTAATGCTCACCCAGATAGTTTGAGCTTGAAAATAGAACGAACGCAGTTTGATGTGTATATGGATAGACTTATTTCCACCCATGAGTACGGTTTTAGCAAAGAGCAACAAGCGTTGTGGCATGCCGTACAAAAAGACTTAGGGTTTAACAGCCGTAGAACCTTGTTTGTTGATGACAGCTTAAGTGTATTGCGAAGCGCGAAGCAATATGGCATCGCACACTTACTCGCGATTGCCAATCCAGATAGTAAAAAACCGCATAATCAAATTTCAGATTTTTTAGCAATTACGGATTACCATCAAGTAATGCCAACGTGAAGATACAACGCTTGCGTTAATAGCTCAGGTTGGCGAGATACATTCGACGCGAAGCTTCATAGCGTGGTGTAGGTGTAGGTCAGAATTTACCGAGGTACGATGCTACAGGAGCCATTCCAACACCGAACTTCGTTTGTTGGGGATCGTTTCTCGAATTGGTCTGAATTTTCTAGAAAAAATAAAACAAAAAAGCCCGACTCTTTCGGATCGGGCTTTCTTTAATTAAGAGTCGGGGGCGCCCAGCCTCGCGATGTCCGGTCTGCGGCCAGAGGCCTTCGACGTTCAAAGCCGGTGAAGCAAAACTGTTTGCTTCCCTAATCGACTTTTCACCCTACTTTCACGTAGCACATCCCTAAACACGTAATAAATAAAAAGGCCTCTTCTTTCGAAGAGGCCTTTTTATTTAATTAAGAGCCTGGCGATGTCCTACTTTCACATGGCAGCTGCCACACTATCATCGGCGCTGTTGCGTTTCACTTCTGAGTTCGGCATGGGGTCAGGTGGGTCCACAACGCTATTGTCACCAAGCATAAGCTGGTTGTCTACTCGCTATCGCAAGTAAACTAAATCTGGAACGCTAATATTAATGTCTTTTACTTCGTCGTTGTCTACTTTAGTCAATACTTAACTTCTAACAACTAAACCACTTTGGCGTTGTATGGTTAAGCCTCACGGGTAATTAGTACAGGTTAGCTTCACGCCTCACAGCGCTTCCACACCCTGCCTATCAACGTTGTAGTCTCCAACGGCCCTTTAGTGGAGTTAAACTCCAAGTGAGAACTCATCTCGAGGCTCGCTTCCCGCTTAGATGCTTTCAGCGGTTATCGATTCCGAACGTAGCTACCGGGCAATGCCATTGGCATGACAACCCGAACACCAGCGGTTCGTCCACTCCGGTCCTCTCGTACTAGGAGCAGCCCCTCTCAATTCTCAAACGCCCACGGCAGATAGGGACCGAACTGTCTCACGACGTTCTAAACCCAGCTCGCGTACCACTTTAAATGGCGAACAGCCATACCCTTGGGACCGACTTCAGCCCCAGGATGTGATGAGCCGACATCGAGGTGCCAAACACCGCCGTCGATATGAACTCTTGGGCGGTATCAGCCTGTTATCCCCGGAGTACCTTTTATCCGTTGAGCGATGGCCCTTCCATTCAGAACCACCGGATCACTATGACCTACTTTCGTACCTGCTCGACGTGTCTGTCTCGCAGTTAAGCTTGCTTCTACCATTACACTAACCGAGCGATGTCCGACCGCTCTTAGCAAACCTTCGTGCTCCTCCGTTACTCTTTGGGAGGAGACCGCCCCAGTCAAACTACCCACCAGGCACTGTCCGTAACCCCGATTAGGGGCCAACGTTAGAACATCAAACATACAAGGGTGGTATTTCAAGGACGGCTCCACAAGAACTAGCGTTCTTGCTTCAAAGCCTCCCACCTATCCTACACATGTAGGTTCAATGTTCAGTGCCAAGCTATAGTAAAGGTTCACGGGGTCTTTCCGTCTAGCCGCGGGTACACAGCATCTTCACTGCGATTTCAATTTCACTGAGTCTCGGGTGGAGACAGCGTAGCCATGATTACGCCATTCGTGCAGGTCGGAACTTACCCGACAAGGAATTTCGCTACCTTAGGACCGTTATAGTTACGGCCGCCGTTTACCGGGGCTTCGATCAAGAGCTTCGTCCAAAGACTAACCCCATCAATTAACCTTCCGGCACCGGGCAGGCGTCACACCGTATACGTCATCTTACGATTTTGCACAGTGCTGTGTTTTTAATAAACAGTTCCAGCTACCTATTCTCTGCGACTCCCGTCTGCTTACACCGCAAGGGCTTAACAGACAAGAGCGTACCTTCTCCCGAAGTTACGGTACCATTTTGCCTAGTTCCTTCACCCGAGTTCTCTCAAGCGCCTTAGTATTCTCTACCTGACCACCTGTGTCGGTTTCGGGTACGATTCAATATGAACTGAAGCTTAGAGGCTTTTCCTGGAAGTAGGGCATCAACAACTTCACACCCGTAGGTGCTCGTCTCGTATCTCAGCTTTAGCGACCCGGATTTGCCTAAGTCACCAGCCTACATACTTTCACATGGACAACCAACGCCATGCTTGCCTAGCCTGCTCCGTCCCCCCATCGCATTCATATCAAGTACGGGAATATTAACCCGTTTCCCATCGACTACGCTCTTCAGCCTCGCCTTAGGGGTCGACTCACCCTACCCTGATTAACATGGGATAGGAACCCTTGGTCTTCCGGCGTGCGGGTTTTTCACCCGCATTATCGTTACTTATGTCAGCATTCGCACTTCTGATACCTCCAGCATACCTCCCGGTACACCTTCAACGGCTTACAGAACGCTCCCCTACCCCGCAGATAAAATCTGCAGCCGCAGCTTCGGTGGTATGTTTAGCCCCGTTACATCTTCCGCGCAGGCCGACTCGACTAGTGAGCTATTACGCTTTCTTTAAAGGGTGGCTGCTTCTAAGCCAACCTCCTAGCTGTTTTAGCCTTCCCACATCGTTTCCCACTTAACATACACTTTGGGACCTTAGCTGGCGGTCTGGGTTGTTTCCCTCTTCACGACGGACGTTAGCACCCGCCGTGTGTCTCCCGGATATTACTTACTGGTATTCGGAGTTTGCAAAGGGTTGGTAAGTCGGGATGAC
>NZ_CP099917.1:2012500-2240000 GCF_030994125.1 Pseudoalteromonas xiamenensis | reverse complement strand
GATTGGCTCGTAAGTAAGTGCATCACCTAATTGTTGCGCGAACAACGTATGGATCATCGGTGACTTTGAGTGTTTTATCGGGTTGCCTAATACCGCGTACTTATCCATTATTTGATTACTTTCTGGAACATCATGAAGCAGTTAATTAAACGCATCTTTCAAAAAGATGCAAGCGACAAAAACTCAAACACCGCCAGCACACCTGATACTCCATCTCCAGATAGAACGCCCTACGAGATAATGGGCGGAGAACCTGCGGTGCGAGCCCTTGCAAATCGTTTCTATGATTTAATGGAAACGGAAGCCTTTGCAAAACCACTTTATGATATGCACCCTCTTCCATTAGACCGTATTCGCCAAGTCTTCTTTGAATTTTTATCCGGTTGGCTCGGTGGACCCGACCTGTTCGCAGAGCAATATGGACACCCTAGATTACGTATGCGCCATATGCCATTTCCCATCGATAAAGCCTTGCGAGATCAATGGATGCACTGTATGAATAAAGCATTGGATATCGAAATTGATAATCCTTTATTACGAGAAGGACTACGTAACAGCTTGTCCCAATTAGCAAGCCACATGATAAACCAAGAATAAAGTATGATGTGTATAGCTTGGTTTGCTGAGCAATTATTGCGCTGAGTCAATATCTCCTTTTTGATTTACGCGCATAATTCACGTCCTTGTTAAGGAAAAAGAACCATGCGCGTGAAATCAATCCAACACAAAATTTATGCTTTACTGGCGTTGACGGGTGTCCTCGTCTTAATTGCATCTATTTTGTCGAATTCCAGACAACAACAATCGCTTGCACAGGAAACTGTCGAATCAAGCATTCGCCTGCTGGCGGACAACTACTTTGATTCAATCAACACCATGATGCTCACCGGTACAATGGCTAACCGAGAGATATTAAGTAATAAGTTACGAGCCCACCCAAACATTCGCGATGCTCACATTATTCGAGGCGCGCAAGTGATCAAACTTTTTGGGCCCGGCAATAGCAACCAGAAAGCCATTAGTGACGCCGAACAAGAAGCCTTGAATGGCCGTGAACAATTGGTCATCGAAAATCGTAAAAATGAACGTGTAATGACCTACCTGAAGCCGATGATTGCAAAGCAAGATTACAAAGGCACGAATTGTTTAGGTTGCCACGCTGCCACCGAAGGCCAAGTCTTGGGGGTCGTTCGGATCAGCTATTCACTTGATGACATCGACACAACCGTTAAGCAAAATACGTGGCTAAGTAGTGGATTGTTATCGGGCATATTCCTCACCACGTTTGTAATTCTTGGCATCCTATTTCGGAAAATCTTTATTGTGCGTCTGAAGACACTTGGTCGCACAATGCGTCTTGCAACCCAACACCAAGACCTTAGTTTACGTATCGATGACAATGTTGATGACGAATTAGGCCGTCTCGCAGACAACTTCAACAAAATGATGACCGGTTTTACGGAGAGTATCGCGAACGTATCTTCGTCTTCCCACATACTCATCGGTAGTGCAGAAAAAATCTATAACTCTGCCGATGAGACTGAACGCGCTATTTTAGAACAAAAGCAAGGCACCGACTCAGTTGCTGCGGCAATCAACGAGCTCGAAAGCTCATCCGCTGAAGTGAAAAATACCACGCATTTTGCGTCTGAGAAATCAGACAGTAGTAACCACTTAGCAGAAGAAAGCATGGCTGTTGCACACCGAACCGAGCAAAGCATCAATCAGCTAGCACAAGATGTCCGCACCGCAGCGACTCAAGTGAGCCAACTACAAGCACAAACACTTGAAGTTGGTAAGGTGCTGGAAGTGATCAGTAGTATTGCAGAGCAAACGAACTTGCTTGCCTTAAATGCCGCGATTGAAGCCGCTCGCGCTGGCGAAGCAGGACGAGGTTTTGCGGTGGTCGCAGATGAAGTGAGAACACTCGCAACTCGAACCCATGACTCTACCGATGAAATTAAACGCACAATTGACAAGTTGCAGTCAGAAGCGGCTCAAACGGTTAAAGCAATGAATGCCTCTTGTGAAGAAGCGGACGAACGCGCGATGCAAGTCAAACAAGTTGCGCAAGCTCTGAAAGACATTTCAAACCAAATGCATGAGATCAATGATTTGAACGTGCAAATAGCGGATGCTACAGAACAACAAAATTTGGCAGCTGAAGAAATCAACCGAAGTGTCGTGGCCATCAGAGACAATGCCGAACGCTCACTATTGGATGCACACGGCAGTAAACAGATAAGTGAAGAGTTGCTGCAGCTTGCAAGAGATCTAGACGATCAGGTACGTCGATTCAAACTACACTAATAAAAAAGGCGCTTCGGCGCCTTTTTTGTTCCAAACGAGGTGACTATTTTTATTAATCTAACCATGCCCTAGGCTTTAAAAAGTCCGTATACAATAACGCCTCTTTCGAACCTGGCTCTGGCGTATAGTTGTATTCCCAACGTGCAAGCGGTGGCATAGACATCAGGATCGATTCAGTACGACCACCTGTTTGTAAGCCGAACAAAGTGCCTCTGTCCCAAACCAAATTAAACTCAACGTAACGACCACGACGGTAAAGTTGGAACTGACGCTCCGCTTCACCAAAAGGTTCACTTTTTCGTTTTTCAATAATTGGCACATACGCGTCAAGGTAGCCATTTCCAACAGCTCGCATAAATGCAAAACTTTTCTCAAAACCCCATTCGTTTAGATCATCAAAGAATAAGCCACCAACACCGCGAGTCTCATCTCGATGTTTTAAATAGAAATAATCATCACACCATTTCTTGTAGTCGCTGTATACATTCTCACCAAACGGCTCACACAGTGATTTTGCTACCGTATGCCAATGTTTTACATCTTCCAAAACAGGGTAAAAAGGAGTCAGATCAAAACCTCCACCAAACCACCAAATAGGTGCTTCGCCCTCTTTCTCGGCAATAAAAAAGCGCACATTTGCATGACTTGTTGGAATATGAGGATTCTTCGGGTGAATCACTAAAGACACGCCACAAGCGTGAAAACTGCGCCCCGCCAGTTCAGGTCGATGCGCCGTCGCGGATGCAGGCATCGATGCGCCGTAGACGTGCGAAAAATTAACACCACCTTGTTCAATGACTGCGCCATCACGGATAACTCGCGTACGACCGCCACCGCCCTCTGTACGCTCCCACGCATCTTCGACAAATTTTGCTTTTCCATCCGCCGCTTCAAGTCCTTGGCAAATATTATCTTGAAGTGCGAGTAAAAACTGTTTAACAGCTTCCAATTGTGTGTTCGACATATTAGTTCCTAAGGATTGCGCCGCTTAGCGCATCAATAATTTGGCTTGGAGTGGCGTCATGGTTAACGTTGCCATCAAGATAAATCGCTACCTGATCCGAAAAATAACGTTGTGCCTCTTCTGAAGTGCGCGCCGCTGGTTGGCCACTTACGTTAGCGCTGGTCGAAACAAGCGGTTTTCCAAATTGTTGGCATAATGTTTTGACTGTTGGATGAGCGCTCACACGAATAGCAATTGACGAACGCCCTCCTGTAAGCCAACTTGGGGCGTGTTTGCTGGCCGGAAGTATCCATGTTATTGGACCTGGCCACGCTGAAAAAATGGCCGCTCGTTTGTCCATCGGAATTGCTGCATCGTCGACGTAAGGTAGGCATTGCCCATAATTGTCAGCAACAAGAATGAGCCCTTTACCCTGTGTGCGAGATTTTAACGCCAACAGCTGTGCGACAGCTGCCTGATTGTCAGGATCACAACCCAAACCAAATACGGCTTCAGTTGGATAGCAAATGACAGCACCTTGATTCAGTTTTAATACCACATCAGATAGAAGTTGCTCGGTGGTCATCGTGTTTACTCTTGTTTGTGCTGACACGTCTTTTGCGGGCATTGTAACACAATTTTTCCAGCCCGTTTTTTTTCCACCAGCAACCCAAATCCACATTGGCTACAAGTTCCATCGACAGGTTTGTCATTGACGCTGTATTTGCAACTTGGGAATTTGTCGCAAGAATAAAAATGCTTACCAAATTTATTTTGGCGTTTAACTAAATGACCTTTATGGCATTTGGGGCACGAAGGCAAAGCTTCAATATTTTCTTCTTCTCTATCTGGTGCAATGTAATGACAAGAAGGAAAACCCGAACAGCCTATGAACATACCGTAGCGACCGTTTCGTATTACCAAAGGGTGTTGGCATTCAGGACAAAGACTATCAAGTGTTTTAATAACGTGACCGTCATGATGATGCAAAGGACGTAAATAACTGCAAGCTGGGTAATTTGCACAACCCAAAAATGCGCCATTTTTGCCATGTTTAATCCGCAGCTCTGAACCACATTCAGGACAAACTTCATACTCTTTTTCTAAAGCATGGCTATCAGCATTAAACAACGAGTGATCTATTTTGCTCATCAATTATCGGGGCCTGGCACAAAATTGTGCCTACTATAGCGGCAATCTAAGCAGGGTCAAGTGGCCTTGACCCTTACAGGTATACAGATTAATGAAGTAGGCCGTTGGGCTCTTCGAAAATCAAATCCTCCATTTGCGCAAAGGCTTTTTCCTTTCCAGGTACATTAAAGAGCACCATCAAGATAACCCACTTTAAATCTTCAAGCGTAATGATGGATTTTTCTAGCGCAAAAATACGGTCGATAACCATTTCCCGTGTTGTGCTGTCAATTACGCCTATACGTTCAACAAACATTAAAAAACTTCGACATTCCAGATCAAGCACTTCGCACTCTTCTTGGCTGTATATGCGAATCGAATGGTCGGCTCTTGCGTTTAAGTAGGGGATTTCGTCACTGTGTTGTAGATCCGCTAACTGTTCTAACCAATTTAGCGCTTTGTAAATTTCGTCGTGGTTAAATCCAGCACGTTCGAGCTCTTTCGTTAATTCATTTTGCTCAACGTACACTTCAGATTCGTTGTGAATATAGTTTTCAAACAAATACATTAAAATATCAAACATCTCTACCCCTAGCGACTTTCATATAGCCTTCGGCAACCTTAGCTACTTTATCTTCAAGTTCTAAGTCCAATAATCGAGCGGTGAGCTCTTCAATTGGCCATTGGGTTCTTAGCTGTAAAGCATCAATAGATGTTGCTTCATAACCAAGACAGTTTAATACGGGGCACGCCTCCACCATTTTTTTAGTCGGCTCTACATTTATATATAGCTTGTTTTCATAAAAAAGGGCGAATTCTGAAAGAATATCCTCGGCATTTTCACACAATTTTGCGCCTTGCTTTATCAAATAGTGGCAGCCTTGGGCCATACTGTTTCGTATCGACCCAGGCACAGCAAAGACTTCTCGGTTTTGTTCCAATGCATAACGCGCCGTGATGAGCGAACCACTTTTAATTTCTGCCTCCACGACCAATGTTCCAAGTGACAAGCCTGAAACAATACGATTTCGGCGCGGAAAATGTTCAGGTTTAGGCACGGTTCCTGGTAAAAACTCACTGACCACCAGCCCAGCACCGATGATGTCACGGTAAAGTGATTGATTTCGCTTTGGGTAGATTACGTCGACACCAGTCCCAAGCACTGCCACGGTTTTGCCCTTTGCAGCTAATGCTCCCTGATGTGCGGAAGTATCGATACCCAAAGCCAAACCTGACGTGATAGTCAGTCCGGCTTCAGCACAGCGAAAGGCAAACTCATAAGCGGTCTCTTTACCACTAACAGTAGGGTTACGAGTCCCGACAATAGCCAGTTGTGGTGCCTGCAACAGTGAGACATCACCAAAGTAAAACAAGACTAATGGCGGCGCACTGATTTCTTTTAATCGGGTCGGATACGCCTCATCAAACAGACCTATCCATTGTATTTGCTTGGCTTCGATGTCAGCCATGTAACGTTTAATAAGTGCATAGGGAGGCGCCGCAAAATAAGCTTGGTGAGACTCATTGAGTAACGTGTGATCAAGATCTTGCCGTGATTCGATAGAATGAACATGAGCTGCAAGCCACTTTGACAACGTTTTTGGCCCAAGACCTGGACAAAGCAATAATGTGAGGTAGTCCTGTAACGAAAATTTATTCAACGCTCTCTCCTTAGAGCAAAACAAATTCTCTAGTTTGGCAAAGCCTCAACAAAATCGCCAATTCGAAGTGGCTCAGACGTTTTCGTCACTAAGGCATAACTGACCTTATCAAACACTCGAAATACCATGAGTTCACCTACTTTCTCTTTCGGCATCGTCCAAACAGTACTGCCCTCGGTATTGTCATCACCAAAAAACTCCGAGGTTGCCTTAATCAGCTTCTCGAGGCTGTTAGCATCTTCTACGTAGCGAGGGCCACTGTGACCTTCTATCACCGTTGGCGACTGACGTTTAATGTCAAACATAAACCCTTCATGCACTTGCTGCGCTTTACCCACGTTAAGCACGACAACGGACATCGAACTAAACTCACGCAATTGATTGTTCGTCGCGATAATTTGCCCAGACATCGCCGTAGATGGGCGACTCATTTTGAATTGCGCACTGTAATTAGCAAACGAGTTTAAGGGAATTAATCTGTCCCCTGCACGAATCTCTTGTTTCACTTCTTCAACGTAAACGGTACCAGGACTGCCGTTTGCAATATCACCACTTCGGATCCCTCGCGCGGTTGCCACTAAACGCATCTCTGTCGCCAAGATTTGCTGACTTTCCAATTCCTTGTAATCATCGCCTTTGCGGTAAATACCATAAAGCGCGTTATTTACTACATTCCCTTTCACATAGAGGAGTTGGTCGAGTGTGTTGATTTTAACATTGCGATTTGAGCCCAAAATAATTGGGTGCATGTCGATGTCCGCCTCGGTAAGCGCCACTTCATGCGTCAAATACGGTTCGATCACACTCAAAGGCAGTGTGGGTATGGCGATTTGATTCTTTTCGATAACACGTACTGTAGGAGAAAGTTTCACAACGCCCTTAACCAACTGTAGCTGTGGTTGTCCGTTGGCATCATAGACCAAAGCTAATACGTTACCAGGGTAGATGAGATTTGGATTTTTAACTTGCGGGTTCCACGACCATAGTTTTGGCCAAAGCCATGGACTCGATAGATAAAGATTTGAAATATCCCAAAGCGTATCTCCCTTTTTAACCACATACTGTGCTGGTGCATCCGGTTTAATTTGCAATTGTTCTGCTTGCACGCCAAATGCAACACAAGTTGCTAATAACAAGCCAGAAAGAGGGAGTCTCATGTGTGCTTCCTTGAGTTATTTTTCGATATTATCAACCAAAACCTGTTAAAGGTGAATGTGAATGGCTAAAATAAACACATACAATACCCTATTTTTATGACAAACGAAAAGGTTACTATGGCAAGGTTAGAAGTACTGAGGTTTCCCGATGAGCGCTTACGCACAGTGGCAGCACCTGTTGCGGAAGTAAATGATGAAATCCGCCAAATCGTCAAAGACATGCTCGAAACGATGTACGATGAAAATGGTGTCGGCTTGGCCGCGACGCAAGTCAATATTCATCAGCGTATCGTGGTTATTGACGTATCGGAAGAACGTGATGAACCTCTTGTACTAATCAATCCTCAAATTGTTGAAAAAGCAGGCTGCACTATTAGCGAAGAAGGCTGTTTGTCCGTTCCATCGTCTTACGCAAAGGTAGACCGTGCAGAAACGGTTACCGTGAATGCATTAAATGAAAACGGTGAACCCTATTCATTTGAAGCCGATGGTTTGTTAGCGGTGTGTGTTCAGCACGAATTAGACCACCTAATTGGTAAACTCTTTATCGATTACCTGTCGCCACTTAAGCGTCAGCGTATTCGTAAAAAGCTAGAAAAAGACGCCAAGTTGGCTGCTAAAGCTTAATCTTCTGAGCAAACCAAATTAGGACTTAACGTGACCACTCCTCTACGCATTGTTTTCGCGGGGACGCCGGATTTTGCCGCGCGTCACCTCGCCGCTTTGATCCACTCTCACCATGAAGTTATTGCTGTGTACAGCCAGCCAGATAGACCTGCAGGTCGAGGCAAAAAATTAAAAGCGAGTGAAGTTAAAGAACTCGCGCTTCAGCATAACATCCCTGTTTATCAGCCTGAAAACTTTAAGTCTGACGAAGCCAAAGCGGAATTGGCGGCGCTGAATGCCGATGTCATGGTCGTGGTCGCTTATGGTCTCTTGCTACCAAAAGCCGTGTTAGATATGCCTAAGTTTGGTTGTTTGAACGTACATGGCTCAATCTTACCGCGCTGGCGTGGTGCGGCACCAATCCAACGTTCAATCTGGGCTGGTGACGCGGAAACCGGTGTGACTATCATGCAAATGGACGTAGGTCTCGACACTGGCGATATGCTTCATATCGTGACCTGTCCAATTGAATCGACAGACACTTCAGCCTCGTTGTACGAAAAGTTGGCTCAAACGGGTCCATCGGCTCTACTTGAAACGCTCGACCAAGTGGCTTCAGGGTCAACTCAACCCGTAAAACAGGATGATGCAGAGGCAAACTACGCCAAAAAGCTGTCCAAAGAAGAAGCGCAAATTGATTGGACCATGAGTGCAGAGCAAATCGAACGAAATATTCGCGCCTTTAATCCATGGCCAGTGGCATTTACACAGATGCAAAACCATACCGTGAAAATTTGGCAAGCTGAAATAGACGTGCGCTCGGGCGAAGCCGGTAAAGTGCTTAGCGCAGACAAGTCAGGAATCGTTATCGCCACTGGCGACAAAGCACTGAGAATTACGTTACTTCAGCCTGAAGGCAAAAAGCCAATGTCTGCGCAAGATTTCCTAAATGGACGAGCTGATTGGGTTACTGTCGGTTCTTTGGTAGGTCATGCATGAGTAATGTAAGAGCCATTGCTGCACAAACACTATTCCAAGTAGTAGATAAAGGAGTGTCTTTATCTACCCAACTGCCTATTGCTGCAAAACTTGTTGCGCCGAAGGACAAGGCCTTGCTGCAAAACATGTGCTATGGCGTATTGCGTTATTTGCCAAGTTTGGAGCATTACTGCCAAAAACTACTCGAGCAACCGCTAAAAGGAAAAAACCGCGTTTTCCAATTTTTGCTGTATGTAGGTATTTACCAACTACAACACATGCGTGTGCCTTCACATGCAGCAGTTGCAGAAACGGTCAACGCACTAGCAGAACTGCGAGCCCCCGGCCTAAAAGGACTGATCAACGCCATTCTTCGCAATTTTCAGCGCCAACAAGCTGAATTGGAAGCCAGCGCCAATGACATTCCCGTATGCAAATACAATCACCCATCTTGGTTCATTAAAGCCGTGCAAGCTGGCTACCCTGAGTCGTGGGAATTGCTTCTTGAAGCGAACCAACAGCAAGCCCCGATGTGGCTGCGTGTAAACCAGCGCCAGAATTCAGCGGAGCAGTATGCAAACAAGCTAAACGAACAAGCAATTGGCTTTTCTCAGGACGACCGTTTTGTCGATGGGTTGTTGCTGAATGCCCCATGTGATGTCGACAAACTTCCTAATTTTAGCGTGGGCGCTTGTTCTGTCCAGGATGCCGCGGCTCAACTTGCCGCAAGACTACTTGCACCTGAAAACGGTGAACGAGTGTTAGACGCGTGTGCCGCACCTGGTGGTAAAACATGCCATTTGCTCGAACTAGCAGACTGCAACGTAGTCGCGATAGATGCTGACGAAATACGATTACAGCGAGTAGAAGACAATTTGGCGCGCTTGTCATTATCAGCACACTGTCTTCAAGGTGATGCCAGCCAACCGGATGATTGGTGGGATGGTGAGCAATTTGACCGTATTTTACTAGATGTTCCATGTTCAGCGACTGGGGTTATTCGCCGTCATCCAGACATAAAATGGCTACGCCGTGCCTCAGATATCGAAGACTTGGCGCTAATTCAGCGTAAAATCCTGAACAATATCTGGCCATTGTTGAAAGCCGGTGGCACACTGCTTTATGCAACTTGTTCGGTGTTACCTGCCGAAAACCGCAATCAAATAACCGCGTTTTTAGCCGAACACACGGATGCGCAGTTGGTTCCTTTGCATAGCGAAGACACCGAAACAACACCAGGCATGCAGCTGTTACCAGGTACTACTGACGGCTTTTATTACGCTAAATTGTTTAAAAAGAACTAAATACTGATATGAAAATCATCATTTTAGGCGCCGGTCAGGTCGGTGGAACGCTCGCTGAAAACCTTGTTGGTGAACAAAACGAGATAACGGTCATCGACATTGATGGTGACCGACTCAGAGAGCTTCAAGACAAATACGACTTACAAGTCGTACACGGCCATTCAGCTCACCCTGATGTATTACGCCAAGCCGGTGCCGATGATGCCGATATGATTATCGCTGTGACCAGTTCGGACGAAGTTAACATGGTAGCGTGCCAAGTTGCCTACAGTATTTTTAATACGCCAACTAAAATCGCTCGGATCCGCTCGGAACAATACCTGCGTCATAAAGAAAAACTATTCCACAATAACGACCTTCCGGTAGACCACTACATCGCACCGGAGCAGCTAGTAACAAACTACATTCGTCGCTTAATCGACTACCCGGGAGCTTTGCAAGTACTGCAATTTGCCGATGGTATGCTGTCCTTGGTTGCGGTAAAGGCCTACTACGGTGGTCTTTTAGTTGGTTATGCGCTGTCGGCATTGAAAGAGCATATTCCAAACGTGGATACGCGTGTTGCTGCGATTTACCGTCAGGGTAAAGCCATTAAACCGCTTGGTACAACGGTTATAGAAGCGGATGATGAAGTCTTTTTCATTGCTGCAACGAAACATATTCGCGCCGTGATGAATGAGCTACAAAAACTTGAACGCTCGTATAAAAAAATCATGATTGCAGGTGGTGGTAATATCGGCGCGGGTCTTGCTCGTTCTCTTGAAAAAAACCACAGCGTTAAACTCATAGAGCGAAATCCAACTCGCGCCGCTCAGCTATCCGAGATGCTTGATAATACAGTTGTGTTCAGTGGCGACGCGTCTGATCATGAGTTGTTATCCGAAGAACACATTGAACAAGTGGATGTTTTCATTGCTGTAACCAACGACGATGAAGCCAATATCATGGCCGCCATGTTAGCCAAGCGGATGGGTGCGGCAAAAACGATGGTACTAATCCAACGAAGCGCTTATGTTGACCTTGTTCAAGGGGGTGAAATTGATATTGCGATATCACCGCAACAAGCAACTATCTCTGCTCTGCTGACTCACGTTCGTCGAGGTGATATTGTCAACGTCTACTCATTGCGAAAAGGGGCAGCAGAAGCTATCGAAGCGGTTGCTCACGGCGACGAAAATACTTCTCGAGTGGTTGGCCGTGCAATTCGAGATATCAAGCTCCCAGCAGGTACGACCATCGGTGCCATTGTACGTGATGATGAAGTGTTGATTGCGCACGACGATACCATTATTGAATCCGGTGACCACGTGATCATGTTCTTAATTGATAAAAAGCACATCGGTATCGTGGAAAAGCTATTCCAAGTCAGTGCGCTGTTCGTCTAAATTATTTTCGGCATATCAGGGAGTTCTAACTCTATGATATCTATCTACACCACTTCAGTCTGCTCTATCACTGATAAATCTATTAGATAATCTTTGAGTACGTTTTCTATCTTACTCTGTTCGCACAATAACTTGATGCCTAGATGGGTCGTCACACTTTCCTGCTTGATACTACATACTTGTCCTTGCAACGTAATGTGCTCCTCATCCTTTCCTGTGAGTTTAATACTGCACAGCGTTTCCTTTAAATCTTCTGGTACGTGAGGCTCTTGTACGTGCAGTTGTAACCCTTTCAAACTGATGTCTTTAATCACACCTAAGGTATTGTAATTTGGAATACAAAAGGTGGCGGGAATGAGTGTCGGGATCCGAGTATGATTGCGCAGCTTGATCAGCTGAACGCTTTCTGGAAAATGAATAAAAATAAGCCGCGCGGGATGGACAGTCACCGACTTTATGTGTGCTTTAAATGCAATGATTTGCCCGCCACTTTGTTCAAGCAACGCTCGCACAATCACTTGCGCACCTTCTTTTATGTAGTCCAACGCCGCGCCTAATCGCTTAGGGTTGGGATGATTTAAAACGATAAACTGTCCCTCAAGCAGTCCGACGAACTCGGTTTTCACCCGCTTGCTGGTGGCTGGCATTAAGATTTCTACATCAATTAAACTACCAGCGACAATTTTGTTTAAATGCGCTTTGCTTCCTGCAACTTCGGTTTTCAACATAATGGCGACAACTTCCAAACCCTTCTTGTTGCCATTAAAGATCCAAGCACCTCAAGTTGCAAGTTTAATAAACTAAAAAATAAAATGACGCCCGAGCTAATTCAGCAAAAAGTGGCCGCGCAATACTTGTGCACCTTCTCTTAAGGTCATCATACGACTTTGCGCTTCTAAAGTGCTCATCGACATATCCAGTTCATAGTGCTCTGTAAAAAAGACCATCGGCTCGCCATTACGCTTAAGTACAATGGTAATACCCGCCAACTCACTCTCATCACGCAGCGCGTTGATAATAGATGCGCCTTCTAGCGCCAATGGTGGCAGAGTTCTTTTTTGCCATAATTCAGCTTCATGAATAATTTTGACGACGAACCGCACCCCGAGCTCGCATCCAATTTGATGGTGCAAACCGAAAATAGCTAAATGACTGAGTCGAGGAGATGAAATCGCTTTTAATTGTCCATAATTCTCTAGGTGTTCGTTAATCACCTTTACACTATTCAACAAGCTGCACTCCGGCTTTTCACCCGAGTCAAACAAAAGCGTCTGATCTTCCACGACATTCCTTGGTTTTGAGTATGCAAACGCGAGCACTGTGACACTCCTAGTTAATCTATTGTGAACATATTTACGCAAATAACACCCGAAAATCCGAGTTTTTATCATTTTGTTAAAAATAGTTTTGTTACTAGGTTACAAAAAGCAGGAATAAAAGGGACAAACAAGGATTCCACCAGCAAACAAAAACTCTCTAATACACTAATTTAATTGGTTAT
Source organism: Pseudoalteromonas xiamenensis (assembly GCF_030994125.1). Lineage (NCBI taxonomy): Bacteria > Pseudomonadati > Pseudomonadota > Gammaproteobacteria > Alteromonadales > Pseudoalteromonadaceae > Pseudoalteromonas > Pseudoalteromonas xiamenensis. The sequence goes on along the minus strand of NZ_CP099917.1, from coordinate 2,227,024 downwards.
ATATATATTTCATTGATGGGTTGCGTAAAATTTACGAGTGCTTTTTAAACAAGAATAAAACGTTACAAATTTGCACTCGAATTAAAAATGGTAACAAGAAAGTGTCTTTTTTCACCCGTAAGCGGAGTTATTGATTTTATTAAACGCGCACAGTGCGTTTTGGGCCACGCCGTCCTGACACAGCGGTCCAGCTCGCAATCCATTGCTCGCGTTCGCCGAGCTGCGAAGCGCTGCTTCGGTCTCAAAGAAAGGAAGTGAAAGAGTCATCCTGACACAGCGGTCCGGCTCGCAATCCATTGCTCGCGTTTGCCGAGCTGCGAAGCGCTGCTTCGGTCTCAAAGAAAGGAAGTGAAAAAGTCATCCTGACACAGCGGTCCAGCTCGCAATCCATTGCTCGCGTTCGCCGAGCTGCGAAGCGCTGCTTCGGTCTCGGCTCACCCTCTCCAAAATGTGGGGGTAAAAAGGACAAGCAAGGTAAAGATTTCTAAGCGACCAAATACCATAGCGAGCGTTAGTAACCATTTTGCTGAATCCGTAATATCGCCATAGTGCGACGCAACCTGACCGAGGCCTGGACCTAAGTTATTTAAACATGCTGCTGTCGCAGAAAACGCAGAGATGTTATCTAAGCCCGTTGCAAGTAAACCCAACATGATGATCACAAAGACCAGTGCATACGCAGAGAAAAAGCCCCAAACCGCTTCAACCACTTTGTCAGGTAGCGCTTTACGGCCTAATTTTATCGAGTAAATCGCACGAGGGTGGACAAGGCGGTTTAACTCTCGGATCCCTTGTAAATAAAGTAAGAATACCCGCACGACCTTCATACCCCCGCCCGTTGAGCCGGCACATCCACCGATAAAGCTAGAAAAGATAAGTAAGATAGGCAAAAAAAGCGGCCAAGCTGAGAAGTTATCTGTCGCAAATCCTGCTGTCGTACTAATCGATACGGCTTGAAACAAAGCCTGATCTAATGTTTCATCACCATCCGCGTAAACGTGGTTAGATGAAAGCACCGCAAAACAAATCACCACCAACACAGCTTGAATGAATAAGAAGACCTTAAACTCCGGATCTCGTAGGTACGCTTTTACACTTCGACTTGCAACGGCCGCATAATGTAGCGAGAAGTTGATAGCGGCAATGAGCAAAAACACCACACAAATAAAGTTGATTAGTGGGCTATCGAAATGACCCATGGAAGCATCGTAGGTTGAGAAACCGCCGATCGCGATGGTCGCAAACGCATGGCAAATTGCGTCAAACCAACCCATACCAGCAAGCCAATAAGCAATGGTGCACGTTGCTGTCAACGTTACGTAGATGTACCACAAGTGCTTCGCGGTATCGGCGATTCGAGGGGTCATTTTTGAATCTTTTACCGGTCCAGGCGTTTCCGCCCGATACAACTGCATACCACCAACGCCAAGCATTGGTAAGACTGCGACGGCAAGTACGATGATCCCCATACCGCCAAACCATTGCAATTGTTGGCGATAGAAGAGGATTGATTTCGGTAAATATTCAATACCCGTCAGTACGGTCGCCCCTGTTGTCGTCAGTCCTGAGAATGCTTCAAACACGGCATCAGCCAATGATAAATTGGGTTCTTGCAAGAAAATAAGAGGCAAAGACGCGAACGACCCCAGAACCAACCAGAATAATACAACGATTAAAAAGCCCTCTCGCGCTTTTAAATCACCATGTTGGTGGCGGTTAGGGTAATAAGCGAGCAATCCGATAATAACGCTGAATATAAAGGCGAGGACGAATGGTACACCACCACCGTCTTTGTAAATTAACGACACTAATGCTGGCGGAACCATCGTGAGACTAAATAACACGACAAGTTGGCCAAGAATTTTAACTATAGTACGAAACTGCATGCGCCTTGCTGCTCACTTTTTATTATCATTCTGATTGTCTTATTCTTTGATTTTGAACTCAACTGTTCCATGGGTTAAATCATAGATTTCTTCGCATGCCGTCGTCGCTTCACGATAGTCTAATTCTACCAGCCATGCGACTTTATCACTGTAGTTTTTTTCCAACGCCAGTATGGTGAAGTGACTTTGCAAGTATTGTTCAATCTGACCTTGCTGCCCATAATCCGAGATACCTTCTAAATACGCTGGAGATATTTTCAAGCTCGTTTCAAGCTGTGCCAACGCATTGTTTAGCGATCCTCCGTAGGCTCGAACCAACCCCCGTACCTAGCTTAATCCCACCAAAATAGCGCGTGATAACTGCCGTGACTTCGCCAAGTCCAGAACCCATTAGAACATTAAGCATCGGTTTTCCCGCCGTGCCATTTGGTTCACCATCATCAGAAAAGCCATAAACATGACTCCCCTTTGGATGACCAGCGACATGGGCCCAACAATTGTGACGTGCATCTGGGTATTTTTGGCAAATGGAATTAATGAAGGCTTTTGCCTCTTCTAACGTCGGGGTGTGCGCAATATGCACGATAAACGTACTTTTCTTGATTTCTTCTTCGTAGGTAATAGAGGCCGCGGGAATGCGGTATTCAGACATGCGTTATGCTCTTACAGTAAAAGGGGCCATTGCCCCCTTTTCGCTCATCGATCTATGGTAAGGAGTATCGGGTAATAACATTACGTTACCCAATACGCCCTACTCAGCTGATGCGTATCGTACAATTTGTACTCGGATTATATGCCTAATCGAGTTTAAAATCCCGAGTCATGTTCTCAAGGCGATCCGCATGCACAATAATGTTGTCTTCAATTCGGATACCACCGTATGGACGGAATTGGTCAACTTTGTTCCAATTGATGTACTTCGTGTTTTCCGTCTTTTTCAGATCATCGAGCAATGAATCGATGAAATAGAGGCCAGGTTCAATGGTGAAGACCTGCCCCGCCTCAATTCTTCGCGTGCAGCGCAAGAACGGGTGGCCTTCTGGTGGCGCTTGGTGAGTACCACTTTCATCAGCCATAAAGCCGCCCATATCATGTACTTGCAGACCCAAATGGTGACCTAAGCCATGTGGGAAGAAGGTGCGACTGATCCCTCGTTCAACAATTTCCTCTGCGGGCAAATTCACAATACCAAAGCGAGACAGCAATTCAGCCATACGTTGATGGCAATCCATGTGTAATTCGCCATACAACTTACCTGGCGCAAGACCCTTACCTAACGCAATTTGGTGCTCGTTTAGGGCAACCACGAGTTCATGGAACTCTCCACGACGCTCAAAATCATAGGTGCGCGTAATATCCGCCGCGTAGCCGTTAAAATTTGCACCAGCATCAATTAAAAAAGACAGATGTGATTTCGGGGCGTGACGCTCAAAATGGGTGTAGTGCAAAATGGCACAGTTTTCATTAAGCGCAACGATGTTTCCATAGGGTGTATCGTTTTCCGCATGGTGTGTTGCACTGAGATACGCTTGCTGAATTTCATATTCAGACGCTTTTGCATAAAACGCGTCTTTCGCCGCAGTATGACCGAGCACCGCCAAACGGTTTGCTTCGCGCAAACACGCCTGTTCATAAGGTGTTTTATACGCACGATGGTAGTGGAAATAGTTCAGTACGGCTTCTGGGTTCATGTGCGTGAATCCAAGCGCTTGAGCAACCTCTAAATACTCACCAATGTAGGCAAATGAGGCTTTGTCGTAAGGCAAATATTTTTCAACTTGATCAGGTTGAACCAATAATTGAATATCGAAATAGTCAGCCCAAAAGTCACTTGGTACGTCAGGCACTTTGTGCCAAAAATCGACGGGTCGGTAAAACACAAGGCGCGGCTTATCGTTGCCATTTACCACCAACCAGCAATGCGGGTTGTCGATAACGGGTAACCAAGCTTTAAAGTGAGGATTCACTTTAAATGGATAATACATATCATCTAAAAATAAACGCTTTGCCTGACCTGAGTGGATCACTAATCCATCCAGACCCTGACGTTCTAGAATTACTCGTGTACGTTGCTGAAGCGTGTCGATATGTTCAGCGTATAATCCAGCTAATAGTTCCATGGTGTACCCATTTCATTTTATACGTTATGGTTTTGAGTCTATCATAGGCCTTAAACAAAAACGACGCATCGTCGTCGAACTGCGTTAGCCACCGATTGACAAGTCCAGCACCTCTTTAAGTAGATTATCGCTCTTGCCTAATCGTTGTCGATAGACTTGTCGATAGGCGTAAACATTTTTAACGTAATCTCTCGTTTCCGTGTATGGAATGAGCTCAATCCATACCTCTGCCGGCATGGGTTCCTTGGGTACCCAATTTTTGACACGATGGAAACCGGCGTTGTATGACGCCGTCGCCAATATTTCATTGCCATCATTTTTCGATTTAAGGTAATTCAAATAATGTGTCCCTAACCGAATGTTCATTTCAGGTTTCATTAATCGTGAATTCGAAATGCGCTTTTTACCGATGTATTTTGCTGTGCTGGGTAAAATCTGCATCAGTCCATAAGCGTTAGCGTGCGAACGCGCATCTGGTGCAAACGAGCTTTCTCGGCGGGCAATGGCAAAACTCCAATCCACGTCAACTTTATTGCTTGAGCTAAAACGCTCAAACAAGTCTTGAAATGCAAGCGGAAAACGCAGTTCAATGTGATCCCAAGCGCCAATTTCCGCTAACGTGAAAATGGTTGAGTCATACCAATCAAATTCCGCAGCTAACTGTGAGGCGGCAAGTTTTTCTTCTTGGCTGGAGGTATTGGTTAAATAATTCCACTCTCGGCGCGCTTCGGTATAACGCCCTAATTCATACAGCGCTTTTGCACGTTTAAAGCCAGGGGCCTTCGCTACTTTGCTCAACAACGCAGGCTCAAGGGTTAAAGGAACTTCGTTGAGCTGTGTTGGCAGCCCAAGTCGACCTGCCGCTAAGAAACCATAATAGTGACGTTCGTTTGCGACATCTTGCCATAACTGCTGTGCTTTAGCTTGCTCACCCAACTGATTATAGCTGTATGCCAGCCAGTACTTTTGACCACTGCTCATATGTTCATGACCCACAAAGAGCGCCTTAATGCCTTGCCAGTCTTGGTGTTTAAGTTTGTTCGCCAATAACCATTGCATCAGTTTTTCATCACGCAACGCTTTAGGCACTTTATTCAACCAAAATTCTGCTTCAGGCTCGCCCTTGGAAGCCAACGCAAGCGCAAAGCGATACGCAACTTTCGACTTTTGAGATTCGCTAAACGCAAACATGGTTTGCAATTTATCCCAAGCCCGAAGCGCAAGCTTCTTATCGCGCCAGATCAAACGATTCATGCCATAAACCGCAATCTCGGCTTCTTTGCTTGAACGATTTTTATATCGATAAAGACCCGCGGCAGCACTAGGATCTTGCCTGACAGCTAAATACAGATCGGCTAAATAGGCTTCGTCTTCTGGCAATAGAGTCTTGAGATAAGGAAGCAGTGCACTTTGCCCACCTTGTGCGGTACTGGTTATACGTTGCCAAACAAGTTCTTGAGTAAGGTAGCCCGCACTTTGCCATGTCGCAAACAAACTGTCGCATGCTTTGGGTTGTGATTTACCGACACGCCAAAGCTTGGCCACTTGATCTAAAATAGCGGGTTTCGGTGCGCCTAAGTCCAACTGATATCGTAAGTAGTAACACGTCAATTCAGCGTCACTGGTTTCTTTGTAGGCATTGATGAACAGCGCTTTTTTATTATGTCGACGCAAATAGTCCAACCAACTTTCACGAACCGGCCATTCCAACGGAGTGTGTTGGTAAACCGACAAGAAATGCTCTATTTGCTTTTGATAACGAAGGTGTGGATGGCGTTTGTAAAAGGCCATCTCTACATAAGGGGATAAAGGATGATCCAGTTCGCTGAGCGATGCTTGGACGGCCTTAAAATTGCCCGACCACGCGACGCGCTCTGCTTCTTTAAATTTATCATGATCATCCGCTTTGCTCGGCAACACAACCAACCCTAAGGTTAGCCACGTTGTTGTCAAAAACCATTTTTTTATCATACCAAGTACATTGTCCTCGGAAGTCGTCTACAGTTTTGGATGCGAAGGAAAAAAGGCGCGCATCAACAGTCCGTTATACAGAACACCACGGTAGTAGAATCAAGCTGAACCTACGCTTGTTTCCTTGACGCAGTATTACGCCTTCCACCTTAGCATCTCTGCGCCCCGATTTTTAGTTTGCGCGGTAAATTGCTGGTAAATTTTTCATTGCAATTTTTTTTAAAGCGGCCACACTGAGCGAAATAACAACTCATCGTACCAGTGAGCAACGAGGGAGATAAAAGCATGTTATACCAATGCGAGTCATTTGTAGTTGATTTCTACAAAGACAAAATCGCTGAATTTAAGTTTTGTATGCCAGGTTCGGTCAATAAACTTTCTCAGCAAACGCTACAAGAATGTGGCAAAGCGTTAGCAGAACTTGCGCAGCGCGGTGATATTGAAGGTCTTGTGTTTACCAGTGATAAAGACCATTTCATTATCGGTGCCGATATTTTCGAATTCCTACCGACATTCCAACTACCAGAAGAAGAACTTGTAGGCTGGATCAAAAACGCAACGGACGTATTTGACGCTATCGAAGATTTACCATTCCCAACCATCTCAGCAGTTAATGGGTTAGCACTTGGTGGCGGATGTGAGTGGTTACTAGCAACAGATTACCGCGTAGCAACACCTGCCGCGAAAATTGGTCTACCTGAAGTTAAACTTGGGATCATGCCAGGCTTTGGTGGCACAGTTCGTTTACCGCGTCTTATCGGTGCGGACAATGCCATGACATGGATTGCAACAGGTAAAGAAAATCGTGCAGACGAAGCGTTAAAAGTCGGTGCAGTTGATGCCGTTGTGAACCAAGAGAAGCTCGTCGAGGCTTCAATTAAAATGTTGGAACAAGCGATTGCTGGCAAGCTAGATTGGCGTGCAAAGCGCGCGAAGAAAATGTCGCCATTGCAACTAAACCGCACTGAACAAGGTATGTGTTTCGCGATGGCCGAAGGCATGGTGTTTGGCCAGACTAAAGGTCACTATCCTGCGCCAATGATGGCAGTGAAAACAATTAAAGCGGCAGCAAATCAAAGTCGCACAGAAGCGATGGCGCTTGAAAATGCCAATTTTGCTAAATTAGCGAAAACGCCAGAAGCAGCGGCACAAACAGGTATTTTCCTTGCTGACCAATACATTAAAGGTGTTGCAAAGAAACAAGCAAAACAAAATGACAAGCCGATAAAGCGCGCAGCAGTCCTTGGTGCGGGTATTATGGGCGGTGGTATTGCTTACCAATCCGCTTACAAAGGCATTCCGATTGTCATGAAAGACATTCAGCCTGCGGCGCTTGAATTAGGTATGGGTGAAGCTGCGAAAATATTGGGTAAAAAGGTCGAGCGTGGCCACATGAAACTCGACAAAATGGTTGCGACGCTGGGTAAAATTCAACCGACGCTTAATGACCGCGACCTCGAGGGTGTTGACGTGATTGTTGAAGCGGTAGTTGAAAATCCGAAAATCAAACAAGCTGTTTTGGCGAACCTTGAAACGCAATTACCTGCAGGTACCGTGCTTACGTCCAATACCTCGACCATTCGTATTGATGAATTAGCTACCGCATTGAAAAACCCGGAAAACTTCTGTGGTATGCACTTCTTTAACCCTGTACCAAAAATGCCGCTTGTGGAAATCATCCGTGGTGAGAAAACGTCAGAAGCGACGATTAACGCCGTTGTTGACTATGCTCTACAACTAGGTAAATCACCGATTGTTGTGAATGACTGCCCAGGTTTCTTCGTGAATCGAGTGTTGTTCCCTTACTTTGCCGGTTTCAGCCAAATGGTTGTTGAAGGTGCTGATTTCGCGGTTATCGACAAAGTCATGGAAGGTATCTTCGGCTGGCCAATGGGTCCTGCGTACTTACTTGATGTTGTCGGTATCGATACCGCAAATCACTGTACTGGTGTAATGGCTGATGGCTTCCCTGCTCGTATGGCGCGTCAAGACAAAGATCCTGTTGCTGTACTTGCCAATGCGGGTCGCTTTGGTCAGAAAAATAAACTGGGCTTCTATCAGTATGCTCCAGATCGCAAAGGTCGCTTGAAAAAAGCGAAAGACGCAGAAGCCGTTGCATTATTAAGTTCTATTTGCGATGCACCTGCGGACTTTGACAAGCAAACGATCATTGAACGCTGTATGGTCCCGATGCTGAACGAAGTGTTACTGTGTTTACAAGAAAACATCGTTGCGTCACCACAAGAAGCGGACATGGCATTAATTTACGGCATCGGATTCCCTCCATTCCGTGGCGGTGCGTTCCGTTACCTAGACCAAATTGGTCTTGCAAACTTCGTTGCAATGGCGGACAAATACGCTCACCTAGGTGCAATTTACCAAGTGTCAGAACAAACACGTCAATGGGCACAAGAAGGCAAAGTGTTCTACAAAGTGGAGGGTCAATAAGATGGCTAACACAATGAATAATGCAGTTATTGTTGATTGTATTCGTACTCCAATGGGCCGTTCTAAAGCGGGTGTGTTCAGATACCGCCGCGCCGAAGACTTAAGCGCTCATTTGATGAAAGGTTTGCTCGAACGTAACCCTCAAGTTGACCCAGCCAGTATTGATGATATTTACTGGGGCTGTGTTCAACAAACGCTAGAACAAGGTTTTAACGTAGCGCGTAATGCGTCACTACTTGCGGGCATTCCGCACTCGGTACCTGCGGTAACGGTAAACCGTCTGTGTGGCTCCTCAATGCAAGCTTTACACGATGCAGCACGAGCGATTATGACCGGTGCAGGTGACACCTACCTTATTGGTGGTGTTGAGCATATGGGTCACGTACCGATGACACATGGTGTGGATTTCCACCCAGGCCTATCGACTTCAGTTGCACAAGCAGCCGGGTCAATGGGTTTAACCGCGGAATACCTTGCGACTATCCACGGCATCAGTCGTGAACAGCAAGATGCATTTGCTGTTCGTTCTCATCAACGTGCTCACGCTGCGACGATTGAAGGCCGTTTCCGTCCTGAAATTTTAGCGACTGAAGGTCATGACGACGACGGCGTGCTTACCCTTGTGGAAGACGATGAAGTCATTCGTCCAGAAACAACGATGGAAGGTTTAGCGCAGCTACGTCCCGTATTCAATCCAGCAACAGGTACTGTAACTGCGGGTACGTCTTCAGCGTTGTCAGACGGCGCCTCTGCGATGTTGGTCATGAGCGAAAGTAAAGCGAAAGAACTCGGTTTACCTATCCGTGCGCGTATTAAATCCATGGCGGTAGCTGGTTGCGATCCATCAATCATGGGCTATGGTCCAGTACCCGCGACGAAGAAAGCATTGCAAGCGGCTGGTATTACGATTGATGACATTGACGTTGCGGAACTAAACGAAGCGTTTGCAGCTCAATCACTCCCTGTACTGAAAGATCTTGGTTTGTTAGACGTAGCAGACGAAAAAGTAAACTTAAACGGTGGAGCGATTGCATTAGGTCATCCACTGGGCTGTTCAGGTTCTCGTATCAGTACGACGCTTATCCACCTTATGGAAGCGAAAAACGCGAAATACGGTTTGGCCACGATGTGCATCGGGCTAGGTCAAGGTATTGCGACAATCTTCGAGCGCGTTGAATAACCAACAACGCACTCTCAATTCAACTTGGTGACCAAGGGCAAAGTACATTTTCGTGCTTTGCCTTTTTTCTTTGCAAGAAGCAAAACCCGCTCTTAGGTTTATTTGTCGCCGAATGCGCGATAAAATAGCAACTTCGTCAAAATTAGTAAGCCGAGTCAAGTTATGTCTTTTGAAAATCCCGATCACACATTAGATGCCATTGGTCTTCGCTGCCCGGAACCCGTCATGATGATCCGTGGTACAGTAAGAAAAATGCAAGACGGCGAAACCCTACTGGTGTTGGCGGACGACCCTTCGACGACTCGTGACATTCCGAGTTTTTGTGAATTTATGGACCATACGTTAGTTGCGAAAGACGTAGCGCAAGTTCCTTATCGCTACTTGCTAAAAAAGGGACTCTAAAGAGAAGTCGTGGTCGTCGTGATTAGAAAAACGATCGGTTCACCCCTTCTCAAACATAATTAGCTTAATAACAAGACAAGTGAAAGTTGGTTAGTTTGCAATTGATTGCATTCCAGAGTTTAACATCATGTGATCACATGAATAAATTGCCTCCATCTTTATGCTCTCAATTTAAGTCCGTGTATATTTATGTTGGGTTGTGCTGATATTCTGGCGATATCTCGCCCACTATACCGCCGTTATTTTTCCTCGTTGTTTGTAATTTGAACGCTGAATAATCAAGAGAAACTACGAATAGATACTTGATTTAAAAAAACTACTTTTTGGCTTGAACCTTTTACGCGTCAATTTAAATAAAAAGGACCTTTCGGTCCCTTTTACTTTTTACACGCGCTCTGTCTATGCTCTAGTTTGGCAAAACAGACACCAATGGTTGACTCGGTGTGCGGTAATCTAATTGAATAATAAAGACTCCCTTGCGTGCAGGAGTAAAACTAAAATAGTTATACACGGTCTGACAGTCGGCGACTTTTGGTTCGCCTAGTGCAAGCTTGCCATCAACCGCATAACCGCAGTTATAGCCTTCCGTCCAACTCGCGTCCGCGATTTTAAATTCGTATACCTTACCTGGCGTTGTAAACTTCACGCGTACTTGGTAAACCCCAGCACTCGTTTCTCGCATTTGATAAACCGCTTCCGCATCCCACAACGTGAAATCACCTCGGACAAACATCGGTCTATCAATACTTTTTACAACAGAGTTTGTGGTATTGCCACCACGCACGCTGACATTTGACAGCTGTGCACTACAGGCACTTAGTAGTAAGACTGTAAGTGCTAGAATAATGTGTTTCATCATATTAAATCAAAGCCCCACTTTCGTGGGGCCTTTACTCTTAGTTTTGTAAAACAGAAATGTCCGCCGTATTCATAAAGAGTCGGCTTAGTTCAGACAGTAGTGCCAGTCGGTTATTTTTAACCGCTTCGTCCTCGGCCATTACCATGACATTATCGAAGAAATTATCGACTGCTTCACGCAACGTAGCAAGACGTGTTAAAGCTTGCTGGTAGTCACCCGCAGCATAAACAGGCTCAAGTTCCGCAGTCAATGCTGCAACCTGTGCTGCAAGTACTTTTTCAGCTTCATCTTGTAGAAGTGCACTGTTCACAGCCGCTTCCGTATTCACGTTATTCTTAGCAAGAATATTGTTCACGCGTTTGTTTGCTGCCGCTAAACTTTCCGCTTCCGCTAATGTGCGGAAATGGCTTACTGCTTTCACGCGACGGTCAAAGTCAGCTGGTGAAGAAGGACGACGAACAAGTACTGCTTGAATCACATCAACTGCAATGCCATCGTCTTGATACCATGCGCGGAAACGACCAAGCATAAACTCAAAAACGTCTTCTGCTACATTGCTATTTGACAACTTATCGCCAAACAAGCTTTGTGCTTTTACGATAATTTTGAGCAAATCCAGTGGCAACGCCTTTTCCACCATAATACGCAGTGCACCGATCGCAGCACGACGCAGCGCAAACGGATCTTTGTCCCCTTTCGGTGCTTGACCAATGCCAAAGATACCAACCAGCGTATCAAACTTATCCGCAAGTGCTACGGCAAAACTGATTGGGTTGGTTGGCAGTGCATCACCCGCAAAACGAGGCATGTATTGCTCATTTTGAGCAAGAGCTACTTCTTCAGCTTCACCGTCAATACGCGCATAGTGCATCCCCATGACACCTTGTACATCCGTAAACTCCATGACCATATTAGTCATCAAGTCTGTTTTACAAAGTAAGCCTGCACGTTCCGCAAGTGTTTTATCTGCGCCCAATTGCTCAGCAATAAAACCAGCAAGCGCGGAAATGCGATCAGATTTGTCTTTTAATGTACCAAGTTGTTGTTGAAACAAGACCGTTTCCAACGACGCGAGACGACTTTCTAACGAGTGTTTCTTATCTGTTTCAAAGAAAAACTTCGCATCTGCGAGACGCGGACGTACCACTTTTTCATTGCCTGAAATCACCACTTGTGGATCTTTACTTTCAATGTTTGAAACGAACAGGAACTTATTCAATAAGTTGCCTTTCTCATCAAGCAATGGGAAATATTTCTGGTCGTCTTTCATTGTACAAATTAACGCTTCTGCGGGTACTTCAAGGAAAGACTCTTCAAACGACGCGGTAAGCGTTACTGGCCACTCAACAAGTGACGTCACTTCTTCAAGCAAATCTTCGTCCATCGCAACAACCGCATTAACCGCTTTTGCTGCAACTTCAATTTGTTCGCGGATCATCGCTTTTCGCGTTTCATAGTCCGCAATGACATACGCACCTTTTAGCGTGTCAAAAATTGCATCCGCATGAGCAAGCGTTGTACGAGCAGGATGATGGAAACGGTGGCCTTGTAATTCGTTGCCAATCGTTTTTCCAAGCACTTCACCTTGTACAACATCACCACCAAACAACGCCGCGACCGTATGAACTGGTCGAATGAATTGCGTTCTGTACGCGCCCCAACGCATCGGTTTTGGAATTGGTAATTTAGCCAATGCTTTGTTGATTGCGTCGCTCAGAAGCGTCGTCGTCTTTTGTCCTTCAACTTTCGCTCTGTGTAACAACCACTCGCCTTTATCCGTGGCAACGCGCTCAGCTTGGTCAACCGTAATACCACAACCACGCGCCCAACCTTCAGCCGCTTTGGTTGCGTTACCATCTGTGTCGAACGCAGCAGCAACTGCTGGACCTCGCTTTTCAACAACTTTATCTTGCTGTTGAGTTTCAAGTGCAATTACTCGTAACCCTAAACGACGGGGAGAGGCGTACCAAGACACTGACTCACAGGCGAGTTCGAGACTTGCCAATTCGTTTTTAAAATTCTCAGCAAACGCTTCCGCAAGTCCACGCAATGCTTTCGGTGGTAATTCTTCAGTACCGATTTCAATAGTTAAATTTTCAGTGGTCATGGTTAGTCCTTACACAGCGGGAAACCTAACGCTTCACGTGCCTCATAGTAGGCTTGCGCACATGCTTTTGATAGCGCTCGTACACGAAGGATATAACGTTGGCGTTCAGTAACTGAGATAGCGTGACGCGCATCGAGTAAGTTAAATGCATGTGATGCCTTCATTACTTGCTCATAGGCAGGGAGTGGTAAGCCTGCTTCGATCAGCTTTTGGCTTTCAAGCTCACACGTGTCGAATTGCTTAAACAATGCGTCGACATTTGCGTGTTCGAAGTTGTAAGCCGACTGCTCTACCTCGTTTTGATGGAAAACGTCACCATAGGTCACTTTTCCGCGCGGACCATCCGTCCAAACTAAGTCGTAAATACTGTCTACGCCTTGTATATACATTGCCAGACGCTCAAGACCGTAAGTAATTTCACCGGTTACAGGGAAACATTCAAGTCCGCCGACTTGTTGGAAATAAGTGAACTGTGTCACTTCCATACCATTCAACCAAACTTCCCAGCCAAGACCCCATGCACCTAATGTTGGAGATTCCCAGTTGTCTTCAACAAAACGAATTTCATTGGTAAGGATGTCAATGCCCATAGCTTCCAAAGAACCTAAGTAAAGTTCTTGAATATTGTCTGGAGAAGGTTTCATCACTACTTGGAATTGGTAGTAATGCTGGAGACGATTTGGGTTTTCACCATAGCGTCCATCTGTTGGACGGCGACATGGTTGAACGTATGCGCTTGACATAGGTTCTGGGCCAATCGACTTTAGAAATGTCATTGGATGGAATGTACCCGCACCCACTTCCATATCAAGTGGCTGGGCGATTACACAGCCTTGCTGTGCCCAATAGTCCTGTAAAGCCAGGATCAAACCTTGGAAGGTTTTAATATCGTATTTTTGCATAATGGCTTTTATTTGGTACAGAGTAATGCCTCATCTCTGACGCGATTAACACGTTAGATGAGAGCTGTTGTGATTGAAAATTACGCTCAGTATACCTTGTGCGCTAACAGGTTTTAAGCAATTTATCGGATGTTTAAATAAAAAAAGGAGGGTTTCCCCTCCTTATTTCATTGGACTTTAAAACCTATACGTCAAGGTTTACTACGCGTAGCGCATTCTGTTCGATGAACTCACGACGAGGTTCAACTTGGTCGCCCATTAATGTAGCAAATAACTGATCTGCACCAATCGCATCTTCAATTGTTACACGAAGCATACGACGTGCATTTGGATCCATGGTTGTTTCCCACAATTGATCAGGGTTCATCTCACCTAGACCTTTATAACGTTGTATATACAAACCACGTTTAGATTCGTGCATCAACCATTCCAGTGCTTCAACAAAGTTAGTCACTGGGTTTAGCTTTTCACCACGTTGGATTTGACCATCATCTTTGATTAATCCTGCGATGTGTTTGCCCGTTTGAGCAATGCGATTGTAATCACGTGAGGTCATAAAGTCGTAGTTAAGTACATAGGCTTTATCTACACCGTGCTGGCGAATATTCACGACTGGGTAGAATAAGTTGCGTTCTTCGTCATGTTGAGTTGCCGCTGAGAAAATCGTCGCATCAACGTCATTTTCAACCAAGTCGGCCACTAACGCATTGGTCCATGCTGTAACCACCGCTTCATCCGCCAACTGAGCTTCGGTTAACTCTGGCTGATAGATTAAGCGCGTCATCACGTCCAGTGGATATTTACGATTTAGACGCTCGATCACCTTAACAGTCGATTGGTAATCGCGTACTAAGTTTTCAAGTTTCGCACCTGAAATACCATCCGCACCCGCCGTTGGGATAATTTTCGCATCTTGAAGCGCTAAGGTCGTCAAATACTCAGTCAATACTGAGTCATCTTTAATGTATTGCTCTTGCTTACCTTTCTTTACTTTATAAAGTGGAGGCTGTGCAATATAAACGTATCCACGTTCGATAATTTCAGGCATTTGACGGTAGAAGAAGGTCAACAGTAACGTACGAATATGCGAACCGTCGACGTCAGCATCCGTCATAATAATGATGCTATGATAACGCAATTTGCTCGGGTCATATTCATCACGACCAATACCACAGCCTAGCGCAGTGATCAATGTCGCAACTTCTTGTGAAGACAACATTTTGTCAAATCGCGCCTTTTCTACGTTAAGGATTTTACCTTTTAGAGGCAGGATCGCTTGGTTTTTGCGGTTACGCCCTTGTTTTGCAGAGCCACCCGCAGAGTCACCTTCCACGATGTAAAGTTCAGATAATGCGGGGTCACGTTCTTGGCAATCGGCCAATTTACCTGGTAAACCACCCAAATCCATCACGCCTTTACGACGCGTCATTTCTCGCGCCTTACGAGCTGCTTCACGAGCACGTGCAGCGTCGATAATCTTACCAACAACGATTTTTGAGTCGCCAGGATTTTCTAATAGATACTCGCTGAACTTTTCGCCCATCGCTTGCTCTACCGCAGATTTCACTTCACTCGAAACAAGTTTATCTTTGGTCTGTGATGAGAACTTAGGATCCGGTACTTTAACGCTCACAACAGCGGTCAAACCTTCACGAGCGTCATCACCCGATGTCGCTGTATTGTTTTTGCCTTTCTTGTTGTAGCCTTCATTTTCCATGTAATTGTTTAACGTACGCGTTAATGCAGCACGGAAACCGGCTAAGTGAGTCCCACCATCTCGTTGTGGAATGTTGTTAGTAAAACAGTAAATGTTTTCTTGGAAGCCATCGTTCCACTGAAGAGATACTTCAACACTGATACCATCTTCACGTTCCATTGAAAAATGGAAAACGTTGTGGTGAACCGGTGTCTTTTTACGGTTAAGGTACTCAACAAACGCTTTAATACCACCTTCGTATTTAAAGTGGTCCTGTTTGTTTTCTTCACGTTCATCCATTAAGAAAATCGAAACGCCTGAGTTTAAGAATGATAACTCACGTAGACGTTTTGCAAGGATGTCGTAGTGGAAATTGATATCAGAGAACGTCTCTGCTGAAGGCCAAAAACGCAGTTCAGTACCAGTGCTATCGGCATCACCGATCACAGCAAGCGGAGCATCCGGCACACCATGAGTGTATTTCTGTTGATGCAATTTACCCGCACGACGTACAGTAAGCAAAAGTTTCTCAGAAAGAGCATTTACTACCGATACACCTACACCGTGCAAACCACCTGATACTTTATAGGAGTTGTCATCGAATTTACCACCGGCATGAAGTACCGTCATGATAACTTCAGCGGCTGAAACACCTTCTTCTGGGTGAATATCAGTAGGGATACCACGACCATTATCGCGAACAGACACAGAACCGTCAGAATGGATTGTGACAAAAATATCATCACAGTACCCTGCAAGTGCTTCGTCGATTGAGTTATCAACGACCTCAAACACCATGTGGTGTAAACCTGTACCATCGTCGGTGTCACCGATATACATGCCTGGACGCTTTCTTACAGCATCCAATCCCTTCAGTACCTTGATACTCGATGAATCGTAATTATTAGACATGGTTTCTTCCAATTATCTTGTTATTAGGTTGCCATGTTTCACGTGGAACATTTTCAGTTCACGTTCCATGGGTTCCACAACACGTGCAATACTTTGCTCATCAATGGCTGTTATAAATAGCTGTGACTGGCAAAGCTGCAGGAGTCTTGCTACTAATTCTATTGTTTCTGAACTCAGTTCAGATGGTAAATCATCGATTAAAAGAATCGACTGCTTTTTGCTTTGCGACTCAATTAAGTCAGTTTGTGTTATTTTTAAAGCGTAAAGCAAAAGCTTAAGTTGACCGCGAGACAGCACCTGTTCCACGCTCATTCCTTTGGTAAAAAAATTAAAGTCACTTTTGTGTGGACCTTTACTTGTATAGCCAAGTTTAACATCCCGCTCAAAGTGGCTTTCAAGTTCGTTTTGCAGAGCTTCGCCCTTTTTCCAACCTGATTGAAATCGAATTTCAAGCCCTTCACCAAAGGGTAAGTTGGCTATTATTTTACCAAAAAATACGTCATTAAACCTACTAATATACGCTTCTCTACAGCGATTTACGACCTCTGCCAGTCTAACAAATTCTTTATCCCAATACTTAATTTGTTCAGAATATTTCTGCGGCCGTGTTTTAAGTAACGCATTGCGTTGTTTTAACACTTGAGAAAACTGTTGCCACGCAGACATGAATTCATGTTCCACGTGGAACACCCCCAAGTCCAAAAAACGACGGCGCTCTTTTGGACCACCAAAAAATAAGCTATAGCTTTCAGGGGTAATAACTTGTACGGGCAGCAACTGCGCAAGCTCTGACATTCGTCTCGCGACTTTACCTTGGATTTTTATGATGCTCTCGCCTTGCTGGTTTTTACTTATACCAACAGGCACTAAAAGATGATGTAGAGACTTTTTACCATGAACAATGCATTGAGGCTGTTCATGACGAATGAGTAATTTTGAGTTAGTTGTTCGAAACGATTTACCATGAGACAGAAAATAAATAGCTTCCAGTAAGCTTGATTTACCGCTTCCGTTGGCACCTAGGATCACATTAATGTGTTCGCTAGGCTCCAAGGAAATAGCCTCAATGTTTCGAAATTGTGAAAGGCTGAGCTGATTAAGACTCATATTAAGAATTTCAAAACTACAGACGCATTGGCATTACAACATACATTGATTCTGACTCGTCAACGCCTTCGATTAAAACACTGCTGTTCGTATCCAACAGTGTAAATGTGACGTCTTCGGTTTTCAGCGTGTTCAGTACATCAAGCAAATAAGACACATTAAAGCCGATTTCCAAATCGTCACCCTGGTACATTACCTCAACGACTTCTTCAGCTTGTTCTTGCTCAGGGTTATTCGCACTGATTTTGAGCAGACCATTGGTCAGGTTCAAACGAACGCCTCGAAACTTTTCGTTTGAAAGAATAGACACACGTTGAAATGCACTACGTAACCACTCTCGGTTCGCTGTCACTATCTTATCCCCACCGCGCGGCAATACACGACGGTAATCAGGGAAACGACCATCCACTAATTTACTCGTAAATGTAAATTCAATGTCGATTATACGAATATGGTTCGCCCCGAACTGAATGGTAATTAGCGTATCGTCCGCAATCATCAAGCGCATAATTTCTTGCACGCCTTTACGGGGAATAATCAACTGACGTTGCATACCGACCGAACCAGCTAAATGTGTTTGAGACAGAGCCAACCGATGGCCATCTGTCGCAACCGTTTTAATGTCTTGATTGTCGACTTCAAAAGACATCCCATTTAGGTAATAACGAACATCCTGATTCGCCATAGAAAACGAAGTACTTTCTAACAGAGAGCGTAGCTCTATTCTGGTGAGTTGAAATTCGACCTCACCGTCCCAAGATTCTAAATTCGGAAAATCTTCAGCAGCCAAAGTTGTTAATGAAAAACGGCTCTGGCCACTCGTTAACAACAATTGGTGCTCTTGAGTCGCTAATGTGAGCGTAGCTCCATCAGGTAGACTCTTACAGATATCAAGCAATTTCTTTGCTGGCAGCGTAATTTTCGCATCTGGTGCAGGTTGCTCTAATTCAACGCACGCAACTAACTCGATTTCAAGATCAGTACCTGTCATAGACAAAATACCGTCCTTCACTTCAAGTAATACATTCGCCAATATTGGCAAGGTATGTTTGCGTTCAATAGCTCCAGACACTTGCATCAATGGCTTTAAAAACTGGTCTCTTGATATTGTTATTTGCATGAGTGTTTTGCCCTTTACGATGACAACGTTCTAATTAAGTTTTGGTAATCTTCTTTGACTTCATGAGATTCGTCACGCAATGCTTTTACCTTGCGGCAAGCATGCAGCACGGTTGTATGGTCTCGCCCACCAAATGCATCACCAATTTCAGGTAAACTGTGATTGGTTAGTTCTTTTGACAAAGCCATAGCCACTTGGCGAGGACGAGCAACCGAACGGCTGCGTCGTTTTGACAACAAATCTGACACGCGAATACGATAATATTCAGCTACTGTGCGTTGAATATTATCGATCGTCACTAATTTATCTTGCAGCGCTAATAAGTCACGAAGCGCCTCTTTGACAAAGTCGATTGAAATCGGACGACCCGTAAAATTCGCATTGGCGATAACACGGTTCAATGCACCTTCTAACTCACGCACATTGGAACGCAATTTTTTCGCAATAAAGAAAGCGACCTCATGCGGCAAGTTGATGTTACTTTGCTGCGCTTTCTTCATCAAAATTGCGACGCGCGTTTCTAGTTCTGGTGGCTCAATTGCGATGGTTAAACCCCACCCAAATCGAGATTTAAGTCTGTCTTCCACCCCTTCGATTTCTTTCGGGTACCGATCAGACGTCAAAATAATTTGTTGATTACCTTCTAACAACGCATTAAAGGTATGGAAAAATTCTTCTTGAGAGCGCTCTTTATTTGCAAAGAATTGAATGTCATCGATCATCAATGCATCCACACTACGGTAAAAACGTTTAAATTCTTCAATCGCGTTATTCTGTAGCGCCTTTACCATATCCTGAACAAAACGCTCTGAATGCATGTAGACAATTTTAGCATCTTGTTTTTTCGCTAAAATTCCATTGCCGACCGCATGAAGTAAGTGAGTCTTACCTAACCCCGTACCACCATAGATAAATACAGGGTTGAATGCCGAGCCTGGATTATCTGCGACTTGTACAGCCGCGGCTTTCGCCAACTGGTTTGACTTACCTTCAACAAAATTATCAAACGTGTAATTTTCTTTAATGTTCGTTTTAAAACCAGACTTCGGCGCAGGTTCTACTTTTTCCGGTTTTTCTTGCGCACGTAGCTCATTACTGTGCTGACTGACTACATCTACTTTAGCCGCTTGCACTTGTGGCATCATCGGTTTGCTGCCAACATCAAAGCGCAATTCTGGCGCCTCATTACCACAAATTTCAACGAGCAGTTCATTAATACGGTTTAGGTACTTTTCGCGTACCCAATCAAGAACAAAACGATTTGGTGCATAAATCGTTAAGGTATCTTCGGTGCTTTCCGCTTGTAGGGGTCTTACCCACATATTGAATTGCTGAGCTGGAAGCTCGTCTTGCAATACATATAAACAACTTTGCCAAACCGACAGATACACAATGCACTCCAAGTAATCATCGAAGTTATCCCCGGACATCAATAAATGTACGTGATAACCTGTTATTATCGTTCTAATAAGAGGTGAAAGCCGGATATTATGAAGCTACTTTATCCACAAGTTCAATATTGACTTTTTTGAAAAAGACGATCTCAACCAAAAAACAAATTAAAATGTTGATTATTAAGGTTATTTATTTTCACCAACTCATCTAGATCGTAGCATATTCTGGTTAAGATCTCACCTCGAAAATTCGATCATTTTTAGTTTTCCAGAGCTTTTGGCCACTTTATCTACATAAACTGTGGAAAACTCGATACATTATAGATCTTGCGAGATCTTCAAGTTGATCTTAAGATCAGCGCCGCTGCCGCAAAGATGGCTCAGAACTGCCAAGACATCCATTCGTCCTTGCCGAAATTTCAGCAACTTGCCTGAAAAACAAGCACTGAAGAGCAGATTATGATTGACTTTATTGAGTCGCAGCAGTAATATCTCGCGCTCGCAATGGCACCTGTGCCAGGATCGCGACCTGCATAGGATGTTTTAACCTTAACCGATCGGATGGAATTGTTATGAAAAGAACTTTTCAACCTAGCGTATTAAAGCGTAAGCGTACTCACGGTTTCCGTGCTCGTATGGCTACAAAGAACGGCCGTAAAGTTTTAGCGCGTCGTCGTGCTAAAGGCCGTAAAGTACTAAGTGCATAAGCCTTAGTGAAAAGCTTTAGCTTTGGTAGGGAGTTACGTTTGTTAACTCCCTCTCATTACTCCAGAATCTTCCAAGAGCCTGCAAGGGCAGCCACTCCTTTCTTTACCTTATTAGCAAAACCCAATGAACAAGACGTGCCTCGCCTTGGTTTAACGGTAGCTAAAAAACACGTAAAGCAAGCGAATCAACGTAATCGTATTAAACGTTTAGCGCGTGAAAGCTTCCGTTTAAATCGTCATTCCCTTGATAACATTGATATCGTATTAATGGTTAAAAAAGGTATCGATGAGCAGAGCAACGAAGAAATCACAAAGCAATTAACTAAATTGTGGCGCAAGATTAATGAACGTTGTCAGCCGGGTTACACCCCACCTCCTTTTACGCCACGTAACAACCAACGTAATAAGTCGAATAAAGGCAAGGACAAACGCTAAACATCCACAATCATGGTAATGATAGCCAGATTGCGGTACTCTTAGCTCACCTTTTAATCATCGCGTATTCACCTCATGCTAAATGCATTGCGGCGCATTCTAAAATTCGTCGCGTTATCCTTGATCCGTGGTTATCAACGCTTTATTAGTCCGATGCTAGGACCGCATTGTCGATTCAATCCGACATGCTCACATTACGCTATTTTTGCGATAAATTTGCACGGATTGCGAAAAGGGAGTTGGTTAGCAATGAAACGCATATTAAAATGTCACCCTTTAAATCCCGGTGGGGATGATCCTGTACCGGGAAAATCTGAGCCAAATAATCACCAACACGAGAAATAAGAGCTGTTATGGAATCGCAACGCACGTTTTTATTTATCGGTTTACTGCTTGTTTCTTTTTTACTATTCACTGAATGGCAAAAAGAAAACAACCAGCAACAAGCTGATACCAGTGCCACACAAACAGTGACATCACCGTCACAAACTGCTTCAAACGCAGATGTACCAACCTCTAGTACAGGTTTACCTGCTCAAACAACACACGTTGATCGCCAAGTGATCACGGTTAAAACGGATGTTTTGGCTGTGAAAATCGACACTAAAGGTGGTGACATTGTTGAAGCAAAACTTTTAAAACACATGGAAACGCACGGTAGTGATGTACCATACCTGCTACTCGGTGAGTTTGATGGTAAGCAATATGTTTCACAAAGTGGTCTAGTTGGTTTAAATGGCCCAGATGCAGCAGCACAAGGTCGTCCAGTCTATACATCGGACAAAAGTGAATACACACTAACTGGTGATGAACTTGTGGTCCCTTTACACTTTGTTGATGACAAAGGGGTACAGTTCACTAAAACGTTCACGTTTAAAGCGAATAACTATGATGTTGGCGTTCGCTATGACGTAAGTAACCAAACTGATGCGCCAATTCAAGTACAGCTGTATACGCAAATTAAGCGTACGGTACAAGATAAAGGTAGCATGGTAGACCAAACTTACCTTGGAGCGTCTTACGGTACAGCTGAAGAGCCATATGAAAAATACTCTTTCAAAAAAATGGCTGAAGCAAATCTAAATAAGACGACACAAGGTGGCTATATCGCCTTTATCCAACACTATTTTGTTAGTGCATGGGTTCCTGATCAAACAACCAACAACTTAATTTATTCTGCTGTTCGTAATGGCCAAGGCATCATTGGTGTGAAAGCCGATCCAGTGAATATTGCCGCTGGTGCAAATACGGCGCTTACGGCTCAGTATTATATGGGTCCAAAAGACACGGAGACGCTAGAAGCTATCCACCCTGATCTTCATTTAACCGTCGACTATGGCTGGTTATGGTTTATCTCTTTACCGTTACTGTCGCTTCTGAAGTTCCTTTATAGTGTCATCGGTAACTGGGGTGTATCTATTATTGCCATCACGATTGTTGTTAAATCGCTTCTTTACCCACTGACAAAAGCGCAATATACGTCGATGGCGAAAATGCGTATGTTGCAACCAAAAATGCAAGCGTTGAAAGAACGTTTTGGTGATGATCGCCAGAAGTTTGGTCAAGCAATGATGGAGCTTTATCGCAAAGAGCAAGTAAACCCTATGGGCGGCTGTTTCCCATTATTACTGCAAATGCCTATCTTCTTAGCATTATTCTACGTTTTCTTAGAATCAACAGAATTACGTCATGCTGAATTCGGTTTGTGGTTAACAGACCTATCGTCAAAAGATCCGTATTTTGTGCTACCAATTCTTTTTGGTGCGAGTATGTTCTTGACGCAAAAGTTACAACCAACAACGGTCACCGATCCAATGCAACAGAAAATGATGACTTGGATGCCTGTGATTTTCTCGGTATTTTTCCTTTGGTTCCCATCGGGCCTAGTACTCTATTGGTTGGTTTCAAACCTTATCTCTATCGCACAGATGCTTTTCATCTACCGTGGCATGGAGAAAAAAGGCTTGAAAGTTCGCGGCTAGTCCTGTTCGCAAATCACCAAACGCCTGCGCTATTGCAGGCGTTTTTGTTTATTCTAAATAAGATTCTGTTCTTATCCTTATTCAGCCTCTTAAACCTCATCTTTCTGTTTAATGCTGTCGAGACAACCCTATCGCTCAAGCAAAACCGAGTCACCTCCACCAGCACCTTACTATCTGAACTGACTGAACAAAGCCACCACATTCAGACTAACCAGCTTTTTTCATCCTTAAAATAACCATATAAAACAGTAGTTTGATAAATTTTGACACCGATTTGGGGTGGTTTTGATAGGGAATTATGGGACTCTCGGCCATGCTCGGCGTAAATTAATTTACAGCGAAGAGTAACCTATGATCGAAACCCTATTACTGGATAAGTTAGCGACTGCTGCCATCAGTTGGTGGCAATTACCACTGGCCCTTTTAGTCGGTGTATTAACAAGCTTTACCCCGTGTGTTTATCCTATCTTGCCAATTACCTTAGCGACACTCACGCAGCAGCGACATCAACGATTTGCGCCCTTTGTTTACTGCTTAGGCTTCGCAGCCATATACGCAGCGCTTGGCTTCATCGCAGCATGGACAGGCAGCCTATTTGGTCAAGTTGCAACAAACCCATGGGTACTACTCGTTTTTGCCAACGTACTACTGTATTTTGCCGCAGTCACTAAAGGATTTCTCACCTTACCGGCGCTTCCTTCTACCATATCGAACACACACTCTGCTCCATTGTTGATGGGTATGGCCAGCGCTTTAGTTGCAGCACCTTGCACTTCCCCCGTCTTAGGTGGTTTGTTGCTCTATGTCGCCAATGCACAACAGCCAATACTCGGCGCAGCGTTGCTTTTTAGTTTTGCCCTTGGCATGAGCAGCTTACTGCTTATTGCCGGCTTGAGTACGCGATTTATCGCTAAATTGCCCAAATCGGGCCCTTGGTTAAAGCACATCACCACCCTAACTGCACTGCTGCTTTTGGCGATGGCGCAATATTTTCTTATTCAAGCGGGCAAAAGCTGGCTTTAATTTCCACAGGAGGATTTATGAAACGATCACCATTACTTTTACTGATCACCTTACTCAGTTGTTCATTGATGGCAAAAGAGTATGCACCGCTAAATGCACAAACTCTTGATAGTCAAACTATCAAAAGCTTGGGCAAAGTGACTTACCTTAAATTCTGGGCGACTTGGTGTTCTTACTGTATCGAAGAAATGCCGTTATTAGAACGTAGTTATGAACAAGCAAAGGGAGGATATCAAGTTGTCGCCGTCAATATAGGCTTTAATCAATCCGAGCGAGGTGTACGCGCGTTTTTGCAAAAACACCAATATCAATTTCCAACCGTATTCGATGTCAGTGGAGAAATCACACAACAATTCAAAGTACTCGGTACCCCACAGCATATCTTAATCGACGAACATGGGCAGGAAATTTATCGGAGTGCACTTTTTACCGACGAATTAAAAACCTTGTTAGAAACCTACCAAGGAGGTAACTAATGTTACTAAGACACGCCCTACTCATCATCGTGTTATGCGTATTTAAATCGGCAATCGTCAATGCACAAACGAAAGAGTATGTATTTATTAATATTTGGGATGAGTATGAACAACCGACCACATTACCAGCCCCTCTAGCACCGCGAATCTTTTTGCAACCCGATCTCAATATTGATGCAGCTAGTCTCCAGCAATTTAAAGTTACCTATCCCGATTACGCAACGCTCAATATCGATAACCACAATCAACTTATGCGTACATTTGGTGTTCGACAAACGCCCTATCGCGTCATTGTTGAAGATGGCAAGGTGGTAAAGCGAGAAGCATTAATATCACCCCTTGCATCTCCTCATCTGGAGGAGAAAAAACCACTACAAACGCTGTCAGGTAAGTCGTTCGCTATCAACCACATTGATACCAAATACCGTGTGCTATTTCTCAGTGACAGCCTATGCCCATTCCATCACTTGCCGAACTGCGAAATGCGCGTAAAGCAAAACAACGAATTGGCATTTGCCTCTATCTACCCGGTTATTACCATCATTAAACCGTTTTACGTTGATATCCAAAATGCCTTTGATTACCAACAACGCTTCCAAGTGCAACAGGAAATTGTGTTCGATCATCACAATGAGGTATTTCGTCAGTTTGATGTTCATGAATTGCCTTATTGGCTCGTACAAAACCAACAAGGTCAAGTGATATACCGAGGAAATAAAATGCCAACGCTACCTGCGCTATTTCACTAGTTAATAGTCCATTTGCTTTGGCAATATACACTGTAAGGTGCGTCAATAAGCCCCGAGATCACACTCGGTGTTGCCGCACTTTGCTGTTCTAACTGTTGAAGTTGAGTTATCAGCAATGCACTATTTCTCAGATCCGCAAGCTGAGCGACCAACTGTTTCTTTAATTCTTCTTCATGATTCATTTGGGCCGCGACCGCTCCATACAACAACACCAATTGCGATTGGCTGTGTGCCGGCATCAGCAAAATAGCCTGTTCTGGTTCATTTTTTAATAGATGTATATACATTTGTGTGTACTGTGCATAGATTTCTACTTCACCTAATTGGAGCTGTTGATACGCCTCAAATGCCTGCTGTGTTAACTGTTCTGCCGCGGAGATATTTCCCGCTTTTAGCCAAGTCCACGCATATAATAATTTCACATTCGCGCGTGTCACGGGAGACAGATAATCACTGTCCAGCAACGTTTGATAAGCAGTTATTGCCTGCTGCAGCGCTTCCGTATCCCCACTTTGTAATGCCATGTCCATATAGGCCATGGCAATCAAAAGATGTCGTTGCTCGTAATTGGGTAAAAAACGCTTATCAATAGGCTTTTGCGTTAGATACTGAAGGGCCGTTTGACCTTGGTGCAGCTGGATATAGTAAAAGCCAAGATACGACAAAATTTGTTGTTCCAAGAATTCATAGCCACCTTGCTTTGCAAGTGTCAATGCGCGCAATAAGCTTGGTTCCGTAATAGCCACTGGTACTAAGTAATTTTGTCCATACGCAAAAAGCGCCTGGATTAAACTCATTGTTTGACCCGTTTGCTGATAATACGCAATGGCTTGCTCTAATACCGGTCTACTCTTTTGCAAATTCAGCAAGGTTTTTTCCATTGGACCTG
Organism: Pseudoalteromonas xiamenensis; assembly: GCF_030994125.1. Classification (NCBI taxonomy): domain Bacteria; kingdom Pseudomonadati; phylum Pseudomonadota; class Gammaproteobacteria; order Alteromonadales; family Pseudoalteromonadaceae; genus Pseudoalteromonas; species Pseudoalteromonas xiamenensis. Next base: position 2,200,659 of record NZ_CP099917.1, on the reverse strand, counting down.
CTGCGGGTGGATTGGCTAAATAAAAGCTGCGCTGCGCTTCGCTAAAGGCAAAAGAACGGCTCCCAATGAGCGTGTGTGCTGCGTTCATCGCGCGCTGATATGCTTCCCACCGTTGTAGCGTCCAATACAAGTCGGCTTGCAGTTGATAGGCCATCGCGATCAATTCAACTTGCTGGCTTCGCTGCGCTGACAATAAGGCTTGATCTGCTTGACTCAACGCCTTAGTAAATTGTCCTTGTGCCTTATAAAACTCACCATAATAGAGATGAAAACGCGCTTGGGTGGCTACTTTTGCTGAAGTCAGTGAAATCTCTGCAAAGCGTCGTTCCGCTTCCTCTATCTCGCCCAATTGCCAACTCAACTGAGCCAGCTCTAGTTGGCTCGGTAGATGGTCTGGCATTTGCAATAATGCTGCGTCGAAATACGCTTTCGCGAGTTTCGGACCGTGTTCCATCAGAGCCTGCACGCCTCGATAATAATCACTCATGCCCTGGTTTTGTGGTGTATCAGTGTTATCGTTAGGCTGCTTGCGCATTTTTAATTGGATAATTAACTGATTAGCAACACTCGGAAATTGCTCGTCTAGTTGCTCAACGACCAATTGCAGCGTTTGGTTTCCATAATGAGCTTCCAAGACAAAGCGCTGCTGCATGGGTTTAAGCTTAAGTGTGAGCTTATCAGTATTCTTTTCTGTTTCGAATTCGGCGTTTTGGCTTTTGGGCATCAATTGAAACTGGTCGTGCAATTGTTCTCGCAATGACGCTTCTAGGGCGTAACCCCACCACGTATTCGCGTCAACTCCAGTCTCATTTTGTAGAGGAAAAATGATCAGCCGCCTTTTATTGACCGACTGATAGGGTATCTGTTCTTCGGTAAAAAGCGTTTTCACACCCACCCCACCGACGATGAATAGCACCATCAAAATGGACGCCCATTTTGCTTTATTCAAAAGATCTACTCGACGCTTAATTCGGTTTTCGACGGGACAAATCCAATGATAGCCTTGTTGAGGCACCGTTTTGATGAAAATAGGTTGCTGTGCGCTGTCGTTTAACGCCTGACGCAGCTCCGTTATGCTTTGCGTCAGCGCGGCTTCGCGAAATTCACCATGTTGCCATAAGGCCGATAATAACGCCTCGCGCGTCACCGTTTGGTTGGGATGCGTCAGAAAGTAACTCAACAATTGCGCAACCTTAGGCCGCAAAGCTATCTGCTCTTCCTCCCTGTACAAACTTAACGAGGCTAAATCGAAGCGATACTGACGAAAATACAACACAGGAAGAATTGTCCTTAAACAAGTATTAAACAGCGGAACAAGATGTAGATATTGTCCACTTACTATACCTGACAAATCTCGATTGCTGTACAATTAAGCTTATTAAACCGTCAGTCAAAGAGTCGTCATGATCGCACAAGACACCATAGCCGCTCAGGCTACCGCACCCGGTCGCGGTGGCGTTGGCATTATTCGAGTATCTGGACAGCTTGCAAAACAGGTTGCTGAGCACATTTTGGGCAAGTGCCCTAAAACGCGATACGCCGAATATCTGCCGTTTAAAACCCTCGCGGGAGAACAACTCGATCAAGGTATTGCCTTGTTCTTTCAGGGTCCAAACTCATTTACAGGTGAAGATGTACTAGAATTGCAAGGCCATGGAGGTCCTGTCGTGATGGATATGCTGCTGCGCGAAATTAGTCAATTAGACGGCGTACGGCTAGCAAACCCTGGTGAATTCTCTGAGCGTGCCTTTTTAAACGATAAGCTGGATTTAACACAAGCTGAAGCAATTGCGGATTTAATTAATGCGACCAGCGAACAGGCGGCAAAAAGTGCACTTCATTCTATGCAAGGCAACTTTTCAAAACACATCCATACGCTGGTGGAGCAAGTGATCCACTTACGTATGTACGTTGAGGCCGCAATTGATTTCCCAGATGAAGAAATCGATTTTCTTTCGGATGGCAAAGTAGCTAACGATCTCAACAAAATCATCGATCAGTTGAGTGAAGTCCGCGTTCAAGCTAAGCAAGGCGCGATAATGCGCGAAGGCATGAAAGTGGTTATTGCAGGTCGACCAAATGCGGGAAAATCAAGCCTACTTAATGCTCTAGCTGGCCGCGAAGCCGCCATTGTCACTGATATTGCGGGTACAACTCGTGACGTATTACGTGAACACATCCATATTGATGGCATGCCGCTGCATATCATTGATACAGCTGGTCTTCGTGAAAGCCCAGATAAAGTGGAGCAAATCGGGATTGAACGTGCTTGGGATGAGATCCGTGGTGCGGACCATGTTCTCTTTATGGTTGATGGGCTCGAAACCCGCGAAAGCGATCCCACCAAAATTTGGCCAGATTTCATGGCTAAATTACCACAAGGAATGGCTGTAACCGTCGTACGCAATAAAATAGATCTCAGTGATGAACAAGCAGGATTGTGCCAGCAGGGTCACCACCCAGTACTGCGTTTAAGTGCCAAAGATGAGTTAGGCATTGACCTTCTTCGCGACCATTTAAAACGTTGTATTGGTTTCCAAGGCGCAACAGAAGGTGGTTTTATGGCTCGTCGTCGCCACCTAGACGCGCTTGAACGTGCAGCGGAGCATCTTGAGATTGGTCGAGATCAACTGGAAATGCATATCGCGGGAGAAATTTTGGCCGAAGAGCTGCGTCTCACTCAACAATATCTTAACGAGATCACTGGAGAATTCAGTTCGGATGATTTACTTGGCAAGATTTTCAGCTCTTTTTGTATCGGCAAATAAGCCCAAGTTCACTGAGTTGGCAGTTCAGCCAACTCAGCTTGCTTCACTCACTCTACCTATTTCCAAGTTCAAAAAAAGACAGATGCAAGCTCTGCAGCCTATACATTCACGCCTGAATTCACCACAACCTCAACTTCCGAAGACGTAAAAATGACTCGTAACGTGTCACTCGTAATTCTTCTTCGCACAAAATGATCTCAATAACACCCATGTTTAGCACTTTGACTCGGTCAAATTGTGCGCGATTTGAACCACAAAAAGCGATTCTACGCTCGCAGATGTTCTCTTTTTTACCATTCAATCCATTTTTTTAGATTTTTTTCTTATATTGATCATCTTTTTAGGATCCATTTCTAGAGACCTATTTATGTGGTTTTTGCCACTATCCACAGACTTTCTTCCACAGCTGACCATTACGGTATATTTCGATCAAAAACACCGCTATTTATGGCGAATTTTAATCGAAATGTTAGAGCCAACATTCCTGTTTTACGCATTTATCTCCCTGCTTATCCACAATTAGATCACTTTGTTACGCAACTATAAATATAATAAATAACAAACAAAATCAGGTAGTTATTTATTATATTTGCCATTTAGCCTAGTTTTATCGCGAAATGGCTTTATCAACAATCCGTTGATCACTTTTGTTCTAGGTAAAAGCACGGTAAAATCGCCGCATTGAATTTTTCATGTAATGAACAGATGCAGAACCTCGAGATCATTGTTGGTAGCCAAATGGGATCGGCCGAATATGTAGCAGAACAAGTACAGCAAGTTCTGGTAGATCAAGGGTTTGATGTGACTTTGCATTTACAGCCTGAGTTTAATGACCTTGTTCATTCAACATGGCTTATCGTGACATCAACTTACGGTGCAGGCGATTATCCTGACAATTTATTGCCTTTTATTGAACGGCTAAATAACACTGTGGATCTTACTGCTATTCAATTTGCAGTGATAGGAATTGGTGATTCAAGCTACGATACCTTTAATTTCGCAGCAAAAAATGTCGCACAGCTACTACTCAATAAAGGTGCAACGCAATTACTGCCAGCTCTTTACATTAACGTATTGGATCAATCCTTACCGGAAGATACCGCAGAAGCTTGGGCTCCTTCACTTGCCGATGTGCTACATACCTTATAGAGAATGATCGTTATATCCAACTTATTCACATTTAGATCTAAAATTAGTTCGCTATGTGGATAAGTTCTGATCTAACTGCGGATCTATGCATACTTATCCATTGGATAAAAATCCTCGAGATCGAGGCTGTGTATAAATAGCGATTTTGATCAAAGCTTATGCTTAGTTAGATCCGATCTAATTCACATCAATTGATCCGATCTAATTAACTGTTTTACAAAATGAAAAATGACTTACTCACAGATATTGGCTTGCTTAAATATAAGATCAATAAAGATCTCTTTAAAAGATCTTATATATTTTTAGTGATCCACTTTAGCTTCTGTACAATATTTAATCATTTCACTTCTCTCAATTTCTAGGTAGAATACGCTCCCTTTCAGAAATTACTGGTTAGTGTTTAATTAGGATCCCGTTAATGCTTTATCACGAACAGTTTGATGTCATTGTTGTTGGTGGTGGTCATGCTGGTACCGAAGCCGCTTTAGCGTCGGCTCGTATGGGTATGAATACGCTTTTATTGACCCACAATATGGATACGTTAGGACAGATGTCTTGTAATCCTGCGATTGGAGGGATCGGCAAAGGACATCTTGTTAAAGAGATCGATGCGCTAGGTGGCGCTATGGCGAGAGCCATCGATAAAGGTGGGATCCAATTTAGAACGTTGAACAGCTCAAAAGGCCCTGCTGTTCGTGCAACTCGTGCACAAGCCGATCGCCAACTGTACAAAGCGGCGATCCAAGACATTTTACAACACCAACCAAACTTGACGATTTTCCAACAATCTTGTGATGACCTAATTGTCGAAAACAACCGTGCAACGGGTGTTGTAACGCAAATGGGTTTGCGCTTTAAAGCCAAAGCAGTAGTACTGACGGTCGGTACCTTTCTTGGTGGCCGTATTCACATTGGTATGGAAAATTACAACGGTGGTCGTGCTGGTGATCCACCTTCTATCGCGCTTGCAAACCGTCTTCGTGAAATGCCTTTCCGTGTTGATCGTTTAAAAACCGGTACTCCGCCGCGTATCGATGCTCGTACGGTTGATTTTACTGTAATGCAAGAACAGCCAGGTGACACGCCGACACCGGTATTTTCATTCATGGGCAAACAATCGGATCACCCAACGCAGATCCCATGCTATATCACTTACACGAATGAAAAGACGCACGATACGATCCGTAATAACCTTCATCGCTCTCCTATGTATGCAGGCGTTATCGAAGGAATTGGACCGCGTTATTGTCCGTCAATTGAAGATAAAATTGTGCGTTTTGCGGACAAAGAAAAACATCAGATCTTCGTAGAACCAGAAGGGTTAAATACTTACGAGTTGTACCCGAACGGAATTTCGACGAGTTTGCCATTTGATGTGCAACTTGAAATCGTACGCTCGATTAAAGGGTTTGAAAACGCGCATATTTGCCGACCTGGTTATGCCATTGAGTACGATTTCTTTGACCCTCGTGATTTGAAACAATCTCTTGAAACTAAGTTCGTCGACGGACTCTTTTTTGCGGGTCAAATCAACGGTACAACCGGTTATGAAGAAGCCGGAGCACAAGGTCTTATCGCTGGTATGAATGCCGCATTACAAGTGCAAGATAAAGAAGCTTGGACACCACGTCGTGACGAAGCATACGTTGGCGTATTAATTGATGACTTAGCAACGCTCGGTACGAAAGAGCCGTATCGCATGTTTACCAGCCGCGCGGAATACCGTTTATTGCTTCGTGAAGATAACGCGGATCTGCGTTTAACCGCTAAAGGCCGTGACCTCGGCCTGGTTGATGATGCTCGCTGGGCTGCATTCAATGAAAAGTTGGAAGTTATGGAGCAAGAAACACAACGTATTCGTTCTACATGGATCCATAAAGATCACCCAGCTTTAAATGCGGTGAATAATTTATTAAAAGCGCCGCTTTCACGTGAAGCGAGTTTGGAAGATCTTTTGCGCCGTCCAGAGATCAATTATCACGATCTGATGGCGATAGAGGGTTTAGGATCTGAGTCTGAAAATCTTCAAGCGCTTGAACAAGTTGAGATCCAAACGAAATACGCAGGTTACATTGCTCGTCAACAAGACGAAATTGAAAAACAAATGCGCCATGAACAAACCGCATTGCCATTGGACTTTGATTATCGTCAAGTGAGTGGCTTATCAAATGAAGTCATCACGAAGTTGTCGGATGCTCGTCCTCAGACGATTGGTCAAGCTTCGCGTATTTCTGGTATCACGCCGGCGGCGATTTCGCTATTATTAGTGTATCTGAAGAAGCAAGGTCTATTACGCAAGTCTGCGTAACGAAAAGGTACACTGTGTTACAACAACAACTTTCTCGATTATTAGCGCAAACGGACATTGCGCTAACAGAGCATCAACAAAACCAACTCGTGAGTTATGTTGAACTGCTGAATAAATGGAATAAAGCATACAACCTTACCTCGGTGCGTGATCCAAACGAAATGATGGTTAAGCACATCATGGACAGTTTGGTTGTAGCGCAACATCTCAAAGGCAGTAACTACATTGATGTGGGTACGGGTCCTGGTTTACCTGGTATCGTGTTGGCCATTGCTCTACCTGATGTAAATTTTGTGCTTCTTGATAGCCTTGGCAAGCGTGTTCGTTTTTTAACTCAAGTAAAACATGCGCTTGATTTAAAAAACGTCACCCCAGTGCAGTCTCGTGTTGAAGAATATCAACCAAGTGTTAAATTAGATGGTGTGTTGAGTCGAGCATTCGCTTCTTTACAGGATATGGTTGACTGGTGTCAGCATTTGATTGATGATTCAGGATTCTTTTTGGCGCTCAAAGGCCAATTTCCTGTAGAAGAACTCTCGGGATTACCTACCGGGGTCACTATGGTTCAAGACATTGAACTGTCTGTTCCTGAGCTCGGTGCCGAGCGTCATCTCGTCATACTGGCCAAAAATCAATAAGCATCAGGGGATATCGTGGCTCGAGTTATTGCGATTGCAAATCAGAAAGGTGGAGTCGGAAAAACCACCACAGCAGTGAATTTGGCGGCGTCGATGGCTGCAACGAAGCGCAAAGTCTTGTTGATTGACCTTGACCCTCAAGGTAATGCAACGATGGGCAGCGGCGTTGATAAATACGGTGATGTCCCCACGATTTACGATTTATTAATTGAAGATAAGCCAATCCATGACGTGATCTCAAAAGAGACGTCAGGTGAATACCATTTAATTGCTGCAAATGGTGATGTAACTGCGGCAGAAGTGAAATTAATGGAATTATTTGCGCGCGAAGTACGGTTGCGCAATGCACTAGAAAGTGTATTGGCTGAATATGACTTTATTTTTATTGATTGCCCGCCTTCGCTTAACATGCTGACGGTCAATGCAATGGCCGCAGCAGATTCTATTTTAGTACCAATGCAATGCGAGTACTATGCGCTTGAAGGGTTAACGGCGCTCATGGACACCATCACTCAATTGTCTAAACTGGTAAACCCGAAACTCCAGATTGAGGGAATTTTGCGAACCATGTACGATCCTCGCAACCGATTAGCCAATGATGTTTCAGAACAATTGAAGCAACATTTTGGTGATAAGGTGTATCGTACGGTCATTCCACGTAATGTAAGACTCGCCGAAGCGCCTAGTTTTGGTGCACCAGCGATGTACTACGACAGAGCATCAAGTGGTGCGAAGTCTTATCTTGCATTGGCGGGTGAAATTCTGCGCAGAAAAGAAAAACAAGCAGCCGCAGTGGCATAATTTGAGGATAACAAAAACATGTCGGTGAAAAAACGAGGCTTAGGTCGTGGTTTGGATGCTTTGCTAAGTTCAGCGAAACCGAACGCGGTGGAACCCAAACTTGAACACGTAGAAACGACACAGGATGTCGCGACTGCCTCACAAGACAAAACCTTGCTTACCCTGCCTATCGAGTTTTTGCAGCGCGGTAAATATCAACCGCGTAAAGACATGTCAGAAGAAGCACTTGAAGAGTTGGCCAGTTCAATTCGTGCACAGGGTGTTATTCAACCTATCGTAGTTCGTCCGGTTGCCGAAAATAAATACGAAATTATTGCGGGTGAACGTCGATGGCGAGCTTCGCAATTAGCCAAGCTTGATGTCGTTCCGTGTATCATCAAGGATGTCGCGGATGAAGCGGCGGTTGCTATCGCGTTGATTGAAAACATTCAACGTGAAGATCTTAATGCCATGGAAGAAGCAATTGCGCTGCAACGCTTAATTGATGAATTTGCATTAACTCATCAGCAAGTGGCAGAAGCGGTTGGTAAATCTCGCACTACGGTCACCAATTTACTGCGTTTGAATAATCTTAATGATGATGTAAAAATTTTGTTAGAGCATGGTGACATTGAAATGGGTCATGCTCGTTGCTTGCTCGGCCTCGAAGGTGCGTCACAATCCGAAGCCGCAAATGCAGTCGTTGCCAAGGCTTTAACGGTTCGTGAAACGGAAAAACTTGTCCGTAAAATGCTTGAACCAATGCCTGAAAAGACGGTTAAAGACAAAGACCCTGATGTGCAGTTATTGGAACAACAATTAGCGGATAATTTAGGCGCGAAAGTTGAGATTAGTTACAACCAAAAGGGAAAAGGCAAGCTGGTTATTTCTTACGCTAGTCTCGATGAACTCGACGGGATACTCGGCCGTATCCACCCTGACCTCCAACAACCTTCCTAACGCTTATTTTATAGGCAAAAATGGTGCCGAAATGGCACCGTTGTCCACCGAGTCAAGTTGCAAAATCGCTAGAAACAAGTATAATTTCGCCAGTTTTAATACCCTGATTGATTTTTACACCATCGAAGGTTAACTAAAAGTGACTCAATCGTTAGCCAGCCCGTATCGAAGAGCTGCATTAAAAGGTGTTTTATCTCAGGGCGTCGTGGCATTCGCCATCGCAGTTATCGTTTTTGTTGGTTGGGGAGCTTTAGCCGCCCTATCGGCTCTGTCCGGTGGAGTGATTGCTGTGCTTCCCAATTTAATATTTGCCGTTTACGCCTTCCGATATGTGGGCGCGAGTAAGGCAAACCAAGTGCATAAATCGTTTAAACGAGGCGCTGGGCTAAAATTTTTGTTAACCGCTCTACTTTTTATTGTGGCGTTTAAAACATTGCAAGTAGAACCACTTTGGTTGTTTGTGAGTTTTATTAGCGTGACGGTAGTGAGCTGGTTTACATCGATTTTTTTTAATCATTAACTTTTAGGAAAAACAATGGCTGCAGAACAAAGCTTACAAGGCTATATTCAGCACCACCTTACCAATGCCAAAATGTGTACGACCGATTCAGGTATCGCATTTAACAAGGCATGTAGTGAGGCTGGTTTCTGGACTTGGCATGTAGATACTTTGGCTTGGTCAGTTCTACTAGGACTTGTTTTTATCTGGATTTTCAAAAGTGCCGCGAACAAAGCGACCACTGGCGTGCCAGGTAAACTACAGTGTTTTGTAGAAATGATCGTTGAATTCGTTGACTCGAACGTGAAAGATACTTTCCACGGTAAGAGTAAACTGATTGCTCCTTTAGCCTTAACGATTTTCGTTTGGGTATTTCTAATGAACTTGATGGATTTGATCCCAGTTGACTTCCTTCCATTTGCTGCAGGGCAAATTGGTGCGGCAACAATGGGTATGGATCCACACGACGTATACATGAAAGTAGTACCAACAACCGACCTAAACTTAACGGCTGCGTTGGCACTCGGTGTATTCGTATTGATCATTTTCTATTCTATCCGTACTAAAGGCATTTTAGGCTTTGTTAAAGAGCTTACGCTTCACCCGTTCTCAGCAAAGAACCCGTTTATTCAGGCGTTGCTTATCCCGGTGAACTTCGTGATGGAATTTATTACGTTGGTCGCACGTCCAATCTCGTTGGCACTGCGTCTACACGGTAACTTGTTTGCGGGTGAATTGATTTTCATCATCATCGCAGCAATCGGTATGTTCCAGTTACCACTGCACTTTATCTGGGCTGTGTTCCATATCCTAGTTATCGTGTTACAAGCATTCGTATTTATGATGTTGACGATCGTATACCTAAGTATGGCATCGACGGAAAGTCACTAATACACAATAAAACAAATTCATTACTTTTAATTTTTAAATAATCGGAGAAAAAAATGGAAGCTTTAGAACTACTTACAGGCTTAAAATTCATCGCTGTAGCACTTCTAATCGGTTTAGGCGCTCTAGGTACTGCAATTGGTTTCGGTACTTTGGGTGGTAAGTTCCTTGAGTCAGCTGCTCGTCAACCAGAGCTTGCACCACAACTTCAAGTTAAAATGTTCATCGTTGCGGGTCTTATCGATGCGATCGCGATGATCGGTGTTGGTATCGCAATGGTATTGTTGTTCGTAATGTAATAGCTGGTTTAATTAAACCAATTTGTTTGTCGAACAACTATTTGAGGAGGAGCGGTTGTGAACTTAAACGCCACTCTACTAGGCGAATTAATCGCGTTCATCGTTTTCGTTTGGTTCTGCATGAAGTATGTATGGCCACCGTTAAATGGTGCGATTGAAGCTCGCCAAAAGAAAATCGAAGACGGCCTTGCCGCTTCTGATAAAGCTGAAAAAGACTTAGAACTTGCTCGTCAAAAAGCAGCTGAGCAGCTTAAAGAAGCAAAATCGCAAGCGGCTGAAATCATCGAACAAGCTAAAAAGCGTGCTGCGCTTATTGTTGACGAGGAAACTATCCGTGGTCAGCAAGAGCGTGAGAAAATCATTGCTCAAGGTCACTCTGAAGTTGAAGCTGAGCGTAACCGTGCTAAAGAAGAACTACGTCAACAAGTAGCTTCTCTTGCGGTTACTGGCGCAGAAAAGATTTTAGGCCGTGAAATCAATGTAGCCGCGCACAGCGACATCGTTGAAAAACTTGTAGCTGAGCTTTAATTAGGAGGGTATGAGCATGTCAGAATTGACTACTATCGCTCGTCCTTACGCTAAAGCGGCTTTTGAGTTTGCTGTTGATAAGGGCGCTGTAGAAAGCTGGAACGATATGTTGTTCTTTGCAGCTGAAGTTGCAAAAAATGAACAAGTAGCGCAGTTTCTAGCAAGCAGCGCTTCTGCACAAAAACAAGCTGACGTATTCGTTCAGGTTTGTGCAGAACAAATCAACGAGCATGGCCAAAACTTGATTAAAGTAATGGCTGAGAATGGACGTTTGGTTGCACTACCAGCAGTTGCTAAATTGTTTGCTGAATTCAAAGCAGACTATGATAAAGAAATCGACGTTGACGTTGTTTCTGCAACTGAACTTGCTGCTGAGCAGCAAGCTAAATTAGTGACAGCACTAGAAAAACGTTTCGCACGCAAAGTTAAGCTGAATTGTAGTGTTGATGCCAATACTGTAGGTGGTCTTGTGATTAAAGCAGGCGACACAGTTATTGACGGATCAATTCGCGGCAAGCTAAATCGCTTAGCCACTGCACTACAATCGTAATTGGGAAGAAGAGCAATGCAACTTAATTCCACTGAAATTTCTGCGCTGATCAAGCAACGCATTGAGCAGTTCGAAGTTGTAAGTGAAGCTCGTAACGAAGGTACAATCGTATCTGTTACTGACGGTATCATCCGCATCCACGGTCTTGCTGACTGTATGCAAGGTGAAATGATCGAGCTTCCAGGCAACCGTTATGCAATCGCACTAAACCTTGAGCGTGACTCAGTAGGTGCGGTAGTTATGGGTCCATACGCTGACCTTAAAGAAGGCGTAAAAGTACAAGCGACAGGTCGTATCCTTGAAGTACCAGTTGGTCGTGCACTACTAGGCCGTGTTGTTAACACACTAGGTGAGCCAATCGACGGTAAAGGTCCAATCGCAAACGACGGTTTTGAGCCAGTTGAGAAAATCGCACCAGGCGTAATCGAGCGTCAATCGGTAGACCAACCAGTACAAACTGGTTATAAGTCAATCGACGCGATGATCCCAGTTGGTCGTGGTCAGCGTGAGCTTGTTATCGGTGACCGTCAAACAGGTAAAACTGCGCTAGCAATCGACGCTATCATCAACCAAAAAGGGACTGGTGTTAAGTGTGTGTACGTCGCTATCGGTCAGAAAGCGTCTACAATCGCTAACGTAGTTCGTAAGCTTGAAGAGCACGGTGCACTAGAAAACACTATCGTTGTAGTAGCATCGGCTTCTGAATCAGCAGCGCTTCAATTCCTAGCGCCATTTGCTGGTTGTACAATGGGTGAATACTTCCGTGACCGCGGTGAAGACGCACTAATCGTATACGATGATTTGTCAAAGCAAGCAGTTGCTTACCGTCAAATCTCGTTGCTACTACGTCGTCCACCAGGTCGTGAAGCTTACCCAGGTGACGTTTTCTATCTTCACTCACGTCTTCTAGAGCGTGCATCACGTGTTAACGCTGATTACGTTGAGAAGTACACGAACGGTGAAGTGAAAGGTCAAACAGGTTCATTGACGGCATTGCCAATCATTGAAACTCAAGGTGGTGACGTTTCTGCATTCGTACCAACTAACGTTATCTCAATCACTGACGGTCAGATCTTCTTAGAATCTGATTTGTTCAACGCAGGTATCCGTCCAGCGGTTAACGCTGGTATCTCGGTATCGCGTGTAGGTGGTGCAGCGCAAACTAAGATCGTTAAGAAACTAGGTGGTGGTATCCGTCTAGCTCTTGCTCAGTACCGTGAACTTGCGGCGTTCTCGCAATTCGCTTCTGACCTTGACGATGCTACGCGTTCACAACTTGAACACGGTGAGCGTGTAACAGAGCTAATGAAGCAGAAACAGTACGCACCAATGTCTGTTGCTGACATGTCGCTTTCGCTATTCGCAGCTGAAAAAGGCTACCTAAAAGACGTTGCTATCAACAAGATTGGTGACTTCGAAGCCGCAGCACTTGCTTACGCGAACAGCACATACGCAGAGCTTATGGCTAAAATCAATGAAACAGGTGATTACAACGCCGAGATCGAAGCGAAGTTAAAAGAACTTCTTGAGAAGTTCAAAGCAACGCAAACTTGGTAATGTATTAAAAGGTGAGTGGCAACACTCACCCTGATTCGGAGAAAGAGTCATGGCCAGCGGAAAAGAGATAAAAAGCAAGATCGGGAGTATCAAGAATACTCAAAAGATCACCAGCGCAATGGAAATGGTTGCCGCGTCTAAAATGAAAAAGGCGCAAGACCGTGTGGCACAAAGCCGTCCATATGCAGATGGTATTCGCAAGGTGATCGGTCATGTTGCTCAAGCTAATCTCGAGTTTCGTCACCCGTTCTTAGAAGAACGTGATGCGAAACGTGTAGGTTACATCGTTGTCTCTACCGACCGTGGTCTATGTGGCGGCTTAAACGCGAATGAGTTTAAGCGTGTAGTTCAACACGTTAAAGCGTGGAAAGAGAAAGGCGTAGACGCTGAGTTTGCTACCATTGGTGGTAAAGCGTCAGGCTTCTTCAAACGCTTTGGCGGTAATCTACTTGCCAAAACGGCTGGGTTAGGTGAAGCACCTTCTGTTCAGGACGTTATCGGTCCTGTGAAAGTTATGCTTGATGCATACGAAGAAGGCAAGATTGACCGTTTATACGTTGTGTATAACAAATTCGTTAACACAATGAAGCAAGAGCCAACTATCGATCAGCTATTGCCTTTGCCAAAAGCAGAGCAGCAAATTTCATCTCACTCTTGGGACTACCTATATGAGCCGGATCCAGAGCCAATTCTGGAAACGTTGATGGTTCGTTTTATCGAATCTCAGGTATATCAAGGCGTGGTAGAAAATGCAGCGTCAGAACAAGCCGCGCGTATGGTTGCGATGAAAGCCGCAACAGATAACGCAGGCAACATTATGGACGAACTGCAATTGAAATATAACAAGGCGCGTCAAGCGGCAATCACACAAGAAATCAGTGAGATTGTAGCTGGCTCGGCTGCTGTGTAACGCTTCGGCAAAGTTTATTAAGAGGAATAGACATGAGTTTAGGTAAGGTCGTCCAAATTATCGGCGCCGTTGTGGACATCGAGTTTCCACAAGACAACGTGCCAGCCGTATATGACGCACTAAAAGTAACAGACGGCGACCTAGCTGGTTTGACTTTAGAAGTTCAACAACAGTTAGGTGGCGGTGTAGTTCGTGCAATCGCACTTGGTACTACAGACGGTTTACGTCGTAGCGCGCAAGTACAAGGTACTGGCGAGCCAATCAAAGTTCCAGTAGGTACAGCGACTCTAGGTCGTATCATGAACGTACTTGGTGACGCGATTGACGAAGCAGGTCCAATTGGTGAAGAAGAGCGTTGGTCAATCCACCGTGAAGCACCAAGCTACGAAGACCAAAGCAACTCGGTAGAACTACTAGAAACTGGTATCAAAGTAATCGACTTAGTATGTCCATTCGCGAAGGGTGGTAAAGTAGGTCTATTCGGTGGTGCGGGTGTAGGTAAAACCGTAAACATGATGGAACTTATCCGTAACATCGCTATCGAGCACAGCGGCTACTCAGTATTCGCAGGTGTTGGTGAGCGTACTCGTGAGGGTAACGACTTCTATCACGAAATGAATGACTCAAACGTACTAGATAAAGTATCTCTAGTATACGGTCAGATGAATGAGCCACCAGGTAACCGTCTACGTGTTGCTTTGACTGGTCTAACAATGGCAGAAAAGTTCCGTGACGAAGGTCGTGATGTACTATTCTTCGTTGATAACATCTACCGTTATACACTAGCGGGTACTGAAGTATCAGCACTTCTAGGCCGTATGCCTTCAGCAGTAGGTTACCAACCAACACTAGCTGAAGAGATGGGTGTGCTTCAAGAGCGTATCACATCGACTAAGACAGGCTCAATCACGTCAATCCAAGCGGTATACGTACCTGCGGATGACTTAACTGACCCGTCACCAGCAACAACGTTTGCTCACTTAGACGCGACAGTAGTACTTTCACGTGATATCGCAGCACTTGGTATCTACCCTGCGGTAGACCCACTTGACTCAACGTCACGTCAGCTTGACCCATTAGTAATCGGTCAAGAGCACTACGACACTGCGCGTGGTGTACAAACACTACTACAACGCTACAAAGAGTTGAAAGACATCATTGCTATCCTTGGCATGGATGAGCTTTCAGACGACGACAAGCTTGTTGTAACACGTGCTCGTAAGATCCAGCGTTTCCTATCACAGCCGTTCTTCGTTGCTGAGGTATTCACTGGTTCACCAGGTAAGTACGTTTCACTGAAAGACACTATCTCTGGCTTCAAAGGCATCCTAGGCGGTGACTATGATGATCTTCCAGAGCAAGCTTTCTACATGGTTGGCTCAATCGACGAAGCGATCGATAAAGCTAAAAACATGTAATTAGGGGGTCGTTATGACAATGACTGTACATCTTGATGTCGTAAGCGTTGAAAAAAGCCTGTTTTCAGGTGATGTTGCTTCGATTCAAGTGACTGGTAGTGAAGGTGAATTGGGTATCCACCCAGGTCACGCGCCACTATTGACCACCCTGAAGCCTGGTATGGTACGTTACGTAACAGCAGACGGTGCAGAAAACATCGTCTACGTTGCAGGTGGTACGCTGGAAGTTCTTCCAAAAGGCGTAACGGTACTTGCAGACGTTGCAATGCGTGGCGAAGATCTTGATGAGCAAGCCGCTGAAGCGGCAAAGCGCGAAGCTGAAGCGCAGATGGCATCATCGAATGCCTCTGAGCTTGACTACCACGAAGCTGCGGTACAGCTTGCAGAAGCAGTTGCTCAGCTACGTATCATCAGCCAGCTACGTAAGTAAGCTTACACTTAATCGAAAAACCCGCTCACAGAGCGGGTTTTTTTTTGCCTCATATATTGTAAACTGTTTTAAATATCGGAAAAATCGTTAGAATGATGCTAGGTGTAGATTACTAAACGTTACAAATCTATTGCTATTATGAATGAAGTCAGTTTTTCAAGAACCGTAAAAGAAGTGAAGTTTGGCGCTTGGGTATTAGATCCTAAGAGGCAAACGATAAACGATGGTGAGCACGAACGAGAACTTGAACCTTTGTTGTTCAAGATTTTGTGCTATTTAATGATCAATAATGACCGAATAGTGACCCGACAAGATTTGGTTGATGATGTTTGGTGTCAGAAGTATGTCGATGACAACGCGATTAACCGCGCGATGTCTGAGCTAAGGCGAGTACTTAAATCCAATAAGCAACGTGGTATTGTCATAAAAACACATTACCGCAAAGGTTATAGTTTCTTTCTTGAACGCGACATCGTATATCATGATGTTGTCGTGACTGCCAATGTAACCCCCAACATTTCTGAATCTCGTCCTCAAAATGAATTAAAGACAGCAAGTTCAAATCATTGGTATTACATCGCGGCAAGTGTTTTGTTGTTTGTCGTATGTTTAGCGGTGTATTTTCAAACTGCGTTAGTCAAAAATGAGCCTCAGCCAATTATTGCATCGGACATTACAGTTAAATATCGAGAGAACATTTTATCTTGGCTGGAAGGTAACTATTTCCTGCCCAAATTACATCCTTCTCAACACAAATTAGCTTTCTCTTATGTTCCAAAAAATTCAAAGGATCAACATCTTATTCTTAGAGATTTAGCTTCTGGGAAAGAGGATAAAGTGGCTTTACCAGGTAAACAGCTTGAAGCGTTAGGGTGGTCTTCAACAAAAAATGTATTGTATTACATGTCTTTTAAGGCCGGTGACAATCGGCAATGTGAACTGTGGCAAATGGATTACACTGCACCGGAACATAAACATGAAAAGGTCATGGAGTGCGATCCTAATCAGCTGATGGTCGCAGGTTTCAACGATAAGCTAATCTATGAACGATATGGCTACCGTGGTAATCCGGAATTATCCGTATTAGTACTTCGTGACCTGAAAACGGGCGATGAATTTCAGATAACATCGCCAAACGTGAACTCGTTTGGGGACAAATTACTATATTTTGATGCGCAAAATGAAAAGCTCTATTTCGAGCGCGTTCAACTAGATCAATCGGAACTTTTTGTTACTGATATTGAAGGTATGGAAGCCCAAAAGCTTGCTGTCCAGTCTCAAAGAATTTGGGCTGCAAACATCGTTGATGGCCATTTCTTGGCTTGGTTTAATGGTATTGAAAATAAGTTTTTCCGGTATGACATTTCTAACAAGAATGCAATTGAAGCCGTTATACCTCTCTCGAACGAAGATTTCTATTACGCCATTTTAATGTCTGATATGCGCGTACTCGCGTTTACCGAACCTAGAGAGTGGGACATATACGTAATGGACATTGATTCCACACAAGTAACGAGCTTTGCGACCAATGACATAAAGGAGTTTGCGTTTACTAGCCGTAATTCCACGCAAGCCTACCTTGCAGGGTCGAAGATGAATAGAAGCATTGTTTTAGTTAAGGGTGATCAAAGAACGACAATCAATACGGATACCAAAGGGGTAAAGCAACTTATTTTTGGTGATGATAATCAAAGTTTGTTTTTGATAGGTGAGCACTTTATTAAGCAACTTGATATCAGTACCGGTACTATTGTTCAGGAGAAGTTGCTGGAAGAAAGTATTGTGGACGCCTTCTACGCAAAAGAAGGCTATTTGGGGCTGATTATGCATTTAGATGTGCGGGCTCCAAGTACATCTGTACTTTATGAAACAAAAACGAATCAGCTCATTAGTTTTCCCGTGAACAATCTTCAGTGGTTTGGTTTTATTGGTAATGATAAATACGTTATCTTTAATTCTGAAAACAAGTTAGAGGTACTCAACGCTTCGTTTGATGTTGAAAATGAGTTTGAATTATCCGGTTTCGAAAATAAAACCTACAAACACCTTTTCACTATCAAAGGAAATGAACTCTTATACAGTGATGGTTATGGACTGTACCAGTTGGATTTGGCTAATCAAACGCTCTCATTATCGAAGATAAGCCAATTTGTTGATAAGTTAATTACGAGCATTGAATGGTCTTCTTCGGACAATAAGCTGTATATTGGAACAGTTGAAACTCGTTCAAATCTAATGTTAATGGCGATGCCTGAACAGTAACGCTCGGCTATTTAGTGTATAGAGGCTGTATCTACTTGTGCCTCTATACCTCCTTATTCCTTTTTCTGCTCGTCATTTGCTCACACCTACTTCGAATCCCCTGCTAATAATATCCAGCCAATGGCTTATATCACGTGAGTCCCTTAGTCAGTTTCATTGTTCATAAAGGCATGAAAGTATGGGAATTCGGTGAATCTAAATCGCTACGAACAATACGCTTCTTTAAAGTACGACAAAGTCAATTCATCGAGAATAAAAGCATAGGAAAGCAGAATTTCGAGTATAGAATGAGAGAAAATCTAAGAAACGCCCAAAGCATGGCGGTGCTTTGGGCAATACAAATGCGAGAAATGCAGATGTAATAAGGAGTCATTAATCTATCAAACCAAGAAAAAAATCAACACTTATATCTCATTAAGTAATAATGTTATTACAACAATTTTAAAAACAATAACTTACCTTTAAAAATTATGATGATTTATAAGGTTTGATAACTAGTCTATTTTGATTTTAGTCGGTAACTTTGTAGTCAGTTAAACGAAATAACACAAAACGAAATACCAACTTTAATTAAAAGGAAATACACAATGTTTAAATTGACTCTTAAAAAGAAATCACTAAAGCAACTTTCTGATGCGTCACTAATTAATGCTAAACACACACACAAAATTGGTGGTGGACTTGAAGATATCTCGCACTCAACGAAAACAGAGCCTTCACGAACACAGGCATAATTTTATTGTAGGGAGATGACTGCTGCTCAAGAATGGAGGCAATAGGCTATGCTGAGCAATATAATTCTACACATGGCATTGGTGAGTAGCACACCTACACTGATTGAACCTCAAAATGAGTATATTTATGCTTCGGAAAAGGGAAATTGTATTCAGAGGTTTATTGATATAGATGACGAAGTTCAAATCAATGATAAGGTTTTAAGCTATTGTGATACAAAAGGAAAGCATAAAACTATAGTCGCTTCATTTTCAGGCTCTGCCTTTCAGGTTATAAAAAAAGAGTCCTTTGATGAAGGTGAGTTATTGGTTGGCATAAAACCGAATATCATTCAAGGTGTGCTGGCGGATGACACTACGCAGTTTCAAGTAGGTAGTTTATCAAAGCTGTGTATTGATGGTCGCGCGGTAGAAGTAACCTTTGTGCGTAAGCAAGGAAATTGGATGTTTTTTCAAGGAGAGCTCGCAGGAAACGAGCGGTTGAACGAGTTTAAGCATCTTTCCATGCAGGCCATGCATGAACATTGTGAAACGTCTGGGCTAAACTAGTAGCCCAGATATTTCAATATCCTTTTTATGTTATTCCCCATTTTCAAACCCCACAAATACCCTAATTAAAATACATCTTTTCAGATACTAAATTTATGTCTCAATTGGGAAAATCCCTTATTTCTGCAAAGACTTCTTTTGGTATTCTGGTGCAATAACATGATATACCATCACTGTATTTTCAATTGCGGAGGGATTGAAATTCAACGGCTATACATTCGTTACTGCCCAAAAGTCCCTTTGTATTTCGTCTTGCCAGCATAAATCAAGAAGTGCCCCCGCCTTTTGATCTTCATTTAATGGAGCAAGAGGATATTTATCGGGTTCGGCATGAACTATTGAACGATAGAACTTGATGGAGAGCGTGAACCATAAACATCACATCCAATGTATGTTCTGCAGTAGGACATCGGTTCGTTCTTCGCATTGCCCCTTTACTCACTGAAGGCACATCCATTTCACCATATCGAAACTGAGTTGTAGGGTGACCGCACCGCTCAATTTGAACTCTTTCACTCAGTGAAATAATAATTTGCCTCGAGAGGATTATCAATTTCGGTTTTCACTCCTTTAAAGCTTCTAATTAAAGCAAAGATTGTCAATATCTCAAGATAATATTTAATCTTAACTGTAAGAAAATAAAAGAAAAAATCATTTTTTTCAGGTTTTGATTTTCGTTGCTCGTTTCGCCAATATACCAACAAGACGTTCGATACAACGGACAAGTTTTAACAACGATAAGAAGGCGTGAGGCAAGGTGACTAAGATGGCAATGACGTTGAGAGAATATTTTGACAACTACTATTCAGTAATAAGTCGTGGCGACCTCGCTGATCTTGATGCTTTTTATTTTCCCAATTCGCCACTTGGCGAAACGAACAAGCAGCAATTTGAGGCGATGCGAAAACAATTCAGCTTTGAATTGAAATTGATGGATGTCTCGTTACTTGCAAAACAAGACGAGCTTCTTATTGTGCGTGATCAATTAGTGTTTGAAGCCACGATTGAAGGAGAAACTCGTACAAAGCGTTCGAGCAATATCCATACTTTGGTTAAATCGGATGACAACTGGTGTGTATACAGCAGCAACCCTCTACCTGAATCAATGGTGTTGTAATGTCTGATTTATTTCGTAAAGAAGCCATCCAACATCAAGGACAAAAGTTAGATGGTGAAGTGACTATCGCGACACACATGTCGTTCAATTGGATATTGGCACTCATTGTGGCCATTGTGGTGATTGCCTGCAGTTATCTATTCTTGGGTGAATATCATCGTAAAGAAGTGGTTGCAGGTTACCTACAACCTTCTCAAGGGTTGAGCAAAGTTTATCCGATTAATATGGGCACCATTGATGAGCTGCTCGTTGAAGAAGGCCAGCATGTTCGTAAGGGCCAGCTTCTTGCGCGGGTGCGGATGGAACGTTTGCTCAATACCGGATTAGACATGAATGTGTTTATTAGCGAAGAGCTAGGAAAACAAAAACAGTTACTCGAAGTCAATTTAGTCAATCAAAAGCAATTGTTTTCCGTAAATAAAGACAAACTTGTCTCACAAATCGCCTCAGCGAAGTTGCAGTTAGAGCAAACGAGAAAGCAACACCAATTACTCTCTGAACGTGAATTATTAAGTAAGAAACGAGTAGAAGACGTAACCGTTCTAATGAAGCAAAACTTTGTTTCACAGACCGATTATCAAAGTCTAACGGATAATTTGTTGGCATTGCAGCAGCAAAAGCAGGAATTACAAAGTCGTATCTTTAGCTTAGAAGAGCAAGTCAGCCAACTCGAGTTTGAAAATACTCAAATGCCTATCCAAGAAGAGGAAGCGTTATCGCAGTTGCAGTCGCAGTTGGCAAACATTAATCAACAATTGGCACAAGCTGTCGCACAACAAAGCTTTGAAGTGCGGAGCCTGCGAGATGGCATCGTCTCTAATTTGCAAATAAAGCCTGGCATGGTCGTTCAGCCCTCGACACCAGTGATGACGATTCTCCCAGCAGACTCGGATTTAGAAGCGGTGCTGTTTGTTCCTACGCGTGCTTATGGATTTGTGCAAACTGGCCAATCTACACGGATCCGTTATCAAGCGTTTCCATATCAACGTTTTGGGATCTATGAAGGGGAAATTGTAAAAGTGTCTAAATCCATTCTCCTTCCAACAGAGGCGACCGTGCCTGTGCGTCTGCAAGAGCCTGTATACCAAGTCATTGTGAAACTAGATTCACAAAGTGCGAAAGCCTATGGCGCATCAGTGCCATTGCAAGCAGGAATGCTATTAGAAGCCGACATTATGGTTGATAGTCGCACACTTTTTGAGTGGTTATTTGAACCATTTTACAGCATGAAAGGAGCCATATGATGGAAAACCCAATGCACTTGCTTAAATTCAGTGGCAAAAAACGTTTGCCAGTGATCATTCAAACCGAAGCGGCTGAATGTGGGTTAGCCAGTTTAGCTATGGTTGCCGCATATCATGGCTACCAGACGGATCTTACTACGCTGCGTCAAGCGCATGAAATCTCACTCAAAGGCGCTAACCTAGAAGAGCTGATGCAAATTGCAGACAAGCTGAAGTTGAGTTCTCGAGCGTTAAGACTCGAAATGGAACATCTTCCTCAGTTGAAAACGCCCTGTATTTTGCACTGGGATATGAACCACTTTGTGGTACTTAAAAAAGTGAATAGAGACTCGGTTGAAGTTCATGATCCTGGCCTTGGTTACCGTAAATACACCATGGCAGAGTTTTCGAAGCACTTTACGGGTGTTGCATTGGAGCTCAATCCAACGGAAGAGTTTAAATCGGAAGATACCCGAGTCAATTTAAAGCTATCTGACTTTTGGAGTAAGGTTACAGGCCTAAAATCAACCTTGGGCAAAGTGTTTTTACTTTCTCTATTGTTGCAGGTTTTTGCGATAGCAAGTCCTTACTATATGCAGTTGGTAGTTGATGAAGTGGTACTAAGTTACGACCAGAATTTGTTGGCCATCTTAGCACTTGGATTTGGGCTGCTGTTAATGATTGAAATGGTGACCGGGGCCGTACGTAGTATTCTGTTGCTGCATTTTGGTAACCTGATGAGTATTCAACTAGGTGCAAACTTATTCCATCATTTAGTGCGACTGCCGCTTCAATATTTTGAAAAACGTCACATTGGTGACGTGGTTTCACGTTTTGGCTCTTTGCAAAAGGTGAAAGAACTACTTACAACCGGTGTGATCCAAGCGTTAATTGATGGTGTGATGGCTATTGCAACGCTTGTGATGATCTTTATTTATAGTCCTAAATTAAGTGTCGTTGTACTTATTGCTACCGCTATTTATGCCGTGTTTCGCATTGCCATGTATCGACCACTTCGTCAAATGTCGGAAGAAGTGATAGTCAATCAAGCGAAAGAGCAATCTAACTTTATGGAAACCGTACGCGGTATTCAAACAATCAAGTTGTTCGGGAGAGAAGTACAGCGACAAAGTGTTTGGCACAACAAATTTGCAGACAGCCTAAACGCAGGGATCCGAGTCGGACATCTAAATATTGGCTACGAAGCATTTAATAAAATGATCTTTGGTTTAGAAAACGTGTTGGTGGTTTATTTTGCTGCACTTTTAGTGATGAGTGGGGATCTGACCGTTGGGATGCTTTTCGCTTTTATGGCGTACAAGCGACAGTTTATAGAAAAGATGGCAAGCCTTATTGAGAAAATGATCGAATTTAAAATGCTTAGTTTGCACTTTAATCGACTTGCCGATATTTCGCTCTCTGACAAAGAAAGTGATATTGAGAGCAAAGTAAAGAGTCGAGAACTGTCCGGTGAAATTGAATTGCAGAATATTCAGTATCGATACAATAAAAAAGAAGACCCAGTATTTCGAAATTTGAATTTAAAAATAAAAGCAGGAGAGTCTATTGCCATTATCGGACCTTCCGGCTGTGGCAAGACGACGCTGGCAAAGATAATGCTGGGTTTATTTGAACCAGACTCAGGAAAGGTACTTGTAGATGGTGTGGATATCCGACAAATAGGGCTCGGACATTACCGAGGACAGATAGCTGCAGTCATGCAAGATGACCAACTACTCTCAGGTTCCATCGCGGATAATATCTGCTTCTTTGACCCTAATATGGACATGGAGCGGGTTCGATGGGCTGCAAAAATTGCGGCAATTGACAACGACATTGCCAAAATGACCATGGGTTACAACTCGCTTGTAGGTGATATGGGGGCTGCACTGTCAGGCGGGCAAATACAACGATTACTGCTTGCTCGAGCCTTATATCGAAAACCGAAGATTTTGTTCATGGATGAAGCAACGAGTAATCTGGATACACGATTGGAAAGCTCAGTAAATGAGGCGGTTAAACGGCTTGATATCACTCGAATTATCATCGCTCATCGGCCCGAGACGATTGCCAGTGCAGATAGAGTTGTAGAACTTCGGTATGGTGATGCAATCGATGTCGATAGGCCTAATTTAGACGGGCGAATATCCAATAAGATAAAACCTAGATTATGTATTAAAAAAGAGTTTTGTAAAAACACTAGTTTTAGTGGTGATTTTTTAATGGTGTAATTTTTGTATTTATATAATGTAAAAATTAACAATATAATTTGTTGACATTTTAATTTTGTGTGTTAATTTAAATTTAAGCTTAAATCTTGGCGGAGATAAGCTTAAATCAAAAAGTGTAATAAGGTTGCGAGATAAAGTCTCCTTTATATTTTTAATTAAGCTTTCTTTTCTGGTTTTTAAGTTTCTAATTTTTAAAAGGAAAAATCATGAAAGAATTAACAGCATTAAATCTAGTTTCTGGTGGTCAGAACTACGATCCAAAACTTGACCAAACCAAGCTTTGGAATCAGCTTCCAAACTAGATAATACTAAAATAGGCAGTTTTAAATTTGTTCGGTAATTTGCTGTTATCTTAATTTTCTGTCTATTTTATTTTGTTTTAATTTCTTAATATGGAAGGTTTGTTATGAAAGCATTAACGTTACATAGTCTTAAAAAAGTGTCTGGTGGTGAATCTGGTGATGATGTGCCTATGTGTCCAGATATTGAAGAGTATACGCGATAGAGAGGTATTTAAAATGTATTTATTAAATGACTTTGAAATTAATGATGTATTTGGTGGAGCTGGGCGTGAATATGATGACCCTTGCGATCCTCGAGACTTCTTTAATTAATTAGTGTTTGAAAAGAGGGTTTTATGAAAGAGTTACTTAATTTGAAAGACGTTTTTGGTGGAAGTTATTGCGAATACTGCGGTGAAGAGTTTGCTGAATTTGAGAAAATTCTTTAGGTGATTGCCATGATAGAGCTGGTTTTTAAAGAAAGAGTTGCAGGTGGACAAAGTCCAATAGGTAACAGCTGCGACATCATTGAACATCAATTTTGCGAATAAGGTTTAAAAATGAATTTATTAAGTTTAGAAAGTGTAAAAGAAGTGAATGGCGGCATTGGTTATTATTTGGAATATAATGCTGATACTGGTTCGGTTGGTTTTGGTATTACTGTTAGATTTTAATTTGGGGGTTTTAAATGGTTGAATTGAATAGCTCAAGTGTTGCGTTGGTTGCTGGTGGTGTTGATTATTACATCGAATACAATGCAGATAATAAAACAATTGGTGTTGGTTTTAAAATTAGATTTTGATTTGGAGTTTTAAATGGTTGAATTAAATAGCTCAAGTGTTGCGTTGGTTGCTGGTGGTGTTGATTATTACATCGAATACAACGCAGATAATAAAACAATTGGTGTTGGTTTTAAAATTAGATTTTAATTTGGAGTGGTTATGAAAGATATTAATGGTGTTATGTTAAGTGAGATTTCTGGCGGTGTTGATTATTACATCGAGTACAACGCGGATAACCGGACAATTGGTGTCGGTTTCAAGATTAGCTTCTAATATAAGGTTTTATGATGAACGAAATTAATAAAAATCTACTTGGCCATGTTTTTGGTGGCGTTAATTACTATGTGGAATACAACGCAGATACAGGTTCTATCGGTGTTGGATTTCAAATCAGTTTCTAAGTTGTAAGGTCAAAAAATGAAACAATTAACTCAAAACGACATTCAAGCCGTAAATGGTGCTGGTTCAATTACAGTGAAATACACCAAAGGTAATGAATCACTAGAAATCAAATACCAATGGGACTAAGTCTCAAGTAGATAAAAATAGGAGAAATCAATGAAAACGTTAACTCAAAACGACATTCAAGCCGTAAATGGTGCTGGATCAATTACAGTGAAATACACCAAAGGTAATGAGTCACTAGAAATCAAATACCAATGGGACTAAGTCTCAAGTAGATAAAAATAGGAGAAATCAATGAAAACGTTAACTCAAAACGACATTCAAGCCGTAAATGGTGCTGGATCAATTACAGTGAAATACACCAAAGGTAATGAATCACTAGAAATCAAATACCAATGGGACTGAGTCTCAAGTAGATAAAAATAGGAGAAATCGATGAAAACGTTAACTCAATACGACATTCAAGCAGTAAACGGTGCAGGCTCATTTTCGGTGAAATACACGAAAGGCGACGAGTCACTAGAAATCACATATCAATGGTAAGGGGACAGACAATGAAAACGTTAACTCAATACGACATTCAAGCAGTAAACGGCGCAGGCTCATTTTCGGTGAAATACACGAAAGGTGACGAGTCACTAGAAATCACATATCAATGGTAAGGGGACAAACAATGAAAACGTTAACTCAATACGATATTCAAGCAGTAAACGGCGCAGGCTCATTTTCGGTGAAATACACGAAAGGCGACGAGTCACTAGAAATCACATATCAATGGTAAGGGGACAAACAATGAAAACGTTAACTCAATACGATATTCAAGCAGTAAACGGCGCAGGCTCATTTTCGGTGAAATACACGAAAGGTGACGAGTCACTAGAAATCACATATCAATGGTAAGGGGACAAACAATGAAAACGTTAACTCAATACGACATTCAAGCAGTAAACGGTGCTGGTTCTTTTACGGTGAAATACACCAAAGGTAACGAGTCACTAGAAGTCACATATCAATGGGACTAATTCTCTCTTCTCTTTTGGCGGAAAGATAAGCGAGATTTTGATGAATAAGGAGTGATATCACTCCTTTTTTTATGCCTGTAAATTTGTCTGTTTGTCTGTTTGTCTGTTTGTCTGTTTGTCTGTTTGTCTGTTTGTCTGTTTGTCTGTTTGTCTGTTTGTCTGTTTGTCTGTTTATCTGTTTATCTGTTTATCTGTTTATCTGTTTATCTGTTTATCTGTTTATCTGTTTATCTGTTTATCTGTTTATCTGTTTATCTGTTTATCTGTTTATCTGTTTATCTGTTTATCTGTTTATCTGTTTATCTGTTTATCTGTTTATCTGTCGGTGTAGATGTGTTTTTTATATTTATTCTTTCTTCTTTTGAGGTGTCGGTTCGATTAAAAGCGGTTTTCTATAATCCTTTTTTTGATTACTGGTGCTCAGCCTCTTATAGAAGTGAGCGCCGCACCCCAACTTGACTTATCAATCAGTAAGTTCAGTACAGGGAAATGGAAAATGAAAAATTTTCTA
Source organism: Pseudoalteromonas xiamenensis (assembly GCF_030994125.1). Taxonomy (NCBI): domain Bacteria; kingdom Pseudomonadati; phylum Pseudomonadota; class Gammaproteobacteria; order Alteromonadales; family Pseudoalteromonadaceae; genus Pseudoalteromonas; species Pseudoalteromonas xiamenensis. Next base: position 2,173,860 of record NZ_CP099917.1, on the reverse strand, counting down.
TTGTTACTATTGCGATATGTATTAATCACTTTTTACTATTTCGCATTGATTTAAAAAGGTATTTTTGGTTTTTTGTGTTTTTGACTCATCGAGGAATTGTTGCTAATTTTCTGGCTGTACGATGTGTTTTGTACACGATGTGTAATGTAGTTGGAGATAACGATGAAGTTAAAAGTTAGCAAAAAATCGATTAAAAATTTATCGAACAATGAGGCATCAAAAGTCGTTGGGGCTGGTGTAGCTAGACCAAACGATATTATTGAAAATTCATGCCAAAGTGTCTGCACACTGGCAGCGCTTTAATTTTATATAAAGAGGTTTTTATGTTGAATATTGAAAATGTAAGTTTAGTTCATGGTGGCCGTTCTGAAGGTGGCTGTCTACCTCCACACTTGATCGATCTAATTAAAAAATAAAAGGTCATTAAATGATTAAGTTAAATAAAAAAGTAATGAAGGGTTTATCTGGTAAGCAATTCTCTGATTCATTAACGGAAAAAGTTGCGGGTGGTACACACACCGATCCAACAATGTATCGCGGTTGCCATAGCCAAAAAACGATAGAACAAATCGCATTCTAATTCATAAGGAAAACAAGATGAAACTTAAGAAACTAAATCTAAAAGAACTGAACAATGATTCTGTATTAGGCAAAGTAGCAGGTGGGTGTCCTCCTACTATCCATGGATGTGATTTTGACAGAACAATCCCTGAGTTTGCTAACTAATCAAAATTCGTAGGAATATTTATGAAAATTAAGAAAATCAAACTTAAAGAACTTCACTGTGACGCTACGTTAATTCAAGTTGCAGGTGGCTGCCCTCCAACAGTCCACTTTTGTGGAGAAACTATCGATAGAACGCTGGTTGAATTTTAATCCACGGGTTTGTTTGGGCATTTAAACCACACTTAGTTTTGTGCCTCTCTTTGTTTGAAAGGAGTTTCTAAAATGAAAGTAACAGTTAAGAAAATAAAAAACCTGAGCGTAAGTAAATCACTACCATTTGCGGCGACACCCGCGGTTGCCGGTGGCGTGATCTCCTCATGTGGCGTTGAATGTGGCTGTGGCGGCGGCGATCGATTCACACATGAGCAAGCAATGAAATTGCCAGTTTAATATCGTCAGAAAAGGAGCGAGAAATGACACTCACAGTTGAACAATTGAAATCAGTCATTGGCGGAAGCTTAAATCCAATTAAAGAAGACTATTCAAAAATTGAATGCGACCTTTAAAGTAAAGATTGGCCCTGTCTTTTATCGATAAAAGTGAAGTTCAGAGCATCTCTTGGTGACTACTACGGCGGTTATACCGTTTATCCTAGAAGTGGTCACAAACAAATTGAATGTAAGTTTTGCTCAAAAGTTTACGTTTGAAGACGGGATACATAGCGACTTTACGAACAACAAATAAATTATTTTGAATAGGTGATTTAATGAAACAACTTAGTGTTAATGATGTAGTAGCCGTAAATGGCGGTTTACCACAGAGTATCGAAGATATCGTCAACAGTTTAAGTAGCTTTGCATTATTCTAAGACCGCAAAAGCAGTTGGTTAGTTGTCGAACCGAAACCAGAGTCCGACTCTGTACTGAAATTACGCGCTTCACACCGTAATTTCTTTTTGAAAAAGGGAAGTAGAAACAGGCACTTCCCTTTTTTATTGCCTAAATGAAGTCGCTGTCTTTTCAATTCCGATAGCATACGACTTCTCTCTCCACTTTATTATCGCCACACACATTACCAATGAAACATTGAGCGATTGTCTCAGTTGATGTTCTGTCGTAGTTGATGCCAACAGCGTCTACGCCATACGTGTGATTGACTTTGAACACTCAGAATTCCAAGTGTTCGAGATACGTATGAAAACCTATTTACATCAAAGAGAGTGTCGTTCCTCCAACCAAAAAGTTATGGACGAAAGTTCGAAACGAAAGGGCTGGTATATCAATAATGTTTCGGAACTCGACTGGCGAATACGTTGTCGTTGGAATGGAAAGTGATGTGCATGTCGTACTACGGACGTTGGACCCATCGTTTTAACCCTGCAAGCTCGTCAACTGTGATCTTAATAAAAAACGGTGTAGAGCGATTCGACCAGATTGACTTCGTTTTAGTCTATCGACTTACGGATAAGTCAAGCTGACGGATGGTGAACAACCGAATATTTTTTTACTAGACCAGCGTGTTAAACAAGCCACATTAAATCCATCGTATCTGAGACAAACATTATTTCTTTGTTTTTATCTGGTTTAAGCAACAAAGTTAAATCAACCACACTATGTTGGCTTCTCCTGTCTCGAAACTGTACCCAAACTCAAAAACGCGTCTATCTTAACGCGTGATTATGCTCTTCAAAACCATCTCAACCAAACGTTTAATCATCAGCGTTATCTGCTAGGTAATACGCGGATAGATTCTTGTGTTTAGTGCATAAAAGTAAAATCAAGACTGACGCTTAAACAACCATATTTAGCCAATAATTAGCACTTATACAAAGATAATATTTAAACTTATCTTGTTGAATATTAAGTATAAATACGTTTTTTCTGTGGTTTGAAAAATATAAAAATGTTCGTCATGATGGTTTCCGTCGAGTGAAGAAACTTGGCAATAAACTAACACCTAAAAATGAAATTGGACCCGACATTGGTTAATCATTAAACGTCCTTACGTGCTCAGATGAGAAACGTCGGACAGGAAATAAGGCTTTAAATATGGCGAACAAAAAATTCTTTTATTCAGAGTACGAACTAGCACGATTTTTAGATAAACAAATGGCCGTGGACAGTATTGACACACTATTGATGGACAGTGCTTCAGCAGATTGCCATCTGTTCAATACTAGTGACAGCAATTTTGACCATTTAGATGTTCATCACATCCATTAATCGGCGAGGAGTAAGTCATGGCAGTAATCGTTATGGGGCAACATCAAGATCCGCATGCAATGCATATGTTAGAACAACTCAAACTACGTGGCGTTGAAGCGTATTTGTTGCAAACCTACGATTTTCCGAAAAAGGCGCAGCTGAGTATTTGCCCAAATGATGGTACCGGTCGGTTGACATTACCGGAAGGCAAAACGCTTGAATTAAGCGAAATTCAAGCCGTATTTTGGCGCAATTTTTCAGGAGTCAGTGATGAGGCTACTCGAAGCAATTTTATGTCCGAAGACAGTATTGCAGCACAAGACAGTTTAGCGTGTCTGCGTACATGGTTTCATTTAGATACTGGCACTAAATGGGTGAATAGCTGGACAGCCTTTCAGCACCATAAAGAAAAGCCTTTTCAATTACTTAAGGTCGGTCAGCTCGGAGTAAAGATCCCAAAGACCTACGTAGGTAACAGCTTAGAGGATATTCGCCAAGCTTTTGAAATGTTACCGCGTAGCATCTTCAAACCAGTATACGGTGGTGCCCATACGGAAATACTAACCGAAGCGCACTTAGCTTCAGAACGTGTTGCAAGTGCGCTGGCAAAATCGCCAATTACCGTGCAGGAATTTATTGCTGGAACAAATATTCGAACGTACGTGATTGGGCAAAAAGTATTTTCAGTTGAATTAAAAAGTGATCAGGCTGATTTCAGAAACGATGCGGCGATGGAATTGGTTTTAATTGATACTCCAAAAGAGATAGAAGAACAGGCTCTTAGTATAACAAAGACGCTGTTTTTGAATTGGACGGCCATTGATTGGCGTCGCAATGAACAAGGGGAATATTTCTTTTTGGAGGCCAATCCATCGCCGATGTTTATGGGATTTGAGCAAGGGTCAGGGATCCCTGTAACCGAATATTTGATTGACTACATGTTAGGTCAATCACACTAAAATTTATTAACGACAGTTCTTACACAAGAGGAAAAACAAATGAAATTAACTATCAAAAAATCAGTAGTAAAAAACCTAAACAAACAAGCAATGTCACCTTCATTGACAGACCAAGTTAACGGCGGCATGCCAAAAGTTGCATGGTCACAAAATGAAACATGTGGCTACGTGTGTGGCGATTGTATTCCTTACTAATCGTAACCCATTAAACACGTTAACAATAGGTGTTACCGGTTGAGATGAATAGGCTCAAAAAATTGATTGTCTGAGCCCTATCATCCACCGTTCTAATAAAATATACAGAGCATTTAAGACAAATTTAGGAGATCAAAATGCACCCATTTTCACTAACGAAAGTAGAACAGCAACAAGTTAATGGCGGAATCATCGAAGGCGGTTGTATGACAGTCGTATTCGCAGAGCACGGTGCTCAAAACTAAGGATTTACTATGTTATCTATTGATAATAAAGCACTTTCATCTATTTCAGGTGGTCATCCGGCTCAAACGGAAATCGACAACTTGATTGAAGTACTTCGCAATTTCTTCTAAATAAAGAGTGCAATGAAGTACGTTTGAGTGACGTGGACTCAAACATCAAGCACACAAGATTAAAGTATGTTTTATCACATGCTAGGTTAGTCAAATCCGTGTTTGAATTTAAAAGTAATGAAAGTTGAAGAGTCTTGGCGGAGTCTATCAACTTTAACACGCCCATCAGGGCACCATTGAGAAATCAGAAATAAGGAGACTATTATGCACCCATTTTCATTAAAAAATGACCAATCATCACAAGTAACAGGCGGCGTTGTAGCTGGCGGCTGTGTCACATACGAATTTAAAGAAACTGGCGGTGTAGAAATTACATTGTCACTGAAAGAAGCGGGCGGCCCAGTTGTAGTAACGCAAGCAATCCCAGAAGACGGTAACGATCCGCGTCTAGAACTAACGATGTAATCGTCCGTAGGGAAGGTGAATCTTGGCGGAGAAACCTTCCCAAAACAACCTGCCTTTGGCACTTAAGAGAAATCAGAAATAAGGAAACAAACATGCACCCATTTTCACTAAAAAATGACCAAGCTTCACAAGTTACTGGCGGCGTTTTTGCTGGCAATGTAGAAATTACGATGTCACTGAAAGAAGCGGGCGGCCCAGTAGTGGTAACGCAAGCGATCCCAGAAGACGGAAATGATCCGCGTCTAGACCTAACGATGTAATCGTTCGGTGGAGAAGGCTTATCTTGGCGGAGACAGCCTTCTCTAGACTTACCTACTTGGCTGTTATGGTCACGTAGTCACGACAGCAATTGCCAAAGGGGATTGGCTCATCGTTTCCCGACAACACTGTAATGTAATGCTAAAGCCATCAAGTTGAAATCCACCACATCTATCCTGATTTTTCCTCATCTACCTATCAAGCAACTTATTCCTCTGTAACTAAAGGCAACGTCTATATCCGGCCAAGGAATGTTCTCCTAAAAACCTTATGGGTTAGACAAAAGGCGAGTTTTCACCTACCGATGGCGTACTTTCCAAACTATCACGAATGAGATAAACATAAGTAAAACCCTTTAAAATTAAACGCCCGCATTCACTCGTATAAACGAACCGAGTGTGCATATTTGGTCGTCTATGATTGTCGATAAGCGTGTTATGTTTGCCGCTAACTTCTATTGTCCAGCCATGTTTGATGAATATGTTGGTTTGTCTAACGGTGTAATTTGATGTCATCGTCTAAACAGATATTTGCCTTTAGGTTGTGTTGCTTAAAGGCAAGTGACACTCTTTGTTACCCGTTATTTATTGATGAAAAAGACATGTTCAGTTGGGGGTCAAAGACCCAGGTGAACGAATACCTCATAACAATGTTCGTGAGAGTGATTTCGGGAATAAGGTTGTGCTTCTGCAGTGTCGGAAATCACATCAAATGATCAATCTAATGCAAGATAAAATAGCTGAATTTGCACATTGTTTGCTGCGGTCTGTACAAACTCACTTGCAGCAAACCTTAATTTTCATCGTTGTTTTATTGCGAATCGCACATTTCATTTCTCCGTTTTGTTCTAAGGATATTTACCGCGTAAATAGTCGTTATATGCAGATAAGTTTTTAACTTATTATATTGATATGTAATGATAATTTTATTTTTCGCTTGATTTGATTCTTTCTTTTTTTAAGCCAACATGGCTTCATCAATTTTCGAGGGGGCGTGTTTAGTGGACTTGTTTGTCCTGATAATGACACCAAAAACCCCGACAACGTAATGAGTCTTAACATGGTGACTTCAGCGAAGGAATTACGCGCTTTGGACCAGGACGTCCACTTTTTTCATCCTGTCGTCATGTGCTTGCGCCGCAAAAAAGTGCGCATTTAAATAACGAATTGAGAGGTCGGGCATTCTTGGCGGAGTAGACCGACCTTAAATACGCCAATAATGGCATTTCAATCACTAAATGTAATAAGGAAACAATCATGCATCCATTTTCTTTGCAAAAAGAACAATCTTCACAAGTTACAGGTGGTTCGGTAGCTGACGGCTTCGTTTCATCTGCACTGAGAGAAAATGGGGGTCCTATCATGGTAACGATGGCGATTCCTGAAGATGGCAGCGACCCGCGTGATTTTAAAATAATGTAATTTTTGCTGGATGGAACTTGGCGGGACCATCCACTTAAATAAGGGCCTTTCTAGGCATAATTTAGAGAAACAGAAATAAGGACAGGAAAATGCATCCATTTTCATTAACAGCAGAAGAATCAAAAGAAGTAACTGGTGGCATCGTTGCAGGCGGTTGTGTTTCATGGCGCGGTCAAGAAGTTGGCGAAATGTTCAATTAATTAGGAACAAGTAAAATGCGTACATTGAATACCCAAGAGTTGAAACAAGCGAATGGCGGCGTAAACACAAATTATTTTGGTGCAGAACAAGCGCTCGTTGACGCTATTTTAAGCTTATTTTAAGTAAGCAACGTGGGTGTTCTGGTTAAGAACACCCACAATCCAGTCACTTTGTCTGTTCGCAACGCGATTGAATCGACCCCATTCCACGTGTCACTAACCCTCACCTGTAAAACAGCCTTACATTTCACTTAAAAAAAGCATCTTAGCTGGCTACAATAGCAATCAAATTTTGTGATTCTCCACTTTCGTTGCGCTTGAGTATCCATGCGCGACCAGTCTGACAACACCAAGAGAATCATTTAGTGCTAATAAAGCGATAAAAAATAAGGATTTAGTGTTCATGACACTATCAACAGTGATTTTAGCTGCGGGAAAAGGCACTCGCATGCGCTCAAAACTACCAAAAGTACTTCATCCCGTTGCTGGTCGTCCCATGGTGCAACACGTTATCGATAATGCGAAAGCCCTAGGTGCACGGGAAACGCATTTGGTGTTTGGACACGGAGGCGATCAGTTAAAAGAACAATTGGCGCACAATGAAATCAATTGGGTACTGCAGGCGGAGCAGTTGGGCACGGGGCATGCGGTGTCTGTTGCAAAAGAACACTTCGCGGACGATGAAACAATCCTTATTTTATACGGTGACGTGCCACTGACAAAACAAGATACATTGCAGCGTTTGCTCGATGTGACGCCAAAACAAGGATTAGCGGTGTTAACTGTCGTGTTAGAAAATCCAATGGGTTATGGTCGAATGATCCGTGAAAATGGCAAGTTAGTTGGGATTGTTGAACAAAAGGATGCGACGCCAGAGCAGTTGAACATCAAAGAGATCAACACTGGGATTATGGCGGTTAATGGTGGCTTGCTGAAATCGTGGTTGGGCAAATTGTCTAACAACAATGCGCAAGGAGAATACTATTTAACGGATATCGTCGCGATGGCACACGCTGAAGGTGTTGAAATTACTTCGGCGCACCCTGTGCACCCGATGGAAGTTGAAGGGGCGAACAATCGCGTACAACTTGCGGCACTTGAACGCGCTTACCAAGTCTGGCAAGCGGAAGCATTGATGCTCAATGGTGCTACATTAGCCGATCCGTCGCGCGTTGACGTACGTGGTACCGTGGTGACGGGTGAAGATGTACACATTGACGTGAACGTGATTTTTGAAGGTCACGTGGAACTGGGTAACAATGTGGTGATTGGCCCAAATTGTGTTTTGAAAAACTGTAAAATCGCCGATGGCGCGGTTGTGAAAGCAAATACGATGATAGAAGACGCCATCGTCGGCGCTAAATGTACATTGGGACCATTTGCGCGTTTACGCCCAGGTGCGGTGATGGAAGACGATTCGCACGTGGGTAACTTTGTTGAAATGAAAAAAACGCGCCTAGGCAAAGGTTCAAAAGCCAACCATTTAACGTATTTAGGTGACACAGACGTCGGTGAGAAAGTAAACATTGGCGCTGGCACCATTACGTGTAACTACGATGGCGTAAACAAATCAAAAACCATTATTGGTGACAATGCCTTTATCGGTTCAAATTCATCGTTGGTTGCACCGGTTGAAATTGGTGCAATGGCAACGGTTGGAGCAGGCAGTGTGATAACTGCGAAGGTTGATGATAATCAACTTGCTGTAGCGCGCACAAAGCAGCGCAACTTAGATGGTTGGCAACGCCCAAGCAAAAAATAAACAGCTCGACTGAATATAAACAAAACGCACAGTAGTGCGTTTTGCTTTATTCGGTACAAACGTTTCTTTGATTATTGAGAAAACGTTAATTCCTAAATTGTGTTCGCCAGCAATTTACAACGCCATTCTGTCTTGTAAGCCTTTATAAAGCTCATTTCGTTCCCTTATCTGGCGGAGCATGGTAAATTGGTTGTTCAGCATAATAATATTAACAATAATGTTACCCCAATTAAGCTATGGACAACTTATTTCGCCGCGAAGTATTCGAATACAAAGTTCACCGACTTGAAGGAACGGTCAGTCTAATTCAGCCTCCTGTTTTTTATCGTTTGGCTGCACTCATCGTACTCATAGTTATTATCTCTCTTCTCTTTTTAGCGTGGGGAAATTACACACGCAAAGAACGCGTCAGCGGCTTTATAGAGCCAAATACTGGCGTACTCAAACTTTTTGCTCCTCAAGTAGGGGTCATTTCCGAGGTATTGGTCAAAGAAGGCGATACGGTTGAGCAAGGGCAACCCATCTTACGTATCGAGTCCGCTCGCCACAGTGTTGAAGGTTTGGAGCTGAATCAAGGGCTACTCAATCAATATCGTTTTCAAAAACAACTTCTTGAAGCGCAGCTTGCACAACTTCAACAGCAGCATGATTTAGACATGGCACAACTTCGTGCAGAAAAACAGAGCCAAGTCTCGCGTTTAGATGAACTGCGAAAACAGGCGCATACCTTTCAAACACGTTTAGCGCTCAATAAAGGCATCGTGGAGCAAATTAGTACATTGAAAGGCAGTGGTTACGTTTCTGAACTTGAGTTGACGCGTCAGCAAGATACCTTGCTCGCTTTAGAGCAGCAGTCCTCATCTATTCATAATGAATCATTGTCGATTGAGAACTCAATTTCACAGCTTGAGAGTCGTCTTGCCACGTTACCCCTTGAACACGAGCGACAAGTCGCCTCGTTGAATTCTCAAATTGCCGATGTGGATATTCAACTTTCTTCGACGCAACAACTTAGGTTGGCTGAAATTCGAGCGCCCAAGTCAGGTACGGTGACGGGTCTATTGGCTAAACCGGGAAAACAAGTGGGCCTCAATCAAAATTTACTGAGTATTTTGCCAACCCATAGTGAAATGCAGGCGGTGATTTACATCCCAACTGAAGCGTATGGTTTTATTAAAGAGGGCCAATCGACGCGTCTTCGATACCATGCTTTCCCTTACGAGAAGTTTGGCATTTATGAAGGGCAAATCGTTGAAGTGAGCGCTTCGGTGATTTTGCCTGAAGAAGCTGCTTTGCCCGGCATTATCTCAACGCCCGCGTATCGTGTCGTGGTGAAATTAGCAGAGCAAAACGTCACCGCATACGGTAAGGCCACGCCGCTGCGTGCGGGGATGACCTTGGATGCCGATGTTGTGATAGAAGAGCGTAGCCTGCTGCGTTGGTTATTTGATCCTGTTTTCAGCATTAAGGGACAATTATGAGTACGGAACCAGAACAACAAAACGAAGATTTGTTTGATAATCCACGAAGCTTGCTGGAGTTTTGGTCCAAAAGTAGTTTGCCCGTCATTTTACAGTCAGAAGCGGCTGAATGTGGGTTAGCTAGTCTTGCAATGGTTGCGGCATACCATGGTTATCACAGTGATTTAGTGTCGATGCGGCAAAAGTTCAGTATTTCAATCGAGGGCTGTACGCTCCTTGATATTATGCACTTTGCTGAGAAATTAGGATTGGCAACCCGACCCTTGCGTATTGAGCTTGAAGAACTTGAATTGTTGCAAGCGCCAAGCATTCTTCATTGGAATTTGAATCATTTTGTCGTATTAAAAAAAGCCACCGATAAATACGTCATCATTCATGATCCTGCAGAAGGAGAGAAAAAACTCTCGTTGGACGAAGCGTCGAAGCATTTCACGGGCGTTGCGTTGGAACTTATGCCGACCAAGGAGTTCGAGAAAAAAGAGAAAAAGGCGTCGTTACGATTCTCTGACTTTTGGAGCAAAATCTCGGGCCTAAAACGTTCATTGTTACTGATTTTCTCGTTGTCTTTGTTACTGCAAATTTTTACGTTGGCAAGTCCTTACTATATCCAACTCGTCATTGATGACGTGATTTTGAGTGGCGATACATCGCTCTTAACGGTGCTCGCCGTCGGGTTCTTTTTAGTGCTCGGTTTTGAGATAGCCACCAATGCGTTGCGCGGCTTTACGTTATTGCATTTTGGTAATCAGATGAACATTCAGCTCGGCGCGAATCTGTTTCATCACTTAGTTCGTTTACCGTTAACTTACTTTGAAAAGCGCCACATGGGAGACATCGTGTCTCGCTTTGGGTCGCTGCAGCAAGTGAAGCAACTACTTACGCAAGGGGTGATAGAAGCGATTATCGACGGTTTAATGGCGTTAGTTACACTGGGCATGATTTTTTTCTATAGTCCAACACTGTCGGCTGTAGTCTTGGTCGCGGTATTACTTTACGCAGGCGTTCGAGTGGCAATGTATCGTCCCTTTAGAACGATCAGTGAACAAGAAATCATGGCTCGAGCTGAAGAAAGTTCTAATTTTATGGAGACCGTGCGTGGGATCCAAACGATTAAGTTGTTTGGCTCGGAAGTCAAACGCGAGGGTCAATGGCAAAACCGCTACGCGAAGGCAATAAACCAAAGCATTCGCTTGGGTAATTTTCAAATTGGTTACGACTCAATCAACCGAGCTTTGTTTGGAATTGAAAACATTGTCGTGATTTTTCTTGCCGCCAAATTAGTGATAGCGGGTGGTTTTAGTACCGGTATGCTCTTTGCCTTTATGGCATACAAACGTCAATTCATTGAGAAAACAGCGAAACTCATCGACAAGTTCATCGAGTTTAAGATGCTTGGCCTGCACTTTGACCGGATTGCGGATATTGCACTGACAGAACGTGAAGAGTTAACGCCAAAGCAAATGAAAGTGCATAAGGTAACGGGCAAAATTGAGCTTCGCAATGTGTCTTTCCGCTATTCGGACGCTACGCCCTTTGTTCTTAAAGACGTGAACCTCGCTATTCAAGCGGGTGAGTCTGTCGCGCTCACCGGGCCGTCTGGCTGCGGCAAGTCAACGCTGTTAAAAATTATGTTAGGCCTCATCAAACCAACCGATGGCGAGGTGCTTATCGATGATATTCCTTTGCACCAAATAGGCGCGAGACAATATCGACAGCAAATTGCGGCAGTAATGCAAGACGACGAGCTGTTTTCCGGATCGGTGTCCGATAACATCGCGTTTTTTGAATCGCCAGTGGATATGGAGCGTGTTGTTTATTGTGCGGAACTGGCCTCTATCCATGATGATATTAGTGCAATGCCGATGGGGTATGACAGTTTAATCGGGGATATGGGCTCGAGCCTGTCTGGAGGTCAGAAGCAGCGTATCATTTTGGCCCGTGCTCTGTATAAAAACCCACGCTTACTCTTTATGGATGAAGCGACAAGCCATTTGGACACCAAGCTGGAGTCCGACATCAACGAAGCGGTCTCTGGACTCAAAGTGACGCGTGTGATTATCGCGCATCGAAAAGAAACCATCGCTTCGGCACAACGTGAAGTTAAATTGAAAAAATACACGGAACAAAGCGTGGAGCGTTACTAAATACGTTCCTCCTTCCGATTGGACTTAATAAGCAACGCATGACGTTGCTTTTTTTTGCTCGGATTTGCTTGTACCTGAAAGATAGTTACAAGTGTTTACATATTGATAACTAAAAGGTATTTTTGTTTCTAATAAGACACCGTTAAGGAAAAACATGAGCACCGTATTTCGTTTAGAACCCGCAGATAAAGCGCTTGTTTATGAACTCATCGAAACTCTCAGTAAAAAGGTTGCAAACCATGTATCAGACACCACGATACCGCACGGTTTGTTGAGTGGCCTTGCAGGAGAATTGTTGTTTTTATTTAAAGCTCATCAATTCAATCCTGAGTTTGTCGAAGAATCGGTATTTCAAGAACAGCTCGATGTGCTGCAAGAAGGGTTAGGCGAACAATCCTTGGAATTAAGCAATGGATTGGCAGGGCAAGCATGGTTATTAGAGTATTTTAATCAATCGGCCCCAGACGAGTATGACCCTGAGCTGCTAAGTGAAATTGATGAGTTATTTACTAACGCGTTAAAACAGAGTCCGTGGTCCGGTGAGTTAGAAATGGTGCTTGGATTAGCCGGATATTCGCCTTACGCTGCTCGTCGAGCAAGGCATGCAGATCAAACCGAATTGTTCGACGCCATTGTTTCTGGCTTTGAAAGTACCGTAAGCCAATTGAATTTAAAGCACCTCACCTGGGCGCAACCGAAAGAGTCTGTATATCTTTTTGATAGACAGAGCAATGAAGCGGAGTACAACTTAGGTTTAGCGCATGGTGTGCCGGGCATCATCGCAGCATTACTTCCCGCGGTTCGCGTACCCTCGTTAACACTTCGCACGAAAAGATTGTTGGAAGGGGGATGTGAATGGTTGCTCGCGCAGCGTAACCCCAAACAGGATGATTATGCTTGTTTTGGTACGTGTGTCGGGGATCAGCATCGTTCTCGATTGGGGTGGTGTTACGGTGATTTAACGATAGCACTTACATTGGCTCGTGTTGGTTTGGAATTACAACGTGATGATTTTATTGAATCCGCGTTAGAAATTGCCTTACATTCAGCTTCACGAGATGAATCCTCAGCAGTCATTTATGACGCAGGTCTGTGCCATGGTAGTTTAGGTTTAGCTACGATTTTTCAAGCGATGAATCAACTGTTGCCACACCCTGAACTCGCCGCGGCGGCGGATCGATGGCTGCACATTTTCCTTGCAAACTATAAAGAAAAAGGCGAGTCGGCGCTGTATTTTTATGATGCGCAGAATAAATGCTATACGGAGAATTTTGGCTTTTTAATGGGTTATTCAGGGATGGCCTTGTCACTCATTGGCGTGGTGGATGACCGACTTGATTGGATTGACAGTTTGTTAATGGCTTAACATCGATAGGGAAGAGCTTAGACCTGTGACTCTTCCCCAAATCAGCTTAAATACAAGACATCGCTTGTCCCCTAATTGAATTATATTGTTTATTATTTGTGTATAATGGGTTAACTTGTTCGTATTGATCAGGGTGTCTTTGGCAACGTCATTTTATCTCGTTCCCCTGTGTTGTAGCTTCAGAATAATAATAAGTGTTAAGGATGATTTATGGCGCTTTGTGCACAAAGCATGGTTTCCGATGAACAGCGAGAAACCATCAATTCGATTCTCACCCTCCTTACTCAAAAAATATCGATGCATATACAGTCAAATCAAGAGTATGGTCTGCTCGGTGGTGTGGCTGGGCAATTGCTGTTTTTATACAAGATGCATCAGTATCAACCCGACGCGGTGAATGAGGACCTTTTTGGTCAGCAATTTGAGCTTCTTCAAGACAATATGGCAGGAAGTCAATTTGGCTTGGCGAGTGGTTTAGCAGGTCAGGCTTGGTTAATCGAGTTGCTGAATCAAGCGGAACATGAGGGTTATGATGCAACGTTGTTGAACGACATTGATGAACTACTGCTGAGGGTCATGTCGGTCGAATACTGGGAAGGTGAAATTGAAGCGATTAACGGACTTGCAGGTTACGCCCCGTATATTATTCGCCGTGCCAAAACAACCAATCAGGATTTGTTGTTTGAACGCCTAGTTACCTATTACGAACAGCTTCATACCGCATTCCCTGATGGGACTTTGAGCTGGTCACAACCAAGCTACTCGGCATTTCGATTTGAAGGCAGCGACCGTACTCAACCTGAATTCAATTTAGGTTTAGCGCATGGCGTGCCAGGGATCATTGCCGCGTTATTGCCTGCACTGCAATCTTCTACACTTCATGCTCGAGCACGCGCCTTGTTAGAAGGCGCGTGTGATTGGTTAGTTGCAGAGCGCAACCCGGAACACCGCGCTGAATGTGCTTATGGATGCGCTACGGGTTCTCATCGGAGCCGCCTTGGTTGGTGCTACGGAGATTTGACCATTGCACTGACTTTGGCGCGGGCAGGGATAGCGCTCGATAGACCTAATTATGTGGACCACGCGAGAGAAGTAGCCTTGATGGCTGCGACACGAAATGCACAATCCGCCTCAATAGAAGATGCGGGATTGTGTCATGGCATATTTGGATTGGTGACGATATTTCAGTTACTAAACCGCATTGTTCCTCACCCTGAATTTTCAAAAGCTCACCATTATTGGCTTGAGTATGGTTTAGCGAAATACGCAGAATTAGGAGAGCAAGCCTTCTACACGTATCAAGGTATACCACCAAGTTATGAAGAAGAATTTGGCTTTTTAATGGGGTATGCAGGCGTAGGACTTGCTTTGTTGAGCGTGCTCAACGAAGACCTCGACTGGACTGAAAGTTTATTAATGGCATAAGGAGTACCGATGTCAAACGCATTACAGCACGATAACTTTTTCGTTATTCGTACACCGAGACTCAGTCTCACCACGCTACATCAGTTAGCCGACAAGCCTGACGAATTTCAAGCACAATTAAATGATTGGCTAGAGCAAGATGAAGTAAAAGAAGCGCTTTATGCAGCCAGTCCCTCTTTACTTGAACGTGTGGCGCAGTGGCGTGCTAAACCCGACTCTAAACAAGGCAAGAAGGTTGCGCAGGCGCTACTAAAATACCTTATTCGGATGGCTTCTCGCCCTACGCCATTCGGGCTTTTTTCTGGGATCACGTTGGGTCAGATTGCCGAGCAAACATCGCTAATTTCAGGCTCGTTTAAGCAAGATAGTCGCAAAACTCGCCTAGACATGTTCTTCCTTTCTGCGTTGAAAGAACACGTAATTAAACACTATAGCCGAGCAGAGTCGCTTCAATATCGACTGAATCCCTCACATTATTTTATTGAAAATCAATGTCGTTATATTGAAAGTTATCTTTCGGAAAAAGAAGTTCACTACCGTCTTAGTGCCATTGAAAGCGATGAATACTTTACACAATTTCTAGAGTTGGCCAAACATGGTTCAAGTTTTGAACGCTTGGTTAATGAGTTTGTCGCGTTGTACAACGATGTGGAACGCGAGGAAGTTGAAGAATACATTCAGTCCTTGATTGATGAAGGCATTTTAATTGCGGATGTTCCATTACCATTAACGGGGGAATCACCGGATTTAGCCTTGTACCGTTCACTGGTGCGAGTAGGTGCAAATAGCGAAGCAGACAGCCTTGCAACGGCCTTATCTTTAATCGAACAGTTGGATCAGCAAGGATTTGGCGATATTTCAAAATACAAGGCGCTGATCACGCACCTTGAAGGGCTTGGGATCCGCATCGAAGAGAACAAGCTTCTGCAAAGTGATGTATACCGTCAGTTCGAGCAATGCTCGTTAAGCGCGCAAGAGCTGACCCGTGTGCAACGCACATTAGAGTTAGTTTCAATGTCGAGCGAAACGCCGTCAACCGAAGCGTTAAGTGCCTTTATGAGTGCGTTTCAAGCCCGTTTCGAAGGACAATTTGTTCGTTTAGACCAAATTTTGGACGATGAAACAGGCATTGGTATTTCCAGTGAAACCGGTTACGAAGCACCGCTGGTGGCAGGATTACAACTTGCGAGAAGTGGTGGACAGGATACGGAAAAAGTACGAACAAGTCCCTTGCAAAAACTGATTGAAGAGGAGCTGACAAAATCGGCTAATCGCAGTAAATCTTGTATTACCATTAGTTCAAAGCAGCTCAAAGAAGTCGCGAAATTTAAAAGTGAAGTGGCCAAAATCCCATATTCAACAGGTGCGATGCTAAGCTTATTTGAAGATGAGAATGAGCGACCTGTCTTCAAATATAACGGGTGTTACGGACCCTCTGCAGCAAATCTTTTAGGGCGTTTTTGCCATTTGAACGAGAAACTGCAAGCGTCGGTAACTGACCATCTCGCACAAGAACAACAGCATATGGAAGACGTTATTCTTGCTGAAGTCGTTCATATGCCAGATGGGCGTCCTGGCAACGTTATCGCGCGTCCCCACTTGCGTCCGTACGAAATCGTCTTTATGGCGGACAGCAGTGTGGAGCTTGAGTATCAAATCCCGCTGAGTGATCTGTACGTTTGGATTGAAGGGCAAACGGTAAAACTATGGAGTAAGCGCCTGAATAAACGGATTATTCCTCGTTTGTCTTCCGCTCATAACTATGGTGCTAGAAGCCTAAGCGCCTATAAATTCTTGTGTATTTTGCAATCACAAGAAGGGAATACGCCTGCTGTTATGCTGCCAAAGTGTGTACGTAGCGCGGCGTTTGTTCCGCGGATCATGATAGACAACTTGGTGGTCTTTGAAAAAACGTGGCGTGTAGAACGTAAAAAGTTAGAAGCGGTGTTCGAAAAAGGTATTCTGAATACAACGAAACTCAAAGCGTTTTTAGAAGAATATCAACTCGACCGTTGGGTGAGTTTTTCAAGTGGTGATAACGTTCTACGGATTGATTTAACACATCCTGAAATGCTCTCGGTGTTAATCGGTGAAACTACTTATCATGAGACAATTGAACTAACCGAAGTATTAACGACAAGCTATCGCTCTCGAGTACGCGATACGAGCGGTAATCAATACAACAATGAAGTGATTGTGCCGTTGTTCAATACGAGTGCAAACCCACCTCGTCACTTTGCAGCGAATCCACAGGCCAACATCACCGCTGTGCCGATTAAACGCCGATTTAGTGCGGGATCTGAGTGGTTAAGCCTCAAAATTTACTCTGGAAATACAGTCGTTGAGCAATTGCTCACTGAAACGTTGATGCCATTTATTCAAGAACATAAAGCGTTATTTGAGAAATGGTTCTTCATTCGTTATGGCGATCCTAACTGGCATTTGAGGCTGCGTTTTTATGGTGAGCCGAGCAAACTTTGCGGCGAGTTGTTACCAAAACTTAATGCGTTGCTTGATCCTAAAGTGGAAGCGGGTGTGCTGCATAAAGTGGAATTGATGACCTATGAACGTGAAGTTGAACGTTATGGCGGGCCTAAATCCATGGAATTGGTTGAGCAACTCTTTATGCTCGACAGTGAATTGATTGCACAGACCTGCACACTAGTCGAAGAATTGGACGAATCACTTCGTTGGCGTGTGGCTATGTTGTATACGCACAACTTGTTTGATTTATTTGGTTATTCTCAAGAAACACGCTTCGATTTGGTCTCTAATTTACGCCAAGGTTTCGGCAAAGAATTCAATGAATCAGCCGCCCTCAGAAAGAAACTAGGGGAGCGTTATCGTGAGTACGAAACAACAATAGACAACGATTTCGCAAACTGGGCAATTTGGATTGAACGTGGTCACCTAGATGCCGAGCTGGCGCCTTTGTTTTCGCTCGTAGCCCAGTGGCGTGATCAAGCGGCTGCGGTAGTGTCACAGTTGACGAGTCTCAATGCGAACGGTGACTTGAATTGTAGTTTGAATGATTTAATGGGCTCATTATTACACATGCACAACAATCGCATGTTTAAGGCTTACGGCCGAGAGCAAGAGTTGGTGGTGCATGATTTAATGCGACGCAAATATGTGTCGATGCAACACGGTAGTTAATCGCTAATCGTTGTTAAAAAAGCCAGCGCTGCTGGCTTTTTTATTGTCTGGTAATTTCATTAAACTACCGCTAGGCTTTTGTCATGCGGATTAATTGGATAGAAATAACAATGAAAACAATAATGAAATGGCTGTCTGTATGGTGTTTTTGTAGTGCGTTCAACGCCGCCGCGGACGCCGAATTGGCGCCTGAACTACGCGTATTTGAGCCATATTTTGGAACGTGGCAAGCGGATTTTCCGGTAGCGGAAGGTCAACCGGCGATGCAGGACGTTTCACATTGGGCACGTGCGCTCAATGGCACTGCGGTGCGAACTTTGCACTCCATCAATGATGGGCTTTACGGTGGTGAGTCACTGATTTTTTGGGATAAAAGCAAAAATAGTTTGGTGTTCTATTACTTCACGACGGCTGGATTCTACACACAAGGCACAATGGAAATGGTGAACGATCACGAATTTATTGCCTACGAGGACGTGACGGGCAACAAAGATGGCATAACAAAAGTGAAATCCACCAGCACGTTACGTGACGGACAAATCATTGTCAGTACGCAATATTTAAAACAAGAAAAATGGACATCACCGGAAACGCGAGTTTACCAACCGAGTGAAAAAAACGTGAAGTTTAAATAGGCGTTAGGTGCCGTGAAGACGGTCATTGGGCAGTTTTAAAAAACCAATCAATGGCACGATGCCACCAGCTTAACTTGGGCGAGCGAGTACTCATTAAAAGTTGTTTTACGCGCTCGTTACGCTTAGCGGAAACCCCAACCCGATGACATTCGAGCGCAGCAGCCTGCCAATCTCGAGCTTGTATTGCTGCATTGAACTTTGGCCATTTTGTCTGTAGCTGCGTCTGCCCCAAATTATAAATCATGTCGAGCAGCGCCAGCTTGATACTGCGTGGCAGGCTTTGATAAAACGACTCACCGTAAATAACCATTAACTCATGTTTAAACTGGTTTATTTTCCCCTGTAGCACTTTTTGGCATGCTCTGTGAGATAAATAAAGTTCACAGTGTTGGGTATAAAAGTTCGCCGCATAGCCGGGAGGCAAACGCTTTATACGGTCAAATTCACTTAACTTGTGATCCCGACTTGCCGCCCGCTTGGTGCGGTTTTCGCGTAAGGGTAGGTTGGCAAACGCCGCTTTATTTGGAATATGGAACCCAGCTCCAATGGTGGGATTGCCTTTAGAATCCAAATACAAATGGTTTACTTCACCTTCATATAAACACAAATGACGGATGGCTCTGAGCTCATCCGGTTCAAAAGCTTTGAGTGATAAGCGATTAAACATAAAACCTCCGCATAACGACAATGGCAATTGTTGCTACGGTTCCGTGTAATCGACCTAGTTATCAGTCCCTATGTTCAGTATAGCGCCTATCTGAATGTTGAGCATAAATACCGATCTAGACGTACAAATTGACCTAAAAAACCAGTCTTTATTATGATTAAAAGAGAAGGGATATTTGTATATACAAGTAATCTGTCATGAAAAATGCGTTGAGAAGCTGGAAAGTCGATAAAATTTAGGAACATTCTACACTTAAAAGCAGCAGCATGATGAAAGGTTTGTCTATGCGTTGGTGGTGGAGTGCCCTTTTTGCCACTTATTCGTGGTCCTTGCACGCGGCGTGTTACACCGTGATGATTTATCATGGCGCAAATCCGCCATATAGCTTTGAAAGTAACGGTCAGTTCAGTGGTTTGTTCGTTGATATTTTTGATGAAATCTCGGCGCAAACAGGATTATGTTTTGAATATCTTCCTGTGTCTGTAGCGCGAGGGCAGCGTTTGTTTGAAAAAGGCGAGATTGATATTGAACCAGGCGTCAGTCCTACTTGGCGACAAGAATCAACAAATCCGGGGATTTATAGCTATTTTTACGCGCGTTCTAGAGAAATCATCCTCGCTCGGGTTGGCCCTATTTTAACGTCGCCCGAACAATTGTATGGCAAGGTCATCGGTCGGGTCAGAGGTTATCGCTATGGTGGGTTCGAAGTGCATTTCAATCGGGAGAACGAAACGAACAAAATCACCGTATATGACAATACCTCCGAACGTGAATTGCTTGCTCAATTGTATCATCAACGCTTTGACTACATGATGATAGGTGACATCACGGCAGACTATTACAAGTTAACGCAGCCAGAATATCGCAGTTTTCAGGAGGTTTATGAAATTTCCAATTTACCGGTTGCGATGCGAATACAACCACGTCTTAGCTCATTGCGCGATACGTTGAATCAGGTGCTGGAAAAGATGGTCAATTCGGGGGATGTTGCGCGAATTTACGCGCAATATGGTAGCCGGATGGACGAATCCAATGAACCCTAGAACATCATGGAGATTTGTACACCACTGAAAACGGAGTTCTTTGCTTCCCAGTTTTCACTGTCAATTTGGCGATAGCGAGTAAACACTTCTATTTTGAATGGTTTTGCATTAACACCTGCACCTAAACCGATATACCCATCAATGCTGTTGTTTCTCGGTTCATCGTCCGTATCGAGATAAAAGCCATCATTATAGGCGACCCGATGTGAGCGAGAGAGATCATAGAAAAGTAATTCAAACAGATCTAAACCGACTTCACCATACACAAAGACATCCGCAAAATAACCCACTTTGATACCCGTATCGAGCGTTGCGTAACTTTCTTTACCCTGTTGGTTTTTTACGCTTACATCGGCAATACCAAGTGCAGAGCTTACGCTAAAGCCAAATGGCGATCGATTAAAGTACCCCATTGCTTCAATTCCAACACCAGTGATGGTATCGGAGTCGTGCCATTCATTTTTAAATATCATGCCAATAGACGTCGCATTTTGATAGGTCGAGTTGGCGTGAACAGAGCAGGTAAATAACAGTCCTAGAATCAGAAGAATAGGCATCAGACGAACTCCTTGTGGTTTTTAACCGGAGTGTAACGTGAGGAAACACGACAAGTTGTAAAAAAGTGTCTGTATTTATTCATAAAAATTACATTTAGTCGCAAAAGGCGACGTTAAGCATGTTTGTATATACAAGTGTTGTGTCTCTTCATTTTGAGCGAGTTGGCAATTTATCTGTCCAGTTTGATGATTTCTGCGTAGCGAAGGGCTGAAGCTGGATTCGACTTTGCGAAATAACCCACTAGGGTGAAGAAATAGACAGAGGTACTTGTATGAATCACGCACACTTTGCAGCTTTAGTTGACAATCCCCTCTATACACCAATAGTTACACATTGTAGTGAAGCGACGCACTATTTTATTGGGGTGATAGATAACCGAGGAAATCATTACTGGTTAGCAGATGACAATGGCGATCCAATTTCGTTTGCTTCGCTGAAACAAGCCCAACAAAGTCTTTTGGACTTTAACCTGAGTGCGGCTTTCTTTGAAATGCATAATCCCGATACGGAAATGGTTGGCGGATTTGCTGACATTACCAGCTATATGCCTATATACCTTTCGAAATGAAACAAAAAATCACCAAAGATCGCTTGAAAATGTGACTAAGTTTCGTTTAAAATCCAAAAACTTTCGAAACGAAACTTATTTGATCCCATCGATGACTAAACGCAACACGCAACAACGACGCCATACAATTTTGTCTTTAGTGAATGAGCAGGGCGAAGTGAGTGTCGAGGCGCTAGCCGCAGAATTTGCGACCTCAGAAGTAACGATCCGCAAAGACTTAACCGCGCTTGAGCAAAGTGGTTTGTTGCTTCGTCGTTATGGTGGCGCTGTGGCACTGCCACAAGAAATCGTGGCAAAAAGTGACGAAAAACGCGATTCATTACGCAAACAAGCGGTTGCAAAGGCAGCGGCAGATCTCATTAAAGATCATAACCGCATCATTATTGACAGTGGTAGAACAACCGCTGCGATGATCCCAATGCTGATTTCAAAGCGAGGATTAGTGGTGATGACAAATGCTATCAATGTCGCTAACCGTTTGCTTGAACTCGAGAATGAGCCAACCTTATTGATGACTGGTGGCACGTGGGATCCGCATTCCGAATCTTTTCAAGGGCAAGTCGCAGAGCAAGTTTTGCGTTCTTATGATTTTGATCAGCTCTTTATAGGTGCGGATGGCATTGATGTTGAAAGAGGTACTACGACCTTTAACGAGCTGGTTGGTTTAAGCCAAGTTATGGCGGAATCCGCGCGTGAAGTCATCGTCATGGTTGAGTCCGATAAAGTAGGTCGAAAAATCCCGAATTTAGAATTACCTTGGCATAAAGTGACGACGCTTATCACTGACAACAACCTAGACAGCAGAACGCGTCTAGCGATTGAGAAGCAGGGCGTCACAGTAATATGTGCTGATGTGAACGAATAGCCGAAAGGCTCACACAACGTGCAAATAATGGAGAAATTATGTGTGGAATCGTAGGGGCGGTCACTGAACGTCCAGTAAACAAAATTTTAATCGAAGGCTTAAAGCGCCTTGAATACCGCGGTTATGATTCCGCAGGTGTTGCGCTTGCAGACAACGGCCAACTTCACACGGTAAAAGCGGTAGGTAAAGTAGCGAACCTAGAAAATGCGCTCACGCATGCGGGCGTGAAAGGAACGACAGGTATTGCACATACCCGCTGGGCAACGCACGGTGGTGTTACAGAAACGAACGCGCATCCACACGTTTCAAAGAATCACATCGCGCTCGTTCATAACGGCATTATTGAAAACCACGCAAGTTTACGCGAAGCGCTGAAGGGTGATGGATATGAGTTTTTGTCGGATACCGACACAGAAGTCATGGTTCACCTGATTCACCAATTGCGCGAACAACACACCTCGTTACTTGCGGCGGTGCAAGCGGCAGTAAAACAGTTTGAAGGCGCATACGGCACGGTGGTTTTTGATAAAAACAATGCCGATGAAATCATTGTGGCACGTTCTGGCAGCCCACTGGTGATTGGTTTAGGTCTTGGTGAAAACTTTATTGCGTCGGATCAACTTGCCCTGCTTGCGGTCACCCGCACGTTTATCTTCCTAGAAGAAGGTGATGTAGCGCGTGTTACACGTGAAACAGTTGAAATCTACAACAAAGCGGGTGAACGTGTTGAACGTGAAATCGTCGAGTCGACCATTCACCAAGACAACACCGGTAAAGGCGAATACCGCCATTACATGTTAAAAGAGATTTACGAGCAACCAGTTGCAGTACGTAACACGTTGGAAGACCGCTTAGAAGGGTCGCGCGTGGCGGTGAAAGCGTTCGGAGAACGCGCCACTGAAATTTTTAAAGATGTGAAACACGTCCAAATCATCGCATGTGGCACGTCATACCACTCAGGCATGGTTGCGCGTTATTGGCTAGAGCAATTTGCGGGTGTAAGTTGCAACGTTGAAATTGCGTCTGAATTCCGTTATCGCCAATCGTTTGTGCATGAAAACAGTTTGCTGGTGACCATTTCACAATCGGGTGAAACGGCCGATACGCTTGCAGCATTGCGTCTTGCAAAAGAGCAAGGCTACATGGCTTCAATGACGATTTGTAACGTCCCAGGTAGTTCGTTGGTTCGCGAATCAGACTTAGCGTTTATGACCAAAGCCGGTGCTGAAATTGGCGTGGCATCCACAAAAGCCTTCACGACTCAGTTAGTTGGTTTGTTGATGCTGACTGCTGCAATCGCCCAAGAAAAAGGCATCGATGCAACACATATCGTGAATGCGGTTAAGTCACTGCCATCGAAACTGGAAGAGGCGTTGACGCTGGCTGGTGGCATTGAAACGCTTGCTGAAGAATTTGCAGATAAGCACCACTCTCTGTTTTTAGGCCGTGGTTCACAATACCCAATCGCAATGGAAGGCGCGTTAAAGCTGAAAGAAATTTCATACATTCACGCGGAAGCCTACGCGGCGGGTGAATTAAAACACGGACCATTGGCGTTGATTGATGCTGACATGCCAATCATTGTTGTTGCACCAAACAATGAGCTATTGGAAAAGCTGAAATCCAACGTTGAAGAAGTTCGTGCTCGTGGTGGCATTATTTATGTGTTTGCGGACAAAGAATCGCATTTCGAGTCTGATGAGACTATGCGCGTAATGAACGTCAATCACGTTGAAGATGTCATTGCCCCAGTTGTCTATACAATCCCACTGCAACTTCTATCTTATTACGTAGCAGTGATTAAAGGTACAGACGTAGACCAACCTCGTAACCTCGCTAAGAGCGTGACAGTAGAATAAAAAAGAGGCGCGAAAGCGCCTTTTTTGTAACTTAGGAATAAAGTTTCATACCAACTTGCAAATCGCAAAGCCGACTCTCATGTCGGCTTTTGTCATTTTAGTACCATTGCTAAGTTGAGATAGATCGGAAAGAAAGAGTCGATGGCTAAAAGTAGGATGCTCATTACAATTAGTAATCAACTAGTGATATAGTGATTTAGTATGGTAATGATTAGGTTGATATATATGATCAATTCAGAGTGGTTGAAAACTTTTAGCATACTTGCTGACACTGAGAACTTCAGAAAAGCAGCGAACATTTTGCATATGACTCAACCTGGCGTTAGTCAGCACATATTGAAGTTGGAGCAACATTTAAATCAAACACTTATCATCAGAGACGGAAAGTCGTTTGAAATTACTCCAAAAGGCCTTGAGGTTTTACTCTATGCAAGAGATTTGTTAAAAAACGAACAATTGCTGAAAGAGAGGATTAGTGACGTAGATCCCTATAGAGGTATATGCAGATTATCGATGCCTGGTGGTGCCGGAAATCTTATATACCCATGGCTGCTTGATCTTCAAGTTAAGTTCCCACAGCTTAAGATTCACATAGAGTTTAACCCTACTAAAATGGTTGAAAGCCGCGTTTTAAGTAATGAGTGTGATATTGGTCTGGTAACTCATGAAATAAATAGTTCGCTATGTGACAGTGAACCTTTTCTTGCAGAAAAATTATGGCTGGTATTACCTAAAGGGGTTGAACCAACTAGCTTTGAACAACTTCAAAAAATAGGCTTTATCGATCATCCTGATGGAAAAAAAATGGCGGAAAAAGTTCTGCCGTATTTATTCCCTAAAGAATACTCTACTGCTGACTCACTTTGTGTTTCTTCTTATACGAATTCGGCTCCCAAAATTTGTCACCATGTCGCTGAAGGCCTAGGTTATACCGTTTTAGATGAATTCATGGTACGCCTCAGCCCTGTGTTCGACAAACTCAATATAGTGAATTCTGAAAATGTTTCGTCCGACGAAATCAATTTCATCTACAAAAATCAATGGCCCCTACATCCTCGAAACCGCTACGTCATGGACTATCTGGCGGAGCGAGTAAAGTTATATTCAAACAACCTGCGTACATAAATATAAAGGATTTCAATTGATGCTCTATCGATAGCAAATTGTTATCACACTAATATCAATTGATAATTATATTTTTTTGATAATCCTCGCTAAGCTTTCAGTGTTCTCACTTAGACCAAACATAATTGTGGAGGCTTTATGAAAAATGCTTTAATTATCAATGCACATCACCCATATCCTTTCTCAGAAGGAAAGCTCTCTGCGGAACTTGTCCGACGAATTGAAAATAACTTACTCGCGAGAGGGTTCGATGTAGAGCACACAAAAACATCTGTTGATTATGATGTTGATCGTGAGCTAGAGAAGCATCGCTGGGCCGATTTGATTATTATCCAAGCGCCATTGAATTGGTTCAGTATTCCGTGGTCTATGAAAAAATACATGGACGATGTTTATACCGCAGGGCTTGATGGCAGGGTCTGTAATAGCGATGGAAGAATTGTAGAAAAGCCGAAAGAAAACTATGGTACCGGCGGTACGCTTAATGGCAAAAAATTGATGCTTTCAATGACTTTTAACGCACCAGAAGAAGCATTTGATAATCCAACTGAATTTCTCATGCAAGGTAAAAATGTAGAAGATTTGATGTTGCATATGCATGTGAATTATCGTTTTCTAGGTATGGAATCATTACCGACATTCGTTTGCTATGACGTGATGAAAAACCCTTCAATTGAGGAAGACTTCGTTCGCCTTGAGGCACACCTCGATCATTATATCCATGCTACGCGATAATTTTGGAGGCTTTATGAAATACGTATTAATTACGGGTGCTAGTTCTGGAATCGGACTTGCCATGTCACATGAGTTTGCTCAGAAAGGTCACAACCTGATCATTGTCGCAAGGAGTGAAGACAAGTTACTACAGCTTAAGCAGTCATTGATATCTGAGTATGGTATAGATGTTCAGGTCAAAGCGGTTGATTTATCAATATCAGGTGCTGCGCAAAGTCTTTACGACCAATGTAAAAAATTCGAAGTAGAGGTTTTGATAAACAACGCAGGTTTTGGCGATTTCAGCAATATCTGGGATATGAATTTAGAGAAAGCAGAGAACATGCTGAATCTAAATGTAAATGCTTTGACAATGCTGTCGTTAAATTATGTGCGTGACTATCATGACAAGCCAGCAACACTTATCAATGTTGCTTCTATTGGCGGTTACAAAATGTTCCCCACAGCGGTCACTTACTGTGCAACTAAGTTTTTTGTATCGGCATTTACTGAGGGTATTGCTGAAGACCTAAAGGTGGGCAATAAACAAATGAAGGCAAAAGTACTCGCGCCAGCTGCGACAGCGACAGATTTCTTCAATCAAGCATACACAAATGCTGGCTTAGAAGCAGAAGCTGCAACAGATCGATCTCAATATACGCCAGCATCCGTTCTAGCTGACTACACCTATCAGTTATATCAAAGTGATCAAGTTGTAGGCTACGTAGAAAATGAACAGCTAATTTTGCAAGGGCCTAAGTTCGACTTCGTTGCTAACAAATTGTAGTGACTCTCTGTTGTTTAGCTGGATTTGAGCTAAGGTCGCTAATGTGCCTTAGCTCGCTTTTTGATAGAACGAAGTAGTATTGGTGTAGGAGGAGATTATGAAAAATGACCTTAACCAGGATAAAAATGAACTAAGGGTATCCACTCTGGAGCTCTTTTTCGATTTGGTCTTTGTGTTCACTATTACGCAACTTACTGTCTTTGTAGAGCATCATTTGTCATTAGTTGGAATATTAAAAGCTACAGCAATTTTCACGCTGCTGTATTGGATGTACAGCGGATATTCTTGGTTGACCAATCAAGTTCCTCCAAACGCCCTTTCAAGGAGAGTTTTGTTACTTGGTGGTATGGCAGCATTTTTAACTTGTGCCCTAGCGATTCCAAATGCTTTTGACAAAAGTGCTTTAGCGTTTGCAGTGAGCTATTCATTGGTCGTCTTGGTGCATTCCTGCCTTTACGCTTTGGAGCACCGAGCTACTGTGTGGCGCTTTGTGCCTTTTAACCTTATTGGGGCAATATGTTTGATTGCTGCTGCATTTACAAATGAGAGTATACAGGTGGCTTTGTGGGGAGTAGCTATTGGGCTACTGTTTTTGGTCACTGCACTGCTAGCAGGAAACATCAGCGATCAGAAAAGTTCAGGTTACAACCTGCAACCAGGACACTTTGTCGAACGTCATGGATTGTTGCTAATCATTGCCTTTGGTGAATCGATTATTGCTATTGGCATTGCATTAGGTAGGGTCGAATTTACACCTATAGTATCCTTTTCCGCATTACCGGGCTTGGGATTGATTTCTTCATTGTGGTGGTTATTTTTCACATCGGACCAAGTATGGTCCGAGCGTAGACTTCATGCCGCACCAGTAAAAGATAAAGTGCGTCTTGCTCTGCTAGGGTATTATTTTACGTTTATTCCCATCATGCTCGGGATCGTTTGCTTGTCGGCAGGGCTTGGACATGCGGTAAGCCATATTACTCATACTCTACCATCTGAATTCGCATTGTTGCTCGGTTCAGGCACAGCTCTATATTTATTGGGTATTTCTGCGTTTAGGGGCGTATTCGATTTACACCCTGTCTTCATAAGGGTAGTAGGCGCTATTTGTGCAATTGCAACATATTGGGCTGGAGTTGGTTGCTCTGCTCTTATCCAGGTAGCTCTGTTGATTATCATTGTTATGCTTTTAATTTTCGTTGAATCCTGGTTTCCTGAAACGCATAGTGACCGCATGACTTACTGATGAAATCAATGTGCTCCACAACGTGGAGGTTTTATGCAGGCTTATAATAGTAACCATGGTGAATCGTCACCAACATTCTAGACATTTATCAACCCGAATCTCTGAATGATTTATCTCTGCGCTCCGGTCTTTTCAATGTCATCAATTTGGAGAGAGCAATGAACGCAATCGTTTTGTTACTGATAGCGGCTGTACCTTTTGGGGTAGCAGCAAACCAAGTCGACCCGAACGCGGCTATCAGTGCGTTTGAAAAGAAATTTGGGGTGTCTGAAGGCAAACGCCGTAATCACACGAAAGGGCTATGTTTTGTGGCTACGTTTACGGCAACCCCTGAGGCTGCCAAGTACACGGTGAGTCCTATTTTTAGTGGTGAACCTATCGCAGTCGTGGGACGCTTTTCTCATCCGGGCGGAAACCTTCATAGTGAGGATGCGAAGACCAAAGTGCTGGGGATGGCGCTGGATTTTCGTTATAACGACATTCATCATAAAATGGCGATGTTGAACGTGCCATTTTTTTCAGTCCCCACGCCTGAGGCGTTTGTTGAACAATTGACGATTACGCCAGCAGAACGAGAGGCATTCAAAGCAAAGTACCCTTCAGTTGGGCAATTTGAACAGGCGCTGGTTGAGCGTGTAGCCGGTTCCCATGATTACTTTGAGCAATATTACAACAGCATTCATACGTTCTATTTAGTAAACAAAGCGAAAGAAAAGCAACCAGTACGTTGGACTTTTTATTCGCAGACTATGCAGGCGTTGGCGGATGGTGCTACGCTCAATTTTGAACAGCAAGCCGAGCAAAAATTGGCGTTAGGTCCGGTGACAATGGACATGATTGTGTCTTTCCCTCACGAGTCAGACAAGCTCAATGACCCGACGTACCAGTGGGTAACTTCTGGTGAACGGGTTCATTTTGGTCAGTTACACATTACAGGGCTTGGAGCGGATTGTGAGCCTGTAAATTTTGACCCGACAATGGTAAGCCCTGGGTTTGAATTATCAGATGATCCTGTGTTGAGATTTCGTTCCCCAGCTTACGCAATATCCTTTGGGAAGCGCCTATCTGAGGCGGCAAAGCTAACGCAAAAACGCGAGTAAGCGTTTTGCGCAGGCAAGGGGTTGGTTGTCAGAAATACCGTGTTCTCACATGACAAAAGAACCTGCTTTGAAGCGGGTTCTTTTTGTGTGCGAGAACTAGGTGATTTAGTTCATCTTAGTGAGTAAAGCCGCACCACTGTGCTGCCCCGTTACCATGAGATAGTGCCAGCCTGAATTTGGGCTGCTGATAGTTATACTATCGTTATTGCTGCCTGCAGCTGTTGATAGGTGATCATAGCTACTGGTGTTCGGCCAACCGCCTGCTTTATGATACATTGTCAGGTCACCTGTGCCATGGCCACCCGTAAACGCCAAGGTTGACTTGCCAGCGGGTACCCAAATAGACAAGTAGGCTGTACGGCTGCCATCAAGGCAAATGGTGTTGTCAGGTGTAAGGTTGCCAGAACTGACCGGATTTTGAGAGGTGCAGGCATTGTCAATGGTTGAGCCGCCATTGTCACCACCCGTTTCCATCCAGCTTGCAGTCAGTTTCACATCGGTCATCGCTTGATTACCGTACGGACTCACCATGATGTGCCAACGACCAGACTGTGGCGTGGCAATACTCACGGTTTCATTGCTGCCCGATTTCCATGGGCGAAAGTCATAGTCCGTGCGAGTTGCTTCACGACCGAACTTGACGTGTAAATCCGCATCTCCCGATGTACCGCCACTGGTTTGGATCACCAAATTGGTCGCGCCTGCAGGCACGTCCACGAAATACGCAGGTAGCTCTGTACCATTTGAGTTTACCGTAACGGATTGATTGTTTTTTAACGATCCAGCGTGGTCATTGCCATTATCATCATTACTTTCAACGGTTTGTAGCCAGCTTTTGAAACCACTGTTGTACTGTGTACCGAGATTTGCGAGGTAACTATCAAATCCAACGTAGTCACCGTCACGCAATTCGACGAGCATTCCATCAATATCGGCGCGGTGCTCTTCAAACAAATAGCGAACGGCTAAATAGCCCCAATCGTAGATGCGTGTTGAATCATGGACTTTATACTTGGTTTGAAACAGCTCACTGAGGTTGTATGTACTCTTACGCGCTTGCACAATCGCTTTGTCATTACGGTTTTTCTTCGACACGTATTCCGCTAAACCTTCTCCCCACCAGACGGTATTGTGGTTTTCCCCATCCTTATAATTGCCTTTCTTGTTGAAACGTCCATCTAAATAATGAACGTACTCGTGTTCTAAATTCCAAACGGTAAATTCAGGAAGCCATTCCGCTTCATGTGCCATGAAACGAGGTACGTTGCCTTGCACGGAAGGGTTACCTTCTAAATAAATCCCACCGTTGTCTGTGCTGTGGTTGAATAAAATGGCGGAATAAAATTTGTAATCCGTAGAATTGTTGTAAATAACAAGCTCAAGGGTGGAATTGAAATCGTCCGCAACAGGCACATTTCCCGTGTTTAACTTATTATGAAAATAGGTTTCTTGCGCTGCGAGATCACTACAAATCCCGACTAATTGTTCGTTGGTCAGTTCTTGTGCGCGCACTCTCAGGGTTGACGAACAGCTATAGGTAATTGGCAGTACTGTGGCTTCGAGAGTTTGCTTATAGTTACAAATATTGTAGTAATTACAGTTGTTGCCATCATGGTAATCCACTTGACCGGCCATGTTAAACCACGCTTTGCGATGATTACCTGTCATGCTGTTTGCGGTTAAAAAGTCGCGCACGAGGACTTTCGTTTGTTGGTAGGTTTGTCCACCCACACCTAAGAGTCGCGCTAGTTCTGAGGCTGCATCGTTATATTGGTATTCGTTTTTATGGCCAATCAAATGCTCGTTGTTGGTTAAAAAGTCACTGAGCGCAGTAACCAAAGCACGATCTTTTTCTACAGCAGCTTTAAATGCACTGTCGCTGCCGCCGCGGTAAAACAACGTTAACGTTTTGGTTAGTAGGCGTTGCATATCAGAGCCCCAATTCACATCGTAACGCTGTAACCAACCTATACCCGCTTGAATATACCGGCTACGCCAACCTTCGACATACATCAAAATCATCGCTTCTTTGACATTAAATGCATTTACACTATCGGTATTGAAATAATTTGGGTTGGCAACCAACGCGTCTAAAAAGTTTTGCATTGCAGACGTTAAGTTTGTGCCACGATTATTGCTAACTGCCCACAAGCCGACGCGCAGATAGTTAATAAAATTGCGCAAACCATTGCTGTCGGTGCCATTGTATTGCGTAGCTAAGACTTGCGCGCGTTGTGCAACCGCAACCAGAGTGGCTTGATCAAACAGCGATGTTTTAAGACTATCTGCAACCGCCCACATGTTGTTTTCAAAACAGGCGTAGTCGCGGTTCGTTTCTAACAAATCAATACGCTGTTGGCCGCTCACCGCGGCCAATTGTGTTGGTGTTAAGCAGATGGCTGCGGCAGTACTGTTTTCATTACGTAAAGAGGATGTCAGGTCCGCACGAGTGACGTGTGTATGGACATGACTCATTTGATCTTGCGCTTCAACGTGTTCGAGTTGTAAAGGAGTTATCCCTAATGTTGGCGCTCGCAGGTATTCAGGCATGTTCTCTTGATTGTAAGCATGGCTTGGGTGTTCATTCGCAGATGCAAGTGAGCTACAAAAAGCGGCACTTGCGATAGCGAGACTTAGCGATATTTTTTTCATTATGTGTACTCTGGTTATTAGCAAAACAGTTCTTGTTGTTGGGAAATAGCAACGTAAAAAACCTACGTTGATGGTGTGTGCCTAAAAACTGCACAGGACACAATGTATACAATATAAAATATATTGTGAAGTTTTATTTCTTTTTTCTTTACATTGTCTTTACAGAAAGATGAATTTTTTGGAGTGATTCACTGATATTGAATAAGATGTTTTGTTTGGATAGTCGTGCGGCAGCACCGAATAACACGAGAACGAGCGTGTTAGATAAGAGATTGGTTTTAAGTCTTTGAAATAAAGTTCTTTTGTTTGTAAGTGCGCGTTTGGTTACAAGGCTGAAGATCGTAGTCCCTCTGGTGCGGATTAAGGGTTCAGTAACTTATGTTGATGTTATTCGACTATATAATTGGTCAGTGAAGCCTCTTCATTGAGGGTCTCATGAGACCTGATGTGTCTTTTTCAGCAAGCAAGTTTGGGCATGCTGTATCCAAAACCCAAAAAGTAAATCACAAATCATTGCGATATCGGCAACGCAAAAAATTTGCGTTGTATTGTCAACCGAACGCTTTGCGGAACGTTATAAGGTGTAGAAACGCGCAATTTTCAGTCTTTGTGATAGGATAAAACAACAATTCAACACGTTAGCACCAGTATGGTATCCAATCATGCATCGACACAGACTTTCCCTGTGAGCATGGACGCATTTTTACAGCAGGTCGAACGCAAGGGCTACCGGATGGCGGAAATGGCGCTAGGTAGTCATGCCGACGCATTGGATGTGTTGCAAGAGGCGATGACGAAATTGGTCATCCATTACAGTGACAAACCTTGCGAACAGTGGAAACCATTGTTTTATAAAATTTTGCAAAACGCGATCCGAGATTGGCAGCGCCAGCAAAAGTTAAAAAACATGCTGTTTTTCTGGCGCAACCAAGACTCCGATGATGAAATGGATTGGCCCGACAACGCGGATTCGCCGTTAAGTGAGCCGGATGAACAATGGGCAAAGGCGGAACAACAAGCACAATCACTGACGGTACTGAAAGCGTTACCTACGCAGCAACAACAATGTTTTTTATTGCGCAGTTGGGAAGGGCTCTCGGTAAAAGAAACGGCGGACGTAATGGGGTGTTCGGAAGGAAGTGTGAAAACGCACTACTCGCGTGCAGTCGCTAAATTAAAAGTCGTATTGGAGGGGCAAGATGACAAAGGATAATCAAGAACCGCTCGAGCAGCAGATGATCCAAGCCCTTGATGCTCACAACGCGCAAATGAGTGATAAAACGGTGCGCGCTATTCGCGCGGCACGACAAGAGGCGCTTGCAGCACGTTCTCAACGAAAACCTCACTGGTTTATGCACCCCGTAACCTATTCGATAGGCCTGAGTTTTGCGGTGTTGTTTGCCGTGCTGTTGTGGCCCAGTTGGCAGTCACAATCCGTGCCGTCAATCACAGTAATGCCAAATGTGGCGAGTGCAGATGTGCCATCGGAAGATTTGGCGTTGTTGGAAGATCTTGAGTTTGCAACGTGGTTGGCGGCAAATGAAAACCAACAGATACTTTAATTTTATGAGTGCGTCGCTGATTTGCGTGGCGATACCGTGTGTAGGACAAAATGACCTCAAGGTTAAGCCCGAATCACCTATTGTTAATGAATCGACACCAAGCAAAGCCTTTTTAATGTATCTCGCTGAGCTTGAACGAGTGAATGAAGAATGGGTCGGTCCACTCGATATGGACGCATTACTTGAGCAAGAGAACAAACGTAGAGATGAGGTGGATGTGAAGTGTGATAGGAGTAAAAACGAATGCAAAAAATAATGTGTTTGTGTTTTGCGCTTTTCTTGTCAGCATCGTCTTTTGCATCAGACAGTTGGCAATCATTGAGTGCAAGCGAGCAACAGGTGCTTGCAGAATTTAAGTCCGGTTGGTCAGCACTGTCGAGCCAAGAGCAAGAAACGCTTCGACTTGGTGCAAAACGTTGGTTGTCGATGGATGAGCAACAGCGCCAACAAGTGAGTGAACAATACAAAACGTGGGAGGCGATGCCCGCGGAAAAGCGTCAAGCGTTAAGCGAGAATTTTAAACGCTTCAAACAGTTGCCCTTGGCGGAACAACGTAAAATTCGTGATGCGCACGCTAAATTTAAACGTTTGCCGATAGATAAGCAAAAGCAGCTACGAGAGCAATTTAAACGAAGTCGCCAAAATAACCCTGTGCGTCCGCCCAAACGCGGTGGGCACTAATGTATCCGTATGTTGGGCTAGAATTGATAGCCCAACATGACCGAAAAAGCATCATCACTGTAATCACTGTTAAGTGGATACGCGTAACTGGCGGCAAGAGACCAATCTGAAGCAAATCCGTAGGTTACAAACACACTCAGTTGGCCTGAGTTTTCATCGCGATAACCCCCTTCAAATTGCTGACGACGAACGGTGGCGGGCTGCCTTGTTCTGGGTGTACGAGTCGCTCGAATTTGCGTTTGCGAATGATCTGAATCTAGTACTTGATCCCAATACATACTGCTTCCGAGATACAGACTTTGTGATTGGGTTATTTCAATCCAATAGGAGGCTGTAAGGCCAATCGAAGCTGTTACGCTCGCACTGTCTTCCTCTGTACGGGTGGTTACATTACGATCTTTTGTTGCTACGGAGTCTATTTCGTATTCGCCGTAACTGAGCCCCACATCGAGTCCGAAATACCAATTTGTTATCGGGAATTGATATTGTGCAGCAATACTGATGCTTGGTGAGGCGGCGCTACTGGTGAACAACTCTCGAGCGTCAGGGCGTAAAACGGCCACTTCATCACGGTAACGTGCAACATTAAGCGAGTAAGACCAAGCATCTTGGTAAAAACTCAGTGTACTGCTTAGGTGTTTGGTCTCGAGGTTGGTACTTAGACGCTCGTTGAAAGGCTCGTTGCCAGATGCGCGACCAACATTAAAAGACCATTGCCATTGGTCGTTAAGCTCGAAACTGGTCGTGAGTGTGCTGCCAGTTGCATC
The DNA here is from genome assembly GCF_030994125.1 of Pseudoalteromonas xiamenensis. Taxonomy (NCBI): domain Bacteria; kingdom Pseudomonadati; phylum Pseudomonadota; class Gammaproteobacteria; order Alteromonadales; family Pseudoalteromonadaceae; genus Pseudoalteromonas; species Pseudoalteromonas xiamenensis. Next base: position 2,139,036 of record NZ_CP099917.1, on the reverse strand, counting down.
GACCGTGGCCGTCGTATCGAGCACATTATGCGTCTGTTGGCTTTGGTCATAACTGACGTAAAACTGATGGGCAAATACGTAGGTAGGCAGCATGCCGAGGCTGAGCGCAAAGAGTTGTGATCCAAAACGCATGGTGTAGTCAACAATTCAGATAATAGGTTGATTAGTCTATATCAATTTTATGAATTTAGAGAAGCGTGTCGTGAAAGGGCGAAGCACGGACAGGTTGATGTCGAGAGATGGTCGGCGTTGAGGGGTTAAAGAATGGGGAAAAGCAAGCAAACTTGCTTTTCCGTTTGACGATTACTCTTCGTCGTCGAGCAACTCTTCAGCACATTGTTTTACTGCGTGTTTTGTGGCTTTTCTCACTTCGGCCGCCGCAGTAAATTCTTCAAGCGTGACTTCACCGTTGCTGTCCGAATCCATTGTCGTAAACGCACTTTCTATCTGCGTTTGCATATGTGTTTGTAGCTCTTCAAGCGTGATACCGCCATCCGAATTTGCGTCGATAACTGCAAACTTGGCTTCAGGCGAAGTAAATTTGCTTGCCTCAGGTACAACAATGTTGTCATCTCCCGATTCAGCTTTTATCGCTGCGACACATTCGACTAATGCGTCAGCAATCGCTGAATAGTCGTGGACATGGGGTTTTGCTGCTAAATACTCTTCTAAACTTATTGCACCACTGGTGTCGCTATCCGCGCGAGTCAGCTTTTTCTGCGCTTGGTCCGCGATATTCGCGGTCATTTCATCAAGTGTAATGGCACCACTTTCATCTGCATCAAGGTGTTTAAATTTGCCCGAAAGGCGATGTTCACCGCCTTTTTGTTTACCCTGGTGTCCTCCACGGGCTTCGTGATTGTCCGCGTACGCCGCATTCATTCCACCCACGGCAAGTAATACAACACTAAGATTTAATAGGCTTTTTTTAAAATTCATGAGGTTATCTCCTGTTATGATGTGTCATAAGCGTCACAATCTATAAAACGGGTGACCGCTCATTCGGTTGACACGTCAAAGGCGTTTTTTTGAAAGTTTTTTTATTTATTTGTTTTTATAAGGATTTTTTTATTCATTCGAACCAAAAAGGGTGTGCAATTTCTGGACAATACATCATCCAGTCATCACAATAGGATGAGAATAGCGCCTCTCGATGGCGAGTCGATGCTTAACTAACTGTTTCGGAGGCGCGAATGGAAAGTGCTCAAAATACCAATGATTGGCAAAGTATTCTGGCGGGTAGCTATGAACACCTTGTTTATCAAATCGTTAGCTACTTGCCGCAAGTGACCGCGGTGTTGGTTTTGTTACTCATCGGATGGCTGGTGGCGTGGTTACTCAGCAAAGTGACCGCGGGCTTCCTTGCGTTTACCAATCGCGCAGCGATTGGGTTTAGCCAAAAACTGCACTCTGATAAGCCGTTTCAACTTCGCCCCAACCACATGTTGCTTATTAGTCGGGTCGTTTTTTGGCTTACGATGATGTTCTTTTTCGCGGCAGCGGCGTCTTCTCTTGGGTTAGATTTTTTTAGCGGCTGGTTAGCGTCATTGTTTGGCTATTTACCTAAGCTTATTGCTGGTGTGCTTATCATTATCGGCGGCTATTTAGCTGGCAACGTGATAAGCGTGATGGCGCGAGCGAGTGCGCAGTCGATAGGTTTTTCGCGTGTCGACACCGCTGCTCGTGTTGCAAAACTCATTGTGCTCTTCACCGCTGTCGTTATTGGTGTTGAACAACTGGGTATCAATATTCAGTTCGTGACACATTTGGTTATCGTGCTTACAGGTGTGATGTGTTTTGGTATTGCGCTTGCGTTCGGACTTGGAAGCCGAGATTTAATCGCAAACACGGTGGCCGCACGCCAAGTACTTCGCCATTGCCGGGTCAATGACCAAATTGAGATTGCAGGTCTGTCTGGTAAGTTAACGGAAATTACCGGAACAATGGTCGTGATTGAAACCGAAAAAGGCCGCACACTGATCCCCGCCAGTGTTTTCCTTCAACAGCCTTGTTCGGCGCAAGCCGCGTCAGTTAACGAATCTTCACAGTAGAGGAAGCGGCTATGTCTTCATTGTCATTAAAACTCGCACAGCATTTTTTGCAAGAAGAACCCGCGGGAGCAGCGCGGCGGTTGGAGCTGCAATCGCCTGAGGTCGCGGTTGAGCTGATCAAAACGCTGCCTTTGGAAGCGGCAATAAAGGTACTGAAAGTAACGCACCCGAGTTTTGCCGCGGAGTTGTTTATGCACATCGATGATGTTGAGGCAACGCGTTGGCTCGATGCATTGAATACGACAGACATCGCCGCCATTTTTAGGCATCTAGACGAACCTTTTTTTGCACAAAAACTCGCGCTTTTGTCTCTCAAAAAACAAACTTTATGCAAAATGTTGGTGAGTTACCCAGAATACACGGTTGGCGCTTGGATAGAAGCTTCGACGTTGGTTTTGGATGACAAAATGAGTGTAGAAGAGGTGTTGCTACGACTTAAAAAGCGCCGTTACCAAGGCAGTGAACGTCTGTTTGTGCTGAATGCGGAGCGTAAGTTGGTCGGTCAAGTATCTTTATACGATGTACTCAGGTTATCACCCCATGAATCGATTGCAGCAACGATGCGCATGCAAAGTGATGCGCTAAGTGGTGTGACCGAGTTGGCCGCGGCACTGCAATCGCCATTGTGGAAGCAAACGGACTGTGTTGCTGTTGTGAATCGAACGGGCGAGTTTATCGGTGTTCTTCAACATCATCGTCTGCGAGCAGCACTCAACCGTTTTCAACGAGATAACCAACAAACGTTTGATACGCCTGATTTAGTTGATGCTTATACACGTTCAATAGCGAGCTTGTTTGAGTTAGTCATGCCTTCCACAGGACAAGGAGCTAAATCATGACACTTTCGATTGCTAAACTCGACTCGGTTGCAGAACAACTTAGCGAGACCTTCTTAAGCCATTATCCACTTAAAAGCGCGCAGCATTTGGCGTCGTTACTGCCTAAAGAAGCAGCAACATTGTTGGAAAGTCAGCCCATGCACGTAGTCTTGCGAGTGTGGAAATACTTAACGCCAAATGTGTCAGAAGCGCTCTTTCAGGCCTTTCCCTTGGCATTTCAAGTGACCTTTATTGCCGAGCTCGAAAGCCATATTGCCATAGGTTTGCTGCATAAATTTGAGCCTGAACGTCAGTCTGCCTTATTGAATCAACTGCACGAAACCCACGCAGACATAAGCCAAGAATTAAGCGATTTACTGGAATACCCTGAGAATACCGCTGCGCGAATGATGAGTTGCCATGTGCAGGCATTTTATGGCGATTTGACCGTGCGTGATGCTATGTCGCAGCTCAAAAATCAGAGTCGCCCCGTGGCTGACGTGATATACGTACTCAACAGTGCTCGAGAAGTCGTCGGCGAGATCACACTGAATACGCTGGTAGCCAGTGTGTCGACACAAACCCTCGCAAACCTTGCCAGCCCAGTGAAAGCACGGTTGAACGTCATGGATCATAAAGACAGTGTCATCGAATTGTTTGAAGGTCTGCGTTGCAGAACACTGCCTGTGTTTGATGCGCATATGCAATTAGTTGGGCAAGTGCGCTTTTTCGATGTGTATCAATCCACCAAAGAAGAACTCGCGAGTGATATGCAGACGATGGTGGGGGCTAGTAAAGATGAGAAGGCTTTGTCGAGTAGTTGGTTTGCGGTAAAAAAACGTTTACCGTGGCTGCAAATTAACTTGCTCACAGCCTTTGCGGCGGCGGCCGTCGTCGGCGCGTTTGAAGGGTTGATTGCGCAAGTCACGGCGCTGGCCATTTTATTGCCCGTTGCGGCGGGTCAATCGGGTAACGCGGGTGCACAAGCCCTAGCGGTAACGATGCGCGGGTTGACGTTGCGTGAAATATCCACAAGACAGTGGTATCAAGTGATGATCAAGGAAATGTTTGTGGGCTTGATGAATGGCGCAGCCATCGCGGTCACGTGTGGACTTGGCGTGTATTTGTGGAGTCAATCCATTGGCTTAGCGGCAGTGATTGCGCTGGCCATGATTTCATCGTTAGTCATCGCTGGTAGTTCCGGGGCTATTGTGCCGATCGCGCTCAAAAAATTTGGCTTAGACCCTGCGCAATCGTCGTCGATCGTGTTGACTACCATCACAGATATTGCTGGATTTATGTCGTTTCTTGGAATTGCTCTGTTGCTATCTGACTTTCTTCCCAAAGGATAATACGCCGTAGCGAGCGCTACGTGTTTGTCGGTGTTTCGATACTTTGCGCTAGCGCAACAAAGCATGACTTTAGTAGCATTTTGGTGGCTATTTTCTAAATGGTCGGTTTAAAATGCAGGCGGTTTAAACGGATTTGAATTACCACGGTAAGTCTTCAAGGAACCAAGTCCACTCATGTTCTTAGAACGGATGAGTGGGATGAGTATTATCGAGGCAAGTTTGCCTGCTCCCTTTCGTTGTTCTGGGATCATTCTTTTCATGGTAAGGAGAAAAGCATGGCCTTAAACACTTTATCAGATCATGACGCGGCGCTGATTGCGTTACGTTGCATGGATTTAACGTCGTTAAATGAGAACGATACAAACGAGCAAATTTCTCAACTGTGCGCGCAAACTAACCAAAAAGCAGGGCATGTCGCGGCGGTATGTGTGTATTCGCAATTTGTTCAACTCGCAAAACAAACCCTAGGTAACGAGGTATTTGTTGCGACTGTCACCAATTTCCCACATGGCAATCCAGATGTAGACAGTGCGGTTCGTGAGACCGCAGACGCGGTAAAAACCGGTGCGGACGAAGTCGATGTGGTCTTTCCCTACCGCGCGCTTTTGGCTGGCAATGAGCAAATTGGCTTTGAGCTAGTGTCTGCTTGCAAGCAAGCTTGCGGTGAGCGTGTTCTATTGAAAGTGATCATCGAATCAGGTGAGTTGCAAACCCCTGAAGCCATCCAAAAAGCCAGTGAAATTGCCATTCGCGCAGGCGCGGATTTCATTAAAACCAGTACGGGTAAAGTGTCAATCAATGCGACCTTGGACGCGGCTGAAATTATGTTGAAGGCAATTCAAGTCAGCGGTAAACCGGTCGGGTTTAAAGCCGCTGGTGGTGTGAGGACGGTGGCCGAAGCTCGCAAATACATTCAACTCGCTCAGCACATCATGGGGGCAGATTGGGTCTCGCCTGCTACATTCCGTTTTGGTGCGTCAGGGCTATTGAGCGACGTACTGCAAGTGCTTGGCTCAGCTGCACAGAACACCACCACACAGACGGGGTACTAAAATGGCAACGCCACACATTCAAGCTGAGCTAGGTGCGTTTGCTGATACGGTATTACTGCCAGGCGATCCGTTGCGTGCTAAGTTTATCGCTGAAACCTATTTAACCGATGTGGTGCAAGTGAATGCCGTACGCAACATGCTGGGTTTTACGGGGTATTACAAAGGTAAACGAGTCTCTGTGATGGGGACTGGGATGGGGATCCCTAGTTGCGCACTTTACGCCACAGAGCTGGTGACGCATTTTGGGGTTAAGCATCTTATTCGCGTGGGCAGTTGCGGAACGGTACAGGACGACATCGCATTGGGCGACATCGTCATTGCGATGGGGGCTTCTACGGACTCTAAAACCAATCGACAGCGTTTTGCTGGGCATGATTTCGCGGCGTTAGCCGACTTTTCTTTATTGAATCGGGTGGTGACAACGGCACAACAACACGCCATCCCAATCCGCGTTGGGAATGTGTTTTCGTCTGATCTGTTTTACACACCCGAACCCGAAATGTTTGACGTTATAAAACGCATGGGTGTATTGGGTATTGAAATGGAGGCGGCGGGGCTGTACGGCGTAGCAAGTTTTTATGGAGCAAAAGCGCTCACGTTGTTAACGGTGTCCGATCACATTACGCAAGATCTGCACGCCAGTGCTGAAGCTCGTCAAAAATCCTTCAAACAAATGATAGAGTTAGCGCTTGAAAGCGTCTAAGTTTCGATGCGGTTGAGCAAATTAAAGGCTTCTTTTTGAAGCCTTTTTTCTCTTCAATGCAGTACCCTTCGGGTATTTCCCATCTCTGTTCGTCAAATCATTATGCCAACCTGAACCTTCCACTTTTGCCACTTCTCACGGTGTTTTTCCGCCGGTTTGGTCACTGCTCGGATACATTGAAGAGTTTTTACTCTAATCACCGTTGCCATTTTGAAATTTTGGCGTACACTTGTGCGCTGAGTGAGCTTACAAGTGTACGCTGAAATAAGGCACATGCTATGATTGATACAATGACGCAGTGGTTTTTGCACCACCAACAACTGGCTGGGTATTTAGAGCCTATCATGCAACGGTTTAAGCCTGCGTGGCGGGCAGGGTTTTACCGTGCAGAAGTCGCCTGCATTGAACCAATAAATGAAAAATACCTTGAACTTTGGTTAGCACCAGAGTCGACTTGGCCTATTCATAAGGCAGGTCAACACCTTGAGTTAACGGTTGAAATGAATGGTCAACTGCGTACTCGAGTGTTTACCATTGCCAGTTCTCCCGAGCAATATCGTGCATCTGGGTTAGTTCGATTGCTTATCAGAACGCATGAGCTAGGTCGCTTTACGCCTCACTTAACCACGTATTTAGCCAGTGAAAGCTGGTGTAACATTTCAGCACCTCAAGGGACGTTTCTGTTTCCCCAAAGGAAAATGGGATCGACGCTCATGATTGCAGGAGGCTCAGGGATCACGCCTTTCTTAGCCATGTTGTCGCAACATTTAAGTGAAGCGTGTAATCCCGTCAAACTCATTTATATCGCTCGCACCGGCGAACATCTAGCAGAAAAAGAACTCAATGCACTTGCTGCGCGTTTTGCGCATTTTTCCTATTTTCCGATTGGGCGTGCTGAGTTTAAGCCACTGACGCATTACCTTAACGATCTCGATGCCCCGGTGGTTTTCTGTTGTGGACCACAAGCGGTAATGGAGCAGGTTGCAACGCAGAGTCTTGCAGCAAACGTAACGTACTTTGATGAACCTTTTGGTTTGGCAACGCACATCAATATGGCTGAGCGCACCGAGCACGTCGTGAAAGTCGCTCACAATCAGTATGCTGTGGACAATCAACGCTCGTTGCTTGATCAATTAGAACAACAACATGTTTCGGTAAGGCGAGGGTGTGGTATGGGGATTTGTCATCAATGTCAGTGTGTTAAGAAGCAAGGTCTAGTTCGAGACATGCGTACTGGCGCATTGTCGGATGCCGGTGAATCGTTAATTCAATTGTGTGTTGTGCAAGCGGTGACGGACGTGGAGATTGCGTTATGAACGAACAAAACTTAATCGCTTTTGCCAAAGAACTTGATGACATCAAGGCCTCGACGTTAGCGAAAGTAGGTCAAACGGATGCAGACTACATTCGTCGTGTCGTTCGTCGTCAACGTTATTTTGAATGGAGCGGACGTATACTGTTAGTCGCCGGTTTTTGGATGCCTTGGTTGTGGGCGGTAGGTGTTATTTTGCTTGCTCTGGCTAAAATTCTCGACAACATGGAAATCGGTCATAATGTCATGCATGGGCAATACGATTGGATGAACGACAAACAGCTTAACTCGAAAACCTACGAATGGGACATTGCATGTGATGGGCAAAGCTGGAATCGCGTACATAATTTTGAGCATCACACCTACACCAATATCATTGGTAAGGACCGAGATTTTGGTTACGGTTTGCTGCGTTTATCGAATGATTTCCGTTGGCGCGTGAAGAACTTGTGGCAGTTTGTGACCTACCTTTTATTGAGTGTGTTGTTTCAATGGGGTGTGTCTTATCACGAACTGGCCGCTGAGCGTGTTTTTATGGGGAAGAAAAAAGCCAATCGCGATGGCAAAGTGTCGCATGAAGAGCTTAAGCGACGTTTCTTCAGCAAAGGGGCAAGACAGCTAGTCAAAGATTATGTGCTCTTTCCCTTATTAGCTGGACCTGCATTTCTTTGGGTATTAGGCGGGAATTTGCTGGCTAATTTACTGCGCAACGTGTGGACTTCAACCATCATCTTTTGCGGTCACTTTACTGAGGCTGTGCAAACCTTCAAAGAAGCGGATTGCGTAAATGAATCACAGGGTCAATGGTATTTCAGACAGGCATTGGGGTCGTCGAATTTACAAGGTAAGCACTGGTTTCATGTGTTAACAGGACACCTCAGTTGCCAAATCGAACATCATTTGTTTCCAGACATGCCTTCGTCACGGTATCAAGAGGTTGCGCCTCAAGTGCAAGCGGTGTTTGCAAAATACGATGTGCCCTACAACACAGGCCCTTTTTGGCGTCAATATACGTCGGTCTTAAAACGTATTTTGCGTTATTCATTTCCATAACGAAGATAAGAAAAGGGCACATAGTGCCCTTTGTTTGTTACCCATTAGGAGAGTGGGTAGATGTTGATACCGTAAAATTAAATGTCGAAACGATCGGCGTTCATCACTTTATTCCAAGCTCGAACGAAATCATTAACGAAACGTTCGTTCGCATCGCTTGCCCCATATACTTCACTGAGTGCACGCAATTGTGAGTTTGAGCCAAACACGAGGTCGACGCGTGACGCTGTCCATTTGATTTTACCCGAGTGAATGCAGCGGCCATCAAACGTTTGTTGTGCGTCATCTTTCGCAAACCATTTCGTTTCCATGTCTAATAGATTCACAAAGAAATCATTACTCAAAACGCCAGGACGAGGTGTTAGTACCCCTAAGCTCTGCGCGTTATAATTGGCGTTGAGTGCGCGTAAACCACCGACCAGTACGGTCATTTCAGGAGCCGTAAGGCCTAACAGTTGCGCTTTATCTAACAGCAACTCTTCGGCAGAAAACGTGTACTGCTGTTTTTGATAGTTACGGAATCCGTCAGCAATGGGTTCAAGAACCGAGAACGATTCTGCGTCCGTTTGCTCTGCCGTTGCATCGGTACGACCTGCTGTAAAAGGAACTTCAAGGTTAATACCGCCTAACTGGGCGGCTTGTTCAATCGCTGCGGCACCAGCGAGCACAATCAGATCCGCAAGAGACACTCGTTTGTTGCTTTCTTGGGCATGGTTAAATTGCGTTTGTACTTTTTCGAGCGCCGCTAACACTTGAACGAGTTGGTTTGGCTGATTCACTTCCCACGTATTTTGTGGTGCAAGTCGAATACGAGCGCCGTTTGCACCACCTCGGCTGTCTGAACCTCGGAAGGTTGAGGCGGACGACCAAGCTGTATAGATCAAGGCATGAGGTGCGATACCGGTGTTGAGTATGGCTTGCTTCAGCGCCTTAATGTCGTGTGCATCAATTAAATCGAAGTCTCGAGCTGGCACTGGATCTTGCCAAATCAACTCCTCAGTGGGTACTTCAGGGCCTAAGTAACGTACTTTTGGTCCCATGTCGCGATGAGTCAGTTTAAACCACGCGCGTGCAAAGGCGTCGGCAAATTGATCTGGGTTGTTCAAGAACCGTAAAGAAATTTCGCGGTAAATCGGGTCCTCACGCATGGCCATATCGGCTGTAGTCATCATGATCCCAACTCGTTTGGACGCGTCTTCGACGTCTGGTGCGTGATGTTCTGGTTTTAAATCGATAGGAACCCATTGTTGTGCGCCAGCAGGGCTCTTTGCGAGTTTCCATTCGTAGCCAAAAAGCACCTCAAAGTAGCCATTGTCCCATTGGGTAGGATTCGGTGTCCAAGACCCTTCAATGCCACTGGTGATAGTGTCACTGCCATGGCCTTTTCCGTGTTTGCTTGTCCAGCCAAAGCCCATTTCTTCCAATGGCGCGGCTTCTGGTTCTGGCCCAACGAGCGCGGCATCGCCTGCTCCGTGGCATTTACCAAACGTATGGCCGCCAGCCGTCAATGCAACGGTTTCTTCGTCGTTCATCGCCATTCGGGCAAAGGTTTCCCGAATGTCTTTCGCGGAGGCGAGAGGGTCAGGGTTGCCATCTGGCCCTTCAGGGTTTACATAGATTAAACCCATTTGTACCGCCGCGAGCGGGTTATCTAGGTCACGTTCACCGCTGTAACGCTCGTTATCAAGCCACGTGGATTCTGCCCCCCAATAAACGTCTTCTTCAGGTTCCCAAATGTCTTCACGGCCTCCCCCAAACCCAAATGTTTTCAACCCCATAGTTTCAAGGGCTACGTTACCCGCAAGAATAAACAAGTCAGCCCAAGATAAACGGTTGCCATATTTTTGCTTTACTGGCCACAGTAAGCGGCGAGCTTTGTCTAAATTAGCGTTATCTGGCCAGCTGTTGAGTGGTGCGAAGCGTTGATTACCTGTTGATGCGCCACCTCGTCCGTCACCTGTACGATAAGTCCCCGCCGCGTGCCACGCCATGCGGATCATAAATGGGCCATAGTGACCATAGTCGGCAGGCCACCAAGCTTTTGAATCGGTCATCACATTCGCTAAGTCTTTTTTTACCTCAGCAAAATCAAGTGAATTAAACGCGTCAGCGTAGTTGAACGTCTCACCTAATGGATTAACTTTCGTGTCATTTTGATGAAGGATGCGGAGATTCAGTTGATTTGGCCACCAATCGACATTTTTGGTACCCGACCCGCCTAGGCGCGTGTTGCCGCCGTGCATAAAGGGACATTTTCCACTCGAATTTGTATTGTGTTTATCCATCGTTAGATCCTTACCGTTTATTGGTGACAGTGTGCAATGTTTCGAATTGCGCAATTTATAGCCTACACTATAGGGCAGGATTTGTGAGAAGGATAACGACTTAACTAGATTGTATTAATCTAAAAAATAAATCAAATGTAAATCATCTATTCATTTTTTGAATGTTATATGTCATCGGCGATTCCAAAATTCATCATCAATTTGTCACACTAATTTTTCAGACTGCACGAATACCTTAAGCAATTTTAACTCTGTTAAAAGCCTTTGGAGGATTAGGTGGAAGGTGCTGCGCTAGACAAATCAGGGATAAACTCAAGTGCAAATTACACAGTGCCAATGCTTTTGGTTCTGCTTCTCGCGCATATATTGATTGGGCCCTTTCACAATTTAGCGCTGTTTTACGACGAAGCGTATTATCATTTCTGGTCTACCCAACTTGATTTTGGTTATTACTCCAAGCCGCCTATGATTGCGTGGCTTATTGCGGCAACCACGTCTATTTTTGGTCATGCAGAGTGGGCCGTTAGATTGAGTTCGGCCCTGTTGTATTTTTGCACGGCGCTGGTAATTCGACAGATTGCGATGCGACTTTGGCAACGCACAGACGTAGCCGACAGTGCCGCAATCCTCTTTTTTACAGCCCCTTTAATTGGCTTTAATAGCCTGTTTGTGACCACGGATGCACCATTATTGTTTTTTTGGAGCGTTGCTGTTTGGAGTTTTGTTGCAGCGTTAAAAACGAGAAAATGGCTCTATTGGGTGAGTCTGGGTGCTGCGTTGGGTCTAGGTATATTGTCTAAATACACGATGTGCGTTTTGATGATTGGGTTGTTTGCCTATATCGGACTAGATAAGGCTGAGCGTAAGCGCGAAAACACGTTAGGTTTGCTTTTGGCTGTTCTCATTGCGTTTGTTCTATTTTTACCTAATCTACTGTGGAACGCAGCACACGATTTTATTAGTTTCCAACACACCGCTGAGATTTCAAAGCTTAACCAACCGTTATTGCATCCATTGCGCTGGTTAGAATTTACCGCTGGCCAAGTTTTTGCGTTTGGTCCAGTTGCATTCTGGGTTTTAACCGTGTGGGTGTGGCGACAAAAACTCGCGTCAACGACGTTGCTGTTGATGTGTGTCACCTTTCCGATGCTACTGGCAATGATGGTACAAGCGTTGCTTTCTCACGCGAACGCAAATTGGGCCGCACCGACGTATGTTGGAGGGAGTTTACTAGCCGCTTATTGGTTGGTGTATCGTGGGAAAATCGCCGTGCTCAAGGCTGCCATATTCGTCAATGTTCTGCTTATTGGGCTGTTCTATAGTTACCCTCAGATTCAAAGCGCGTTACAGATTGAACCCACCAAAAAAAATACGCCATATCAACGGGTGAGCGGGTGGCGAGAATTGGTGTTGGCGATACCAGAGCAACCTCAAAACACGGTCTATCTGAGTGATTCTCGAGCGTTATTGTCGTATGTCCATTTTTATCGCAGTGATTTTACCGAGGGGTCGGGAATTCAAGTGCGTAGTTTTAATCCTTCTGGGATCATCAAGGATCACTACCAACTAAATTACCCACTAACCGCACAATACAACGAGCGTTATCTGTTCTTAAGTGAAACACCAAAAGCATTGCACGGTTGTTTTCAACAGGTGCAAGCGCTAGCACCTGTGAGCGTTGATGTTTACCCCACGCTCACACGGAAATTGTATTTATATCAAGTATCAGGGTTCAATGGTTATGAAGGGTGCTAATTCGAGTAAGTGTGCTTGGTTACAGCGAGCTGACGTGATCGGCTGTTTGGTCTGTATTGTGGTGTTTGTGCAATTTCCCATTCTGGATATTGTTGTATCGAGCTGGTTCTTCCGTGATGGTCACTTTTTTCTTGCAAACAATGATTTGGTGCAAGTGATCTATTGGACATTTGCCAAGATCCATTATGTTTTACTCCTTGGCTTTGTGTGTGTGTTTGTCCGTTATTTCTGGGTTGATAAAAAGAATGAACTACGCGAATGCCGACTTAAGCAACTGAAAATTATGACTATCGCACTGGTGTTTGTTCCCGGTATTTTGGTTAACACCATTATCAAAGACAACTCACTTGGCCGAGCTCGGCCCCATCAAATTGAACAATTTTCGGGTGAGAAACACTTTTCCTCAGCGTTTGCTTATTCTGGCGAATGTCGTCGCAATTGTTCTTTTGTCAGTGGGCATGCCGCCATTGGATTTTATTTTATGCTGTTTGGCTGGGTGTTCGGTCGCCGCCGCTGGTGGCAGCTAGGTGTCTTGCTCGGTGCGACTGTCGGAGTGGTGCGCATTATTCAGGGTGGTCATTTTTTATCGGATGTCGTGTTTAGCTTTTGGGCGTGTTATTGGCCGTTTCTCTGGTTGGTTAAAGGGAATGGTTACTCGTTGGGTGTACCTACTTTTCAACCGACAGGTCTTTTAAGGACACATTGAGAAGGCACTTTAGAAGGGCGCGTACAAATGTAGTAGAGTACGGCTAATTCAATGCCGCCCACCATAAACATGACCCAAAGAGGCGCGCTCGTAAAGCATAAAACCACAAACCCAAGAAGCATGCCAGTACCCGCCATGCATTTACCTTTCATAGGAATAACACGGTGATCTTGCCATAACCGCAGAGATGGACCGTATTTGGGGTGATCCAACAAGCGCTGGGCGAATTCAGGTGACGAGCGGGTGAAACAGACTAAGGCAAGAATGAAAAATACAGTTGTGGGCATCACAGGAAGTGCCATCCCAAGAAACCCCAGTCCGACAAAAGCAATGCCTGCAATATGAAGCCAAAAACGTTTAGTTAATAAAAATTTCATAGGCAAATAAAGTGAGTAGGACCTAAGATCTAGCTTATCACAGGGTTGGAAAATTGCTAAAAACGTTCGTTGCTAAGCATAAATAAGCAGTCACGAGTCTACTCGGTCTGTCGAAAGCGGATTGAAAATATCTTTAAAAGCGGCATAGTTAAACACAAAAAAGAGCGCGTATTGGCGGTTAAACTTGGTGGTACGTGAAACTCCTTCATAAAGTCACTTTTCCTATTTGAACAATTCTGCGCGCATTGCATAATTGCTCTAAGGAAAACGCGTTGAGGACAAATTATGCAGTTACCAACAACGGTTACACAACATGAAATGGCATCCGGCCTATCTTATTTGAAAGTAAACAGCGCGCGCTGTGACGCCACTATCTTTTTGCAAGGTGCGCAACTGACCGAATTTACCCCAAAAGGACAAGCGCCGCTAATTTGGGTATCCAGTGATGAAGATTATCAAATGGGCAAACCCGTGCGTGGCGGCATTCCAATTTGCTGGCCTTGGTTTGGTGTCCATGAAAAGGCCGATTGGCCAATTCACGGTGTTGCACGTAAGTTACTCTGGTCGCTTAAACACGTGGAAGAAATTAACGGCGATATTCATATCCGCTTAGCGTTACCAATGGACACGGTAGACACAACGTTTTGGTCTCATAAATCGTCATTAGTTGTAACCTTTGTACTGGGTCATTCATTGCGCGTTGATCTCACAAACACGAACTTAGGTGACACACCGTTTACGCTCACACAAGCACTACACACGTACTTCCCAACGTCAGACATTCAAAAAACCACGGTAGAAGGTTTGCAAGGTGCGCAATACATTGAATTTGGCGAAGGCCCTTTTGCGCAAAATGACGAGGTGGGTTTTGCACGTGAAACGGACATGGTCTACACCCAAGCGCCGGCCATTCAGAAAATACATACCCCTCAGGGTACGATGAGGGTTGCACGTGAACATTCAGCGTCCTGTGTACTTTGGAATCCATGGATAGAAAAGGCCAAGCGCTTAAGCAATTTCCGTGATGACGAATACCTGACGATGTTATGTCTCGAGGCGGCTAATGTGATGGAAGACGCTGTGACACTTCAACCGAATGAAAGCCACACATTATCAACGATCTTGTCTTGGCAATAATCATTGTTCACCGTTTAATAAGGTAAAAATCCGCTTGATGTACATGCCAAGCGGATTTTCATTTTATGAACGATTTAGTTGAGATTATTGATAATCTGCGACCAACTCAAGACCTGAAAACGTGGTGTATCCACGAACCATGACGAAGTAGCGGCCAGCACCGTTAGTCAGCGAGCACGATTCTGTGTTTCCTGATTTAAACGGACGGCAGTCATAGACAGAGGTGGTCGGTTCTGCACCAAATTGCACGTATAAGTCAGCATCACCTGCGCCACCCGTCGTTTTCACTGAAACGCTTACGCCCGCCGGAACATCGAAGTAATAACGTAATTCGCTACCACGAGAACCTTCCAGCCCCGTTTTTGGCACACCTTTATCCAGTCGTGCTTCGTCCAACACCTGACCTACGGTTACGGTCTGCATGTTGACGGACGTCTTGCCCTTATCATCAACGACCGTCAGAGTTACATCGTAGACGGCATCAGTTGTATAGCTGTGGCTTTGAATAGCACCCAGGGCAGTCTCACCATCACCAAATTGCCATTGATGTGATTGAACATTGCCTGTTGAGCCACTACCGTCAAATTGACAAGTTAACGCGGAACAATTGTAGGTAAAGCGTGCGACCGGTGGTGGCGTGCCTGTTGAGTTATCCCCTTCAGGAATTTGGTTGTTAAAGTGGCTCGCCACTTGTGGCCAAATTTGCTTTATTTTAGCGCCTTTGTTGGTACAGCCTCCTAAATGGTGCAACGCAAGCACTTTATTGGTGTCGCCCGAAAGTACAGGACTACCAGAAGAACCGCCGATGGTGTCGCAGTAATAACCGATGTCCGTGCCTGTGCCACGGCCGTTTGCGGTTGGTTCATTGACCGAGCAAAGACCATTGGAATCTTTATCCGACTCAATGGACAGTTCTTTCGGGTTACCAGAACCGTGCTGAGGAATATAGATGCGTTCATTTTGAGCTGGGTCACGCACATCTAACCCGAAGTAACCAAATGGTGCGGTTTTCACAAAGTCATTAACGGTAAAGAGTGTGTAGTCGAGTGTGTAGTCGGTTTTGAGTAAATCTTTACCCGTTACTTTCACCACGGTCTCTTTCGTTGAGCCATTACACTGGATGTTCTGATAGTTGAACCACACTTCTGTTGCCGTCAACTCTTGCGCGCTTTCGATACAGTGGTTGTTGGTGAACATGCGGTTGTCTGGACCAACTCGCCATGCTGTACACAAGCTGCTGCCAGCGATTAATAGTCGAGCCACAGGGCGCGAGCGGTCAAATTCAACCGGATGGTTTTGTGCCCAACATTGCACATCTTTGCGTTCCATTGAGCCGCATGTTGAAAAGGTGCTCATCTCTTCGTTGATAAGTGTGTCCTCGCCGACAGTACCTTCATTGCCGTGGTAGTAAAAGTCGATTTCGCCAAAGTGGGACTCTTGGTCAACGCCAGGATAAAAGGTAACGACAGCGGTGTCACTTGATACCGACATCGTCGAGAATTGTTTGTTTTCAGTATCACCAAGGCGTAAATCGAATGACGCGGTGCTTGCATTGTCGACCGTATATTCGTAACGCTCTGAGCCATCAGCAGAAGCAACAACAAGTTTGCCACCTTGCGTCAAATCTAAATCGGTAAAGTGCAATTTAATGTAGCTGGCACCAGGATGCGAAATCGTCTGAGTAATAGGCGAAGTCATTGCGCTATTCAGTTGCTGATGACCTTGGTTGAGTTTGCGATGGACGACTTCTTTTTTGCCGATAGACAACTTTTGCGCTTGCTGTGTGTATTTCAGCATATGTGCTTCGGTCAAAGGTTGAACGTTTGTTTCGGATGCGTATGTTGCCAAGGCAACCGAGCTCGCTAGAAGACTCAATAACGGTGTTAAATGTTTCATGTTGTACCTTTTTGTTGATTATGTATCCAACCAAACCATAGTGGTACAACACAGAGGTGTAAAGTTTGTGTTAATAATATATTTACATATATTTTACTTTTCTTATTCCTTAGCATTCAGACGTAACAAGGCGGTCTGTTTCGCTTGGATTATAGCAAGTTTATGTTTTTGAGATGTTTTTTGGCTTGCCGTGGCGAGTAGTTCACGTGCTCTTGTAAAATTGCCTCTGAGATAGTGGATTTTGGCTTGCTCTATGTAGGGTTCAGGTAAATAAGGTACGGCGTCAATGACTTTTGAAAGTAACCGTTCGGCCGTATTAAGTTGGTCTTTTCTCACATAATCTTGCGCCAATAATAGCCAGTCGATAGGTGTAGTACTGGCTTGTTCAAATTCTGATTCCACTAAGGCAATTCGTGTTGCATCCTCTATAGGATCGAGTAGTGTGATGTAGTTGCTGAGTAGGTTGTAGCTCTTAACATTTTGTTCAAAGCCGAATTCAAATAGCTTATTGGCAGTATCGAAATCGCCTTTTCGTTTGTGGAGTAGTGCGGCAAGGTTTAGCAGTTCAGCATCATTTGGTGAAAGTGTAAGTGCTTCTAATAAATAGGAATAACTGAGATCGTATTCTTCGGCAAGCAACGCATCGACGCTTCGGTTGGCGTAAAACTTCGTGATTAAATCAGTGCGTGTGGCATTGCCAATAAATACGGAATCGAATTCAGGAAAATAGTCGACGACGGTGCCCGCTTTGGAAAAAGAAATCCACCCTTTTTCCGTTGGTGTTTCCTCGGGAGCAAGTAACTTTGTTTTAAAGTGGTTCGCGACTAAAACAGTCCCATTTTGTACTTGGTAAATTGGAATGCTAGAGACTTCAGTAAAGCTAGTTTGAACATGTGCGAGCTGGGCATAAGATTCAGTGAGAATAGCAAGCGAAATGCAATTACCATGATTTTCTTGCAAACTTTCTTGGGCCGTCAGAGTTTGTCCATCGTAGGTAAACTCGTCTAGTTTGGCTTCTAAATAATTAAAAATAATCTTGTCTTCTCGCGCCCCAAGTCGTCGTGCGTGCGCTTGAAAAGCAAAAAATTTAGTGCGTTCTTCATCTGGTAAGGAAAAGAGTTCAGATGCTGAAGGGATTGCAACTTTATTAAACAAAGTATGATTGATCTTTTCTGCAATATTCAGAGGTGCTGGAGAATGTGTTTCAAGTGAACGGTTGTGCATGGACGTTGTTGTACAACCAACCACTAAAAGTAAACTGCACAATCCGAAAATTTTCCAGACCATCTCCATAACTCTCTGATTACTTGTCATTAATGCAATTTATCGGGAAAAATGGTTGGAAATCAAGTGTCAAATGACCTAATTCAAATACGATCATTTTAAGAATAAATTTAATGCAAAAAGCAGAGGGTTATTTTGTATAAAAATCCGTAAAAAAAGTTACAGAAACTTACAAATGTCACCTTTCTGTTGATATTTATATTGTTACAATGTGACCAGTAGAATTAGAGAAGGACTGATCATGAAAAAGAGCGTGATGAGATGGACACTGCCATTTGCCCTCATTGCTGTCGGAGCCGCTGCGTCGATGGGTGTAGCAGCCGTTGCGAAGAAAGACGAAGAGCAAAAGCAAGTTGATACGCGACCTGTCGTACAAGTTGAAACGATGGAGCCGAGCGATTATCAAGTCGTTATCCAAAGCTATGGTGAACTTAAACCGTTGGAAAGAACTAGTTTGGCGGCTCAAGTTTCTGGCAAAGTGACGTACTGGCACGAAAGTTTTGTTGCTGGTGGCTTGGTGGCTAAAGGTGATGTCTTGATGCAAATCGAGAAAGACAATTACGAAGCGGCAGTATTGCAAGCGGAAGCTGAATTGGCGCGTGCAGAAGCCGCGTTAATTGAAGAGCGTGCGAAAGCAGAAGTGGCAAAGGATGAAGCGCGTCGTTTCCCAGACAAAAAGCACACAGATTTATTTTTGCGCAAGCCTCAGGTAATGAGTGCGGAAGCCGCAGTTAAGTCTGCGAAAGCGGGTTTACAGCGCGCACGTCGTGATCTTGCCAATTGTGACATTACAGCACCATTTGACGCGATTGTCGTGAAAAGAGAAGTGGGTTTGGGTCAATTTGTTACGCCAGGTAACCCACTTGCCGTGCTTAACAATATTGAGACAGGCGAAATTGAAATTCCAGTTGCGGGTTTTGATAGCGTCTTTTTACCAAATCGTATCGAAGGATTGCCTGCAGAAGTGTCGAACAAAGGCATCAACGGTTTTACTCGTGAAGCGAAAATTGCACGCGACTTAGGCGTAGTGGATACCGCAACACGTATGAGCCACCTCGTTGTCCGAGTGGACGATCCATACGGATTTAAAACGAACCAACCAGCAATGAAATTCGGTTCATTTGTTAACGTGGCATTCAAAGGCGCGACCCTGAAACAAATTTTCAAGCTCCCTCAAGATTTGGTTAACAACCAAACCGTCTGGGTCATGAATGACGAAGGTAAATTAGAGCCACGCAAAGTGCGGGTTATTCGTGAGGAAGGTGGTTATTTCCTAGTGGGTGAAGGGTTAGAAAGCAGCGATAAAATCGTCATGACATTGCCGGAGTACCCGACGAAAGGGTTGGCAGTGCGAGTTGCGGGTTCAAAAGATGAATCAAGCAACGCGACGCCTGCGGAAAAGCTGTAAAGCCAAGGAGTGATCATGAGTGAACAACAGCACACTGTAACACCTGACGCTGAACACGGTATTATTGCCTATTTTGCGAATAATACGGTGGCTGCCAACCTATTGATGTTCTTCATCATCATCATGGGTTTAGTGAGCTACTTTACGATTCAACGCCAGATGTTTCCAAACGTAGAAATTAACTACGTTACCGTGCAAGCAAACTACCCGGGTGCGTCACCGCAAGAAATCGAAGAAAGCATCATTATCAAGCTAGAAGAAGCGTTGAAAGATGTTACAGAGATTAAGCGAGGCGTATATCGCTCGTTTCGTGGGGGTGGTGCTGCGCAACTTGAAATTCACAAAGACGAAGATTTAACGGAAGTGACCGATAAAATTCGTGCAAAAGTGAACAGCATCGCTACATTCCCAGCAGCGATGGAACCATTACGTGTTCAACAAGTGGAATTCAAACAGGACGTCATTCAAATGGCGTTGACTGCCGCTTTGCCGATTCAAGAACTGAAACCGCTTGCCAAACAAATAGAAGATGAACTGCTACAGCGCGGTAATATTTCCATAGTGGAGCGTTTCACACCTAGCTATGAGATTGGGATTGAAATCGAACCGGATATGCTGCGCCGCTATAATTTAACGATTGCGCAGGTTGCGTCAGCGATTCGCGGCTATTCAGCAAACTTTTCAGCCGGCCAAATTCGCAGTGAAGGTGGCATTATCGCGGTGCGTGTTGAAAACCAATATTACCATGGTGAAGAGTTCCGCCACATTCCCGTCAAAGTTGGTAGTAACGGTGCGAAAGTATTATTACAGGACGTAGCCACTATCAAAGATGGGTTCGTAGAAGGTGAATACTACAATAAACTGAATGGCACCAACGCCGTTTACATTGCTGTAAAAGCGACAAAAGACCAAAACATGATGCCAGTCGCGGCGTCGGTTCATAAATACATTGAGGAGAAAAACGCAAGTCTGCCTCCTGGTATTCACATTGAACCAATTGTGGACATGACCTATTACCTTGATGCTCGTCTAGAAATGATGAAAAGCAACATGATTGCAGGTGCTATCCTCGTCGCTATTATGCTAACCATTTTCTTACGTTTTAAATTGGCTTTCTGGGTTATGGTTGGTTTACCGGTGTGTTTCCTCGGTGCCATCATGATGATGCCTATTTTCGGTGTCACAATTAACATTACGTCTTTGTTTGGTTTCATTATGGTACTGGGGATTGTCGTCGATGACGCCATTGTCATTGGGGAAAGCGCCTACACCGAAATTGAACGAAAAGGGGCAAACGTTAAAAACGTTATTATTGGCGCGAAACGAGTTGCGACGCCAGCGACGTTTGGGGTGTTAACAACCATCGCGGTGTTTGCGCCAATGGTCATGTCAAGTGGACCAGAAAGCGCGATCTTTAAGTCGATTTCTATCGTGGTTATTTTGTGTTTGGTGTTTAGTTTGATTGAGTCGAAATGGATTCTACCTGCACACATCGCACACACCACATTTAAACCGATGCGAGAAGGTAGCTGGCGTGTACGTTTTAATAAGCGCTTCTTTGGCTTTGTAAACGGTCCATATAAACGCTTTATCGAGCGCTGTGTGGAGTGGCGCTGGTCAGTGCTTGCGGCTTTCGTGGCAATGATGATTGTCAGTGTTAGCCTTATCACGGCAAATCTAGTGCGTGTTGTTCCAATGCCCAAAGTGCCACATGATTTCCCGTTGATCAGCATTACCATGAATGACAACGTATCAGATGAGCAAACTATTTCGGCGATGACGCAAATCGAAGACATGATGAAGCAAGTGGATGCGGAAATCGAAGCTGAGTTTGGCCAAAAGATGGTTAAAAACTACTTTGTCTTCAATGAATCAAGAACGGAAGGTCAAGTACTTACCGCTCTTGTTGAGGAAGAATTGCGTCCGTTTGATGCGTTTGAATTGACGCGTCGTTGGCGTGAGCATATGCCGACGATTGCGGGTGTGAAATCATTGCTTATCATCGATGACGTGGGCAGTGGTGGTAACCGTGATGGTGAATTCGGCTATCGCTTGTATGGTTCAGATTTGCCAACATTGAATGCCGCGGGCCGTCGATTGATTGCGATGTTGCAACAGGAAAAAGGCTTGTTTGACATCAGCTCATCAATTGACCCAGAAAGCAAAGAGATTCAATTTGTTTTAAAACCGGTAGCTTATGATTTAGGTCTTGATCTCGCGTCGGTCGCAAACCAAGTGGGTATGAGTTTCTACGGTGGCGAAGCACAACGTGTGCTACGTGACGGTGAAGAGTTGAAAGTCATGGTGCGTTACCCTGAACTTGAACGTGAAGCGTTGGCGTCGTTGAAGTATTCGGTGATCACTACGCCCACAGGCCGTGAGGTAATGTTGGGTGATGTGGTCGATTTCATCGAAAAACCAGGGATCAGCTACATCCGTCGTGACAACGGCTATCGTACGGTCTACGTGTACGGCAACATCGATGAGCAACAAGTTGAACCAAGTGCGGTGGTCAAAAACATTAAAGACAATGTATTACCAAAGTTACTTGAAGAGTTCCCAACGATTAAAACGGAACTTGGAGGCTCAATTGAAGAGCAGCAGGCACAAACCGATGAACAAATCCTATTCTTTATTGCAGGTATGTTGATTGTGTATATGCTTCTGGCGGTGCCTTTGAAGAGCTATTCTCAGCCGTTAATTGTTATGTCGGTTATTCCATTTGGCTTGGTTGGTGCGATTTGGGGTCACTTATGGATTGGCCTAGATTTAAGCATGATGTCGTTCTTTGGCTTGATTGCGGCGGCCGGTGTTGTGATCAATGACTCTTTGGTCATGACGGATTACGTTAACCAAGTGCGTCGTGAAGGTGTTAAGCTAAAAGACGCGGTCGTTGAGGCGGGTTGTGCGCGCTTCCGTGCAATTACACTGACCTCAATCACGACGTTTGCTGGGGTAATTCCAATCATCTTTGAAACCAGCTTACAGGCTAAGTTTGTTATTCCGATGGCGGTATCTCTGGGCTTTGCAGTTATGTTTGCCACGGTGATCACCTTGGTGTTAGTGCCTTGCTTGTACATTATTTTGACGGATCTTGGTGCATTGTCATCAGGCGCGAAAGTCAAAATATCTGCATTAGTCGCGAAATTGCGTGGTGCAAAAGCAGATAAAGCAGGTGTATAACACGGAAAAAGTATTAGCGTAACATATTGAAAAGGCCGATTTATCGGCCTTTTTTATTGGTGAGCTGTGAGTGGCAAATGCGGCTGTTGTAATCTTTTGGCTGTGGTACACTGCCTACAGTACAGCTGCTCTAAAGGATATTCACTTGTCTGTTTCAAAACCCCAAGCCCCCATTGCTAAAATTGTTCCTCATTCGATGACGCACCATGACCATACTCGCATCGATAATTATTATTGGATGCGTGATGACGAACGAGAAAATGAGGAGGTTATTGCACACCTTGAAGCAGAAAATCACTATTGTGAGGCCGTACTCGCACCAGTTGATGCATTGCGTAAATCGTTGTTCGAAGAGCTCAAAGCTCGAATAGTCAAAGATGACTCATCTGTACCGGTAAAAGATGGTCAATATTGGTATGTCGGAGAGGTCTCTGGTGACAATGAATATCCGACCTATGCACGTGCAACAAATCGCGAAATGCAGGACAAGCAGTTATTGCTCGATGCAAATGAACTGGCGAAAGATCATGACTATTTTGATTTGGGTGACCTTGCAATTAGCCCGAATGAACACCTGCTTGCCTACAGTCAAGATACCGATAGTCGACGAATCTACGATATCTATTTCAAAGATTTAACGACGGGTGAATGGTTACCGGATGTATTACGTGAAACCGAAAGCGAACTGGTTTGGGCTCATGACAACAAAACCGTTTATTACGTCAAAAAAGACATTCAAACTCTGCTTGGCTATCAAGTGTATCGTCACCGCCTGGGAACCGCTCAACAAGAAGATGAACTAGTCTACGAAGAACAAGATCGCCAATTTTTCATGGGGTTAGGTAAAAGTCGTGATGAAAGCCTAATCTTCATTTACCTCAGTGCGACGGAGACTGCAGATCTATTAGTCCTTGATGCGCATGATCCTAAGGCGAAGGTAGAGCGATTGTTCCCGCGTCAGGCTGGTCATGAGTTTGGTCTTGATAGATTAGGTGAAACCTATTTTATTTTATCCAATTACAACGCAAAAAATTTCCGTCTACTTACGGCTACGGATTCGACCATCGGTGATATAAACCAGTGGCAGGAGCGTATTGCTCATCGTGAGTCGGTGTTGTTGGAAGGTATTGAATTATTCGACGAACACTTTGTGCTGACAGAACGCGAGGCAGGGCAAATTCGCTTTGTGGTTCATGGTCGGCATGACACGCAATACACCATTCAATTTGAAGATGCGTGTTTTTACGCGTCACTTGGTTTAAATCCAGAGTCCAGTCAGACAGATGTACGGATTAGCTACAGTAGCTTGACAACGCCAGCAACGGTTTACGATGTGTGCTTGAACACGGGTGAAAAAACGTTACTCAAACAACACCAAGTTTTAGGTGGTTTTGATGCGTCGGAGTATGCCTCTGAACGACTGCACATTAAAGGTCGCGATGGGACCGACATTCCTGTGTCGTTGGTGTATAAAAAAGCCTTATTCAACAAAGATGGCAGCAATCCACTACTTCAATACGGGTATGGCGCGTATGGGATAACTATTGACCCGACATTTTCAAGCAGCATTCTCAGTTTATTAAACCGAGGTTTTGTCTACGCGATTGCGCATATACGTGGGTCTGAAATGCTGGGGCGAACTTGGTATGAACAAGGAAAATTAGCCCACAAACAGAATACCTTCAATGACTTTGTGGATGTAACGCACGGACTGGTTGAACAAGGTTACGGCGCGAAAGATAAGATTTTTGCAACCGGTGGCAGTGCTGGTGGTCTATTGATGGGCGCAATTGTCAATCAAGCTCCTAACGCGTATTTAGGGGTGGGTGTACATGTGCCATTCTTAGACGTGCTGACCACTATGTTAGATGAGTCGATTCCGCTCACGACGAATGAATATGAAGAGTGGGGCAATCCAAATGAGCCGCAAGCCTACGAAACGATTTTAGCGTATTCGCCGTATGATAATTTGCAAGCGATGGCCTATCCTAATATTTTAGTAACAACAGGTTTTCACGATTCTCAGGTGCAATACTGGGAGCCCATGAAGTGGGTCGCAAAATTACGTAGTATGAAGACTGATGACAATATCTTGGTGTTCAAGACAGACATGGACGCCGGGCATGGTGGTGCCTCGGGCCGCTTTAAAAGCTTAGAGGAAAAAGCACTGGAGTTCGCGTTTTTCCTTCATTTGTTATCGTCGAGTGCCAGTAACGAGGTTTAGGTATGTTTGCAGCGCATGGTGAATGGCGTATTTTAATTGTCGACTCGATTGTCTTCATTCAGCCCATTGGTGCATTCAATCGTGAAGGTGTACTTGAGTTTCAGTATGACGTGACAAATCAAGTTATGGCGGTACCTGCTGGTAGGTTAACTCGAGTTGTGACGGATTTGCAGTTTTTCGAATTGAGCACTGCAGACAGCCAATCCGTTGTTCAAGAATATTTTGAGGGTGTAAAACAGCGCGGATACGAACGTATCGATTACATCGGTGCAAACGCACTCTCTCGTCAGTTACTCGAGGGGCTTTGGAAAGGTGCGCAAATGACAGTGGTCTTTCATGACTCTTTAGAAGCGTTTTTAGCGTGTTGTCCTGAGTGCCAAAAACAGGAAATGTGGTTGGCAGGCAACGATTAGTTGCCTGCACAGCACGCTGACGGGGTTAATTTAGATAAGCGCGCAGCATCCAAACCAGTTTCTCTTGTTCTTTGATGTAATCGCTCATTAACGAGGCTGTGCCCTCGTCTCCTGCTTCACCGGCTTGCTCCAGAATGTCTCTTTGCATAGTCAACAATGTGGAATAACCTGCGAGCAGATTTTCAACGGCGGCTTGCCCATCACTAATGTTTTTTGCTTCAGCGATGGTACTGTTTTCCAAGTAATCAGAAAACGCGTGTAAAGGGTGACCTTCAATCGTCAAAATACGTTCTGCAATTTCGTCTACTTTAAGCAGCAGTAGATTATAAATTTCTTCAAATTTAACGTGTAGTTCAAAGAAATTACGGCCCTTAATGTTCCAATGAAAACCACGGGCGTTCATATATTGAATTTGATAGCAGCTAAGTAGTTTGTTTAATGATGCAACCAACTGTGCGCTTTTTTGTGCATCCAAGCCAATAGAATTCGTGTTTGTCATAAGTAACTCCTTAATGCGTTGATGGGTACAGTATGGGTCGAATCAATTGATTTGTATATTGGATTAAAACAATCGCTTTAATCTGAAAAATAAATCAAAAGAAAGAATGCCCAACCAGTCATGCCTTTCTCTAGGCTGGCGAGCTCTTATAAAGTCTTGGGTCTTTTCAATATTTTTCAACCGTAGTGTTTAAAAAAAGCACAAATTCACGATGGGAAGGTGTTTTATTCGGTTGAATGTCAGGACGCATATTTCCTGCCAAACTGGTTGCAAAAAATGGGTGAGGAGGTGTTTGTTTGATCTGTAACAAGTCTCTTATCGTCATTGAATTTTGGGACTTTTTTACTTGATTTAGGTCAATTTTTAGCCTCGCTAGAAGCGCATAATGAATTCATACCTTGTTGTAGAAATATATTTTTTAGCATTCAGGAGAATAATTATGATGCAGGCAAAAACATCCAGCCAACATAAAGCTGAATTAACTGTGGTAGTGATTGCGCTTCTTGCGTTTGTCGTTGGGCTAGTCGGGCATTTAGCTGGTGCGAGTTTCGCGAATTCAGATGCGTTTGGTTACATTGCTGCGCCAATACCACTTATCACAGGTTTAATAGCTTTTATTGCCTATAAAGTGGCGGAGAAAGGCGATCACTAACGTGTTAATCCTTCGAGCTCAAATGAAGTGAAAGGCAATTCCCCAGGCATCACGCGCGCCTTTCACTTCCTTTTTTGTCATCGCTTTCGAGGATCTGTTGGACGTAGTCCATCACCTGCCGAGAATAGAGAAGACTCGTGTGGCTCAAGTGAAATACCTTGTGTTCTGCCATACCGACCAGCTTGGTTTCATCAACCAGTACAGTGCCGTCGGAACGACTTCCACGCTGCAATAGTGGCATAAGCCCAAAGGGAATATCACCCGCAATACTGTAAAGTTTGGCGTTGAATGGCCAGTCGTGGTTTTCACTAAGTAAAAACTCGAGGCTATTTTTCAGGAGCATATCCAACCCTTTGTCATGCATATGCTTGGCAATGGCACTGCCTTTATGAGGTGTGCCAAGGGTGATGACTTTTTTTACATGGGATGAGGCGAAAGAACCGTGTTGCAAATACGCGCGCGCAACGAGTCCCCCCATGGAATGACAGACCAATGCGGTAGAGGTGTCGCCAATGTAGTCATCAATACGCGCAAATATCTTTTCGCGGTCAGGATGTAACGTATTGTAACTCAGATTAAGAATGTCATAGCCTGCTTTATTTAGTTTCAAGCACAGTGGTTTCATGACAAAACCAGACATATAAAGGCCATGGAGCACGACAACACGCTTGATTGGCATGGAAGTCCTTATTTTAATTGAGTCGGTAACAGCTGTACGCTTTGATTATCGTTACTAACCCATATTTCGCCATCTTGAATGGTCACTGTCAACGCCATCGAACGTGCTGCCATTGTTGCAAGTTGCGACGTGGCTTCAAACGGTAAGCTATAGATTGACAGGTTTGCGAATTGCATTAGTTTTGATTGGTTTTTTTGCCACCAAATACCTTGGGTGTTTTCACCATAGGTATATAGCACCACCTGTTTTGCTCGATTACACGCTTTCTTGACTCGTTTTTCATCAGGTAAACCCAAGTCCACCCAAAGCTCAATCTCGTCACTGTAATTTTTTACCCAAATTTCGGGCTCGTCGTCTTCACATAACCCTTTTGTAAATTCGAGCCGCTCTTGTAACTGTAATGCATACGCTAGAATACGGATCATGACACGTTGTTCTGTTTCAGACGGGTGTTGTGCGATGGTCAGTGTGCAGTCTTGATAGACATGTCTGTCCATATCACTTAAAGACAGCTGTGCTTTTAAAATAGTGGCTTTTAATGCCATGGTAAATCGCCATTTGGAAAATTTGCGCGGATTATACCCTATCGATGCAACAAAAGAATGAAACGGTTATGAAGATTGCCTACTCGTTCCGTTCGACAGAGTAGGCATTGCGGTATTAATAGCGGTAGGTTGCCGAAATACCGAAGGTTCTTGGTTTTACAACGGCAGCATATCCATCGGGATAGCGAGCGCTAGCGGGTTCACGAGTGGTATATCCGTGTTCATCAAAAAGGTTGTTCAGGTAGGCGTTCAGCTGCCAATGTTCATGCTCGTATGTGATTGCGGCGCGAGTAAGCACATAGTCACCTGCAATACGTTCTTCCGTATTTTGCAAGTCGGCGAAAAATTCACCAACGTATTGGGTGTTTATGTTCACCGAAAATGCGTCGCTAAACCAATGTGTGACACCGATGTTGGCTGTCAACGCGGGGGCTGAATTGAGTTCATTCCCTACGGTACTTTCAAATCCGACGTCTGCCGCATCAATTTCGGATTGAATGAACCCAACCCCACCGTGAACTTGCCAATTACGACCGAGCATCGCATGCGCATCCAATTCTAATCCAACGCTATGGGCATTTTTGATGTTACTAATCACGCGCGCGCTGCTCATGGCTTGGTAGTCATTGAAATTATTATAAAACAGGTTGGCGCTTAGGTTGATGTCTCCGTTGTTGAACACACTGCGAGCACTCAGCTCATAGGTGTTTACCGATTCTGCATCGTAGTAATAATATTCGTTCGTGACGAAACTTACTGCACCACCACCCGCATTGTAGCCACGACGCGCGCTCAGTGAAACTTTCGTGGCGTCACTCAAATCATATTGGATCACCAGTTTTGGCAAAACGAAGGTTTTACTGTTATCGAGGGTGGCATTGAGCGGTCCGTTTTGCTGCTGCATGATAAAATCGCGCTGCTGTTGTTCGCGCTCCACACGAACGCCGCCAATCACTGTCCAAACATTACCAACATTAATACTAGTTTCACCATAGATTGCATTCGATTTACTGGTATCGTCACCATCATAAATCGTCGCACCTCGGCTATTGAATGATTGGTCACGTTGATAGTGGACGACACCGACAAAGCCTTTGTAGAAATCGCTGGAAAGACCGAAGTTAAGCTTAGTATCAATGGATAGATCATCCTCAAACATGGTGACGTCTGATTCACGTGCGGCGACCATTTCATAGGCTTCAAAACCCCATTGGTAATCCATGTAGGACACCAGAATATCTAAAGAGAGAGAGGTGTTAATTTGGTAGTCTACTTTTAATGACGTCGTTTCGGATTTGGTGTCCATGATCCGTTGAAACAAGGGTTCATAGGCAAACGGGTCGCTACCTGCAAAGTATTTTCGGCCAGTATTGCCTTTTTCTTCATAGTGTTGATAACTGAGCTGTGAAGAAAAACCGGAAAGATCTTTTGGCTGATAAAGTAACTTCAATTGTGTATTGGTAGTGCGAAGTTGGTTTAAATTGCGGTTGGTTGGGTTGCTTTCAAACACCGGAGGATTGGAGTACGTATCCCCATCGAGAAGCTGACTTGAGAGACGAAAAGCCAGCTCATCAGCGATAAGTGGGCCTGAAATCACTGCAGCCGTATCAAGAAGACTTGCTTGGTTTTGATAACCAACTCTCAGTGCGCCTTCCCAATCAAAACTTGGGTCTTTCGTTTTTACGTATACTGCTCCGGCAATGCTGTTTCGACCATTGCTGGTGGATTGTGGGCCACGATACACTTCAACCTGTTCGATGTCCCAAAGGCCGGTATCTCCCGTCAGATCAGCAACAAATGGTTGGCTAACGCCATCAACTAGCGTTGTAACACGGGCCTTTGCACCACCGCTGAACGAGTTAAAGCCAGTGGCGGATCCATTACCTGATACACCTCGAATGTCGGGAACGGCGCCGGTGAGTACCACAATATTTGCGACCTCAGACAGAGCGTCTGACATCGACAGCAGTTGTCCTCTGTCGATAATCGATGCATCGAGTACCGCAACCGACGAGGCGGTGTCTTTGAGAGTACGTTCGGTTTTTTCACCGACGACAACGATTTTTTCCATGGACTGGCGCAAGTTGACGTCGTCAGCGTGTGCATAGAAATTCGACCCAGTTAGTGCTGCGGCAATACACAACGGCAAGATACGTTTGTTATTTCCTGATATACCCATTTTGACCAAACTCCTAGTTTGTTAATGCAAATAAAGCGGCAGCAACGTACCATAATGTTGCAATATTCGCAATTGATTGTGATTCTCATTTGCATTATCATTGTTTGAGTTGGACTATTATCGAGAAAGTAAGGATATGTTAACCTGTGTAATCTTAATCGCCGTGGCGAGCATATTGATTTATTTGAGTAATAAACATCAGCGTTTTGCCAAAAAATCGATGCCCAAAGTGATGGCACGCATTGCTGCCGTTTGCTGTTTAATTGCTGCGTTAGTATTGCTGTTTCAGCAGTTTACCTTCAGTGCTAGCCTCGTTTTGCTGGTGTTGTTCACCATGCTTGCCTGCATGGTTATCCCTCTCATGTCGTTATTCAAAGGAAAACCGTAAATGGAGACGTCAGGTCAAGTACAAGCCTTTCAAGCGGATTGGTTGAGTAAAACCTTAGCAGGTATGCTGCTCGGGCTCGCATTGGCGTATGTGTGTATTGCATTGTTTGCTTGGTATGGCCCAGGAGGCATCGATGCACAAGACAAAGTGCAATTTAACATGTGGATGATTGCGCCATTATGGTTTTCTATTTTCTCAGCTACGTATGTGTTTCGAACGGGTAAGCGCGCGTGGCTCCTTCTGGGGATACCTACTTTAGCACTGTATGGCGTATTTTTTCTGCTAAGGAGCATGGCATGAAGGTAAAAGCGGAAATTTTACGCACCTATCAAAGTGTCCATACGTGGACTGGGATTTGTGCGGGGCTATTATTGTTCATCGGATTTTATGCGGGTAGTTTGACGATGTTTAAACATCAGCTACAGGCGTGGATAGCCCCCATTCCTGCAGAACTTGCGGCAGCGACAGCGGTGCCACCGCAACAACTTATCGATAAAGCCATCGCAGCGTATCCTCAGGCAATGGCGAAAGGCTTTGAACTCGATATCGCCCACGAGGTCCCTTACTTGTCATGGTATAGCCAAGGCGGCGCAAGAGGGATGAATTTGGATAACCAATTAACGTATGCCTTTCTAAATGAACACGGAGAGCTGACAACGCATGTTGCGGGGGAGAACAAGTTTGCCGATCTGATTGATTATCTGCATCGTAGTGGTGGACTTTTTGGTGAAATAGGGCATGACCAACTGGGTGTGTACGTGTTGGGTATCGCCGCTTTGCTGTATTTTCTCGCTTTGGTGTCTGGGGTTGTGATTTTATTGCCCACATTGACCAAAACCTTTTTTGCCCTGCGTAAAGAAAAAGGGGCGAGTCGTCTTTGGCTCGATAGCCACAATTTAGTGGGAATCGTGAGTTTGCCGTTTCACATTGTGATTGCGTTTAGCGTGTTTGTGTTCGCGTATCACGATTTTCTCTATGACGGTCTGGGCAAGTTTTACGGGGATAAACCGCTGTTCAATATGCCACCAAAAACAGAGCAACCTTATCATATTAACGATCTTCCTAAGCTTGAGCTGTTGTTGGAAAAAGCTCATGCCTATAGCGGACAACACACTACGGTGCATGTCAGTTACAACCGACTGAACAGCCCAGCACCTTTTGCGACGCTTAAAATGGAAAACCCAAGTGCATTAGTGCGAGGTCCAGATACGGATTATTTGTTTATGCATCCTTATACGTTGGACGTTCAGAATTCGAGTTTCCCTCAGGGCGTAACGGGCACGTGGGGCAATACAGTTGCAACATTTTTCTCATTGCACTTTGGGACGTATGGTGGCAATTGGGGGCGTTGGGGATACTTCTTAATGGGGTTACTCGGTGCGTTTCTTTTCTATTCGGGCAATTTACTTTGGTTAGATAAACGGACTCGTAAAGACGGAGAGCAAAAACGCAGTACGCTTTTTATGGCAAAATTGACCATCGGTGTGTGTTTAGGGTCGATGCTAGGGGTCGTGGTTACGCTTGTATTGGGTAAAGCCCTGCAACAAAGTGCCTTTGCATTGAATGAATTGTATCTGTGGATTTACTACCTCACGTTTGGTGCCTTTATCGGGCTATCGTTTTGGCTGGGTGCAAGGAAAGCGTCGGTTTTTGGACTAAAAGCGTTAGCGCTTGGTTGCTTAGGTTTGCCACTGGCAACAATGTTCGTGCAGTACACTAACCCTTACGCCGTATCTTGGTTAGACTCGATTTGGGTTGATGTTTTTGGGGTCGTCTTTGCGGGTATTTTCCTGTTCGCCGCAAGCAAAACCAAGCGACGCAGTCAATCGCGAGAAGCCTCATCAATTTGGTCTATGCAGGTCGCGTAATTGAAGGGGGTCGTGATCCGACACCCCATTCAAACAGAAAATCCGTCAGCCTGTTACATATTTTGTAACGATGAATTTCTGGACTATCCGTGTTTAAATTCGTTATTCCTATATGACATGAATATTAAAAGTTAAGAATTAATTATTCATTGGCTGCACACGATTCAAGACAGTCTTCCGACGGTGCAGTTATCAGATAAGGAAACTCAAAGATGAAAAAAACACTGTTGTGGAGTCTCTCCACGCTTGGCGTGTTAGCGATATGGGGAACGCTGAATTTTCTTGCAACGACTCAAGGTTGGGGTCTAACGCCCATAGCCCCGTATGGTGACGACAATGCTTTTGCTCAGGCGCTCGATAAAGAGGTGGCGAAAGCGTTTAAAGGTAATATTGCACTGGCGCTATTGAAAAAAGGTCAAGTGGTCCATTCGAAATACGATTCGAAGGGACAACCCGTGGACGCGCACACTCGTTTTGGTGCGGCATCGCTCAGCAAGTGGGTTACTGCGGTCGGCGTCATGACCTTAGTTGAACAAGGTAAGTTGGATTTAGAGGTGCCTGTGTCGACTTATCTAACGCGCTGGCAGTTACCACCAAGCCAGTTTGACAACAATAAAGTGACCTTAAAATTGCTACTGAGCCACACAGCAGGTATTACAGACGGACTCGGACACAATGGGTTTGCACCTGGCGAACCGGTGCAACCTTTAGTAGAGCATCTAACACACGCAAAAGATGCCGATGAAGGTAAAAGTGGTAAGGTTCGCGTGGAGATGGAGCCGGGTAGCAAGTGGATGTATTCCGGTGGCAGCTACAACCTTATCCAATTAATTATTGAAGAAGTGTCGGGCACAACCTTTTCTGACTACATGGACAAAGCGGTATTTCAACCTCTGGGAATGACCAACTCAAGCTTTGCCCAACACGATAAGAATCAGCCGCTCGCAGAGTATTTTGCGGAAAATGGCAATATACGCTTTTATCCGAACTACACTTCTTTGGCGGCAACGGGATTGTATACAAGCGTGGATGATTTAGTGCGATTTGCGAATGCGCAGTTACCTTCATCGGTGGTTTCAACCAGTGGCCCTCGTTTGTTGACTGACCAAACACTTCATTTTATGAGAGCGCCACTGGCGTCTGTACAAGGTTTGGAAATCTGGGGCGCGGGTACCATGTTGTTTGCGCCAGCGAGCGATAGCGATTACGTTGTTGGTCACGGTGGTAAATCACCTTATTTGAATAGCAGTGTACGTATTAATCCGGTGACAGGTGACGCAATTATCGCCTTGGAAACAGGCAATGATGACGCTTTAGCATCCAATTTAGCGACCTATTGGACTGTATGGCAAACAGGCAAGCCGGATATCTATGTTTTGAGTAATACCTTTCCAACGATGTTGATTAGAATCGCTGTAGGCGGAATAGTTATCATTGTTGGGGCTTTTGTTTTTGCATGGTATCTCCGCCGACGCCAGCGCGCATAGAATACCTTGACGTTGGGTGAGTCTATTCACCCAACCCACCTTTCTTTTATCTTTTTTTGCCGTGACGGCTTACGCCCGTGTTTGGTGTTTTTACTCTTTGATAGCGTCAAAATGGACGCGGCATTCATCTCTTTTCACTTCTATAGTAAACTATCCTTATTCCATCCAAGTGCCGTAATACTGGAAATGCCATTTTTCTTAGTATTGCCAAGAACTTAGTTAATAAAGGTTTAAATTTAAATGACGAGACAGACTATTCAGTGGTTCCCTGGCCACATGAACAAAGCGCGCAATGAAATCAAAGAGATCATGCCGCAGATGGATGTCATTATCGAAGTGTTAGATGCGCGAATTCCTTACAGTAGCGAAAACCCTATGGTTGCGGAGCTTCGCGGAGATAAGCCGGTCATCAAAATTTTGAACAAAGCGGATCTTGCAGATCCGGAGAAAACAGCACAATGGCAAGCTTATTTGGAACAAGAAGCCGGTGTAAAAACACTGGCATTTGGTCATGAAAAAGCTGCGGAAGTGCATCAAATTAACGAACTGTGTAAGAAGCTCGTGCCGCATAAATTAGGTGCAGACAAGCAGATCAAAGCCATGATTATGGGGATCCCGAATGTGGGTAAATCCACCCTAATCAATATTCTGGCTGGACGCATTGTGGCAAAAACGGGTAACGAACCCGCGGTTACCAAAGCACAGCAGCGTATCAAACTTGAAGATGGCATTATGCTGTATGACACACCTGGAATGCTTTGGCCAAAAGTAGAAAACGGTAATTCAGGATATCGATTAGCGGCGACCGGCGCGGTGCGAGATACCGCAATGAACTACGAAGAAGTGGCAAGCTTTACTGCTGAATACCTGCTGTCCGAGTACCCTGAGCTGTTAAAAGCGCGCTACAAGATGGAAGAACTGCCAGAGTGTGATTGGGAGTTTATTGAGCGAGCGGGCAAGCTGCGTGGTTGCCTACGTAGTGGGGCTCAAGTGGATACACATAAGTTCTCAGAGATTTTGATCAATGAACTGCGTGATGCGGTCATTGGGCGTATCACGATGGAAACGCCAGCCATGCGCGAAGAAGAAGAAGTCATGGTGCAACAGCAACGGGAAGAAGCAGAAGCAAAGAAAGCGGCAAAAGCCGAAGAAAAGAAAATGCGCTTGGCTCGAGCGCGTAAGAATCGCCGCTAGGTCGATTGTAGACGTGATCGGTTGCAATAAAAAAAGCCCTTTCGGGCTTTTTTGTTTCATATCTACCGTCACCGATATGAGCAATGTAGCAAGTAAAATTGTGAAGAGGTTGAATAGAAGAGGCTTCAAGGGGCGTTGTTACCTCTAATATTCGACCATACGTTTAACGTTCGCCAACGTGTTTCAGGGTCGAGAAACAGAATCGTCGTTACAAGCCAACTACTTACCTGTCTTGTTGAGATTGATTATCAGTTAGATTAAGCTGGCAGTCAATACTTATTTGAAAATAATTCTCATTTAATCTTTTCGTGTGTTTTTTCAGTCACCCTTTGCCGGTATTGAATTACCTTGCCGATCTTTTAAGCAACCTGCAGGCTTTGAAGTCTCGTAATTTACGTTTTTTTAACGTATAAAAGGAGAAAAAAGAATGAAATAGGAACGGTTATGTTAAGTCTTATTGGACTATTGGGCGCGCTTGTTGCACTCATCTGGCTCACGCTACGAGGATTTAATCTGTTCATTTCGGCACCACTTTGCGCACTGCTCGTTGCCTTGACGAGTCACACTGCTGTCTTTCCCATCACGTCAGAGGTCAACTTTATTGATGCCTATATGGGTGGCTTTGCTAGTTTCGTAAAGGCTTGGTTCTTGATGTTTTTGCTAGGCAGTTTGTTTGGCAAGTTAATGGAAGAATGTGGCGCTGCGGATGCGGTGGCACGGTGGATAGTATCGAAGTTGGGAATGCAGTACGCGGTATTAGCAGTTGTTGTTGCGTGCGCGGTATTGACCTATGGCGGAGTGAGTGTCTTTATCGTCGCGTTTTCCGTTTACCCCATGGCATTGAGTCTGTTCAAAGATGCTAATTTGCCGCGTCGTTTTATTCCCGCAACACTGGCCTTTGGTTCAGTGACGTTTACCATGACGTCGGCTGGCAGCCCTGAAATCCAAAATTGGATCCCAATTCAATATCTCGGCACGTCGCCTTACGCCGCGTGGCAAGAGAGCCTTGTCATTGCGATTGTGATGGCGGTGCTTGGCTATGTGTTGTTGAATTGGATGATCAAACAGGCGAAAGCGAACGGAGAACATTTTGAAAGTCGCGATGGTGACCCTGAATCAACAAATCGTGCATTACCTCATCCACTAACCGGGCTACTTCCTTTGTTTGTGGTGTTGGGGCTCTCATACTACTTTCATGATCTCTTAAAGCAAAGTGCTTTGATTGTCGCGCTGTTGGGTGGTGTGCTCTCGTTACTGGTTATCAATTGGCGCTATTTTAGCCGACTACATCACGCCGTTGGCTATGCCTCGACAGGCGCCCTTGTTGCGATAGGTAATACTGCAGCTGTGGTTGGATTTGGCTCTGTTGCGAAACTCTCACCTGCTTTTCAAGAAGCGGTGAGCGTGATGATGACCATGCCGGGTCATGAGCTAGTTGGTGCAGCTATCGCCGTCAGTGTTATTGCTGGGCTTACCGGCTCGGCGTCAGGTGGACAAGCGATTGCGTTGCCTTTGGTTGCACCACATTATCTTGATGCGGGCGTGTCACCAGAACAATTACACCGTATCGTTGCAATTAGTTCAGGCGCGCTAGATACCTTGCCTCACAATGGCTACGTAGTAACAACCATCCGGGCTATTTGCAACGAGAAACATGAGACGGCGTATTGGCCACTGGCACTGCTGACTGTGGTAGTACCCTTGCTTGGGTTGTTGCTCATTCTCGGCTTGTTTATTTGGTTTTAGTGGTGTTTCTCACACTTACTTACAGTTTTAGCGTGGACAGCAAAACGAAATTCGGCAAGATGGGAAGAAAGAACGATTCGACGTGCTACTCACATTGAACGGGATAGGTCGTCAATCTTTTACAGCGTAATGTTATGTGCATGGGAGAATAGAAATGAGATGCCACGAAATTGACTATCGAATTATCGGCGAATCAATGCAAATGGTTGAGGTTGAGCTCGACCCAGGTGAAGCCGTAATTGCGGAAGCGGGCGCCATGAACTACATCGAAGACGGGATCCAGTTTGAAGCTAAAATGGGTGATGGTTCGGACGTCGATCAGGGGTTTATGGGCAAGCTATTTAGTGCGGGTAAACGCATGATCAGCGGCGAATCGTTGTTTATGACGCATTTTACCAATCGCGGCATGGGAAAAAAGCACGCGGCATTTGCAGCTCCATTTCCAGGGACAATTGTGCCACTCAATATGGCTCAGTTAGGCCAATCGGTCTATCTGCAAAAAGATTCATTCCTATGTGCTGCACTTGGTACGAAAGTAGACATTGCGTTTCAGCGTAAGTTAGGTGCCGGTTTCTTTGGTGGCGAAGGGTTTATCCTCGAACACCTGCAAGGTGATGGGATGGCCTTTGCACATGCGGGTGGTACGGTCATCGAAAAAGAATTACGAGGTGAAACATTGCGCGTGGATACAGGCTGTGTGGTCGGTTTTACGGGTGGTATCGACTTTGATATAGAACGAGTTAAAGGCCTTAAAAGTATGTTCTTTGGTGGCGAAGGTTTGTTCTTAGCGACGTTATCTGGCCATGGAAAGGTTTGGATCCAAAGTTTACCGTTCTCACGTTTAGCTGACCGAGTCATTGAACATGCGCCACAAATGGGTGGACAAAGACAAGGCGAAGGCTCAATTTTAGGCTCATTAGGCGACTTAATTGACGGAGATTGATAATTTTGGCGGCATAAATGTCGCCAAAATTCCTTGTACACTTATTCATCTAAAAAAATTTTCTCAAATTGCACGCATTTTAAGCGGTTTCAAGGATGATGTTCGCTACAAGAGGTGATATACTCCCGCCGAATAATTTTTCTACTTAAACAGAGCACATCAATGGCAGATTTATCAAAATACAGAAATATTGGTATTTTCGCGCACGTTGACGCTGGTAAAACCACGACAACAGAACGTATTCTTAAGCTTACTGGTAAAATCCATAAGCTAGGCGAAGTACACGACGGCGCGTCGACCATGGACTTCATGGAGCAAGAAGCTGAGCGTGGTATCACGATCCAATCAGCAGCGACTACCTGTTTCTGGAAAGATCACCGTTTTAACGTTATCGACACTCCGGGACACGTTGACTTCACAGTAGAAGTATACCGTTCACTTAAAGTTCTTGACGGTGGTGTGGGTGTATTCTGTGGTTCTGGTGGTGTTGAGCCTCAGTCTGAAACAAACTGGCGTTACGCGAACGACGCAGAAGTATCTCGTCTAATCTTCGTAAACAAGCTAGACCGTATGGGTGCGGATTTCTACCGCGTAGTTGGTCAAGTTAAGAAAGTACTTGGCGCAAACCCACTTGTTATGACGCTTCCAATTGGTATCGAAGACCAATTCATCGGTGTTGTTGACGTTCTAACTAAGCAAGCATACGTATGGGACGATTCAGGTCAACCTGAAAACTACACAGTTCAAGACGTACCAGCAGACATGGTTGACAAAGTTGACGAATACCATGAAATGCTAGTTGAGTCTGCAGTTGAGCAAGACGACGAACTAATGATGGCTTACATGGATGGTGAAGTTCCATCTGTTGAGCAATTAAAAGCATGTATCCGTAAAGGTACACGTGACCTAGCGTTCTTCCCAACGTTCTGTGGTTCTGCGTTCAAAAACAAAGGTATGCAACTTCTACTAGACGCAGTTGTTGAGTACCTACCAGCTCCAACTGAAGTTGCTCCACAAGATCTAACTGATCCAGAAACTGGTGAGCCAACAGGCGCAGTTGCTACTGTATCTGTAGACGAGCCTTTCCGTGCGCTTGCGTTCAAGATCATGGATGACCGTTTCGGTGCACTTACGTTCGTACGTATCTACTCTGGTAAGCTGAAGAAAGGTGACACAATCCTTAACTCTGCTACAGGTAAAACAGAGCGTGTTGGCCGTATGGTTGAAATGCACGCAAACGACCGTAACGAGCTTGAATCAGCTCAAGCTGGTGACATCATCGCTATCGTTGGTATGAAGAACGTTCAAACAGGTCACACACTATGTGATCCTAAGCACGAATGTACGCTTGAGCCAATGATCTTCCCAACGCCGGTAATCTCTATCGCTGTAACACCAAAAGACAAAGGTGCTGCAGAGAAGCTAGGTATCGCGCTAGGTAAGATGCTTGCAGAAGATCCATCATTCCAAGTTGAAACAGACGAAGAAACGGGTGACACTATCCTTAAAGGGATGGGTGAACTTCACCTTGACATCAAAGTTGACATCCTTAAGCGTACATTCGGTATCGAATTGAACGTAGGTGCTCCACAGGTTGCTTACCGTGAAACTATCACGAAGCCAGTTGAAGACAGCTACACGCATAAGAAGCAATCAGGTGGTTCTGGTCAATTCGGTAAGATCGATTACCGTATCAAGCCAGGTGAAGTTGGTTCAGGCTTCGTGTTCAAGTCTACAGTTGTTGGTGGTAACGTTCCTAAGGAATTCTGGCCAGCAGTTGAGAAAGGCTTCAAGTCTATGATGAACGAGGGTGTGCTTGCAGGCTTCCCAGTTCTAGACATCGAAGTTGAACTATTTGACGGTTCATTCCACGCAGTTGACTCGTCAGCTATCGCGTTCGAAATCGCTGCTAAAGGCGCATTCCGTCAATCAATCCCGAAAGCGGGTGCACAACTTCTTGAGCCAATCATGAAAGTTGACGTGTTCACACCAGAAGACAACGTAGGTGACGTAATCGGTGACCTTAACCGTCGTCGTGGTATGATCAAAGACCAAGAGCCGGGTGCAATGGGTATCCGTATCAAGGGTGAAGTTCCACTTTCAGAGATGTTTGGTTACATCGGTCACTTACGTACTATCACGTCTGGCCGTGGTCAATTCTCTATGGAATTCTCACACTACATGCCATGTCCAATGAACGTGGCAGATGCGGTAATCGCAGCTGAGAAAGAGAAAAAAGCGAAGAAGTAATCTTACTTTTGAGCTAAAAAAAGCCTCGATTTAATCGGGGCTTTTTTGTTTTTGGTAGACACACCGCTGTGTTGACCGTGTTAGTATGATTAGAAGGCCGTTATTGAGAGTGTTTTAGTGGCGGATCTTCATTTCGATGTTTTGATAGGGCCTGCGCTTAAAACCTTTCCTGCCACATCTCGTTGTTACTTCATTTCTCCCTTTACCAGCCCTGATAGGTTAAGTCGCGAATGCACAGAAAACGGTGTTGAATGCCGATTAAAGGCTGTTCATAGGCAAAGAATCTTTGCTTTATCGTATTCTGCGAATTATGGTAATAG
The DNA here is from genome assembly GCF_030994125.1 of Pseudoalteromonas xiamenensis. Classification (NCBI taxonomy): domain Bacteria; kingdom Pseudomonadati; phylum Pseudomonadota; class Gammaproteobacteria; order Alteromonadales; family Pseudoalteromonadaceae; genus Pseudoalteromonas; species Pseudoalteromonas xiamenensis. The sequence continues at coordinate 2,099,277 of NZ_CP099917.1, read as the reverse complement.
AAAGGGGGAGTTGGTGAGTATGCTAGGTTTTGTAATTAGAAATGAAACCAAACGGCGTCAATAGGCGGGTTTGCCACCTTATTGTACTTACCGAATACAATTCATTGGTGTAAAGAGACGTTTGAGGTGCCATGCCAATTCTTCAAGTGATCTATATCTTCATTTTTGCGCTGTTTGGGATGGCTACGACGGATTTAGCACGTTTCATCTACCTCAATTGGCGTTACGAAGAAATCCGTCTTAATTTGATTATACGCGTTACGGCGTACTCTATTCTCATTGTCATTTTAGCGGTATTAGGTCCCCTGTTATTTGCCTAACGTTATGGCTTCACAGGTTTTATTTACACACAGGGCTTGTACTGGGTAAACCGTTGGGCATGTGTGAGTATCGGCTTGTTGCTTTACGTGTTGCTGCATGACCCATTGTTGGTATTGTTGGGCTTCTAATTCGCTTAAGGCTTTGGTTGAGTATACTTGATAGCCAGAGGGAGAAGCGCAATTTGAAGCCATTGGAAGTTCAATAACGTGACATTGAAAACTACCATCACAACCACTCACGTCTTTATTGTTAAAGCTACTGCTGTTCAGAGAAGGAACCGAAATGGACTCGCAACCCACTAAGAACACGAGACCGAGAGTACCAAGTAGACGTATCATTAAAAGCTCCTAATAAGCCGGATTTGCGGATGCATCCGTGGTGCATTGTTGATTGACGCATTGTACCAAAGGTTGCGTAAGATGTTCGCAAATGCTCATGGTCATTTCTTTTTTATTTTTAGCATTTTCCGCCGCAGTGATGGCTTTTGCGAGCTTCTCGACCTCTTGTTGTGGTGCATGATCCGTTGAATAAACGAGATAGCTTGATGGACCGCCACAGGCACGTTTTCCTACAGGTATTACCTGACAAGACGCCTGAGAAGTACATTGTTTATTTTCTGTCAGAGAATTTAACTGTTGTTTCAGTGACGCAACATCGATACTTGGTTGAGCTTCTTGAGCTTCTTGAGCTTCTTGAGCTTCTTGAGCTTCTTGAGCTTCTTGAGCTTCCTTAAGCGGCTCAAGCTTGGGTGTTGGCTGTTCTTTTACGGTTTCCGGTGCGTTATGGTCGGATTTAACGTCGTTACAGGCACTCAGTGACATCGCTAAAGCCATAATTAAAAGGGAATATTTCATGGGAAGTTTCTGCCGTACATAAAGAATGTTCCGTACAGCATGCCTGTCTATAAATTAGAATACAAGCTTAGTGTTTGTACAAGCTGCAAGCGCTCTGCGGGGCAATATAATGAAATAGTGCATTTTTCTATCACCACTGCAGAGTGAGCGCTTTAGTATTGTCATTGTATTAACCTAAGTTGCGTATACGAGGTGGAAAGTACCAATCCATACTGTCAGCAGGCATGATTAACTGCTGCTATGCGCATCTGAGGTTATGATTAGTTATAGCCAAGGACAAAAACTTTTGGTTCTTCACCTTTACGTTTCTGCTCTTTTGTTGGGCTTAGCAAACCGTAGACTTCGTCGCGGTAGCTATCACTTTCATTCAATAAGTGATCGTCAATAGGTTGAGTTAGTTCACGCTCTGGTGCTAAAACAGATTTGTTCAATTTATGTGTCATAAGGTTCCCCCAGTTTTACCGTATGTGTTTTGATTACGAGACGCGATATTCGCGCCGTGCCGTAAATATAGAGCATAGACCATGCCATTGAGATGATCTGGCTCATGTTCTGATTTATACCGCTATTTTTCTTAAATATTGCTGAATATTTAATCTTAAGCGTACTAAATTGGATCATTTTTGCACTATAACAGCGCAAAGTGCATAAAGTGGACTGATCACTTATAAAGTATTAGTAAAAAAGAATGTGCTCAGTCTTATGGATTGGAATAGTTATGGCAAAGTGCGAACGAAGCGTTCAAGTACTTGTTCTAATTGATGATAGTAAGGGTTGTAGGTAAGTCGTTGAAATATCAGGTTAGATTGCGTGTTTTCAATTGTCGTTTCACCACGGGCCGCATTTTGTTCCAGCGTACACAGTGCATACTTTTGCAGGTCATTTAAATAAATTCCGCAGTGTCGATATATCCCATTTTTTCCGTAAAAGGGGTGTGAGGGTGGATGTAAAAGGCCAATATGCGACATTCCATTGAACGCAGCGCAAGGTCCTTCGATACATCGAGCTTGCTCGATTTGGTATTTTGTCCCGAGTACAGATTGCGCCCAAGACCGCTCTCCATAAAGTAATAAGGTATCACTTGGATGATGCCATTGGGCTAACAGGCCTAATGTTGCATGACTATCAATCGTTGTATCCACCTCGCTAAGTAGCGTTAGTTTGGGAATGTTTCGTAATGCGACGTGGTTGAAGTTGGGTTGATAAAACGTATTCATGACCTCATGGACTAACGCGGCGGCAGCCATGGGAAAACTTTCGTATTTAAAAGGGTCAAGATCTGGTGCTTCATCTAACCAACGAAGACCCGGTACGTACTGAAGCCACTGTGCCAAATAGCTGTATTTATTGTGCGATTGCGATGCGGGCGCAATCAGCACTAAACCGGATACTTTATTCGGTTGAATTGATGCTGCGGCAAGCGCGAGCGCCGCGCCTGTGGAATACCCAATAAGCAATACTTGTTCAAAATCTTTTTGAGCATCAAGCAGCGCATCTTGTGTTATTTCCGACCACGCTGTCGCGTCGACTTGCTGTAAATCACTAGGAGCGGTTGCGTGGCCAGGGAGCAGCAAAGTGCGTACTGTATAGCCTTGTGCCCAGAGCAAAGGGGCAATTGCATGAAAGCTAAACGGCGAATCGGTTAATCCATGAAAAAGTAGTGCCACTTTTTTAGAGCGGGGTTGCTCAAGTTCAAAAGGGGCGACGAGATCGTTGACGGTTACGGGTGGGATAAGCTGGTTGTGTTTGATTAGCCATTGTGTTGTTGGCGTGCTAATAGGGCAAGGTAACGTACCGCGAGGGTTACGAGTTGCGATAATTTGTTTACTTTGCGCGGCATAACTCGAAAAAGACGGCGTGTTGCGGTACGACACGAAAAGCGGCTCTTCGTTGTTAGCATAACGGTATGGCGCCTCTTGGATTTGTGCTTCCAATTGTTCAGCATTTAAACGCGAAGGTAAGCAGCTTGGTTCGGCAAAAGTTGCTGAGCTCATGAACCATAGAAGCAACCACATTCTTGTCATGAAGTTGCCAGTCTCATGAGTAACTCGCCGAGCTTGTCTCTGTCTAAAGGTTTCGCGAGGTGAAAATTAAAACCAATCGCCTCGGCATGCGCTTTGTGTTCTGGCATGACGTCGGCGGTGAGCGCGACAATCGGCAGCGTACTTTTTGATTTTTGTTCGCGGATTAGGGCGGTTGCTTGGTAGCCATCCATAACTGGCATTTGGCAATCCATCAACACAACATCAAAATGTTCCAACGCAACTAAGTTAACTGCCAATTGACCATTTTCAACTATGGTCGGTTCAATGTTGAAAGAATTCAGCATGGCTTTAATGACGACTTGATTCACGGGATTGTCTTCGGCAACCAAAATATGCAGTTTTGATAACACCTGATTGTCGATGTTGACCACTTGCGTTGCGGGAGCTTTACCGACAGGAAGTTTCAGTTCAAGATTAAATGTCGTGCCTACGCCAAATTCACTGTTGATTTTGAGCTCCCCACCCATGAGTCGACATAAGTCCCTTGAAATTGCTAAACCGAGCCCCGTTCCACCAAATTTGCGAGAGGTGGAAGAATCCGCTTGGCTAAAAGGTGCAAAGACGACTTCGAGTTTGCTGGGTTCAATACCAATACCTGTGTCGGCAACTGAAATTGCGAACTTGAAATAGCGCTTTTCGATTTTATGTTGGACAGACACCACTACTTTGCCGCGAGAGGTAAACTTAATCGCATTGCTGCACAGGTTTATTAATACTTGCTCGAGACGCAGCACATCACCTCTGAGCCAGCAGTCGTTTGGTAACGAGTGCTCGATGCGCCACGTTAGCCCTTTTTCCTGAGCGGCTGTTGCAAACATACTGTCTAAACGCAATAACACGTCACTCAAATTAAAATCGTGTTCTTCCAATACCAATTTGTTTGATTCAATTTTGGAAATATCAAGAATGTCATTCACAAGGTTCAGTAAGGTTTTTGCAGCAAGCCCAATCCGTTCAATGTAGGTATGCAGTTCATCACTGGATTTGGTAATTTTGGCCAAAGAGGCAAACCCGATCACCGCATTTAATGGCGTGCGGATTTCATGGCTCATATTGGCTAAGAAGCGACTTTTCGCCTGATTGGCTTCGTCTGATTCACGCTTGGCTTTGGCAAGGGATAGTGTTTTCACTTCCACTAAATGATTAAGTGCCTCGCTTTGACGAACAAAAAGTAAAATGAGTAGCGACAGTAAACTGCAGATAGAGATTTGCAGGATCATCAGCATTAACGTTTGCTGATGATTCAAATTCGAAATAAATTCATCCCGTAAGCTGAGTTCCATACGCCAAGTTTGCCCTGCAAAATACAGCGTGCGCTCTCTGGTGTATGGGTAACTAGACGGTTGCTCCGACCCTCGATTCTGATAAAACGGCAGTGTTTTCCCTGATTCGTACAGCGCCACGTTAAGCATCTGTGCATTACTTTGCGTGATGGCCTCTTCAACGATGGTTTTCGCATCCACAACAATCGTAGCAAATCCACCGATTTGATGGTTACCCGTTTTAGTATCGATTTTGGATGAGTAAACTGGCGCAAACAGCAAGTAAGCCGGTTGGTCATTACTGGATTGAACCAGCTGAAGGATCCCTGAGGCTTGAGGCGTATTCGATAACTCAGCGGCAATGAGCGCGGATTTTCGATCTGGACGAGAATACACATTAAAACCAAGGGCATTGCGGTTATCCGCTTCAGGAAGAATATACGTGACCACCACTCTTGGGTCATTTTCACTTAGCGGAGCGCCTTTGATGGCGACATCATTGCCATACAGTGACTGCAAACGTTTGTTGAAGGCATCAACATCGGCAGGTGCAACCGCCACATTCCAAGACAAGGCTTTAATGAATGGGTGTTGGCGGCGCAGTTTTGCTGCCGCGAGCTTGAATTCTGGCAACGTTAAATGTGGGTCTTGGTAGATAACCGCAGATAAATCGTAGGCGGCTAAAAGTGTTCTACCTAAGTGGCGATGGAGAATCGTTTCAACGACTTGTGCTTCTCTGTCGGCAACCTGAGTTGCGTTATGTTGGTTGTTTTTGGTGTACATATAGGTTGTGGCCGCAACGGAGCAGATCAACGCCATGCTACCAATGACAGCCGACCAAGAGCGTGGTTTATGCGCCACGTTTTTTAACCAAGGTTGCACTAACACCATGATAATCGGTGTAATTAAAATAACCCCTAAACTGTCGCCTAGCCACCAAAATAGCATGTTCGTCCAGTGATTTTCTGGACTGTAATGAGGATTAAACAAGCTTAATGACGCGACACCAACATTGGATGAAATTAAGTTGACGACAATGCCGACAATACCGATAACGTAAAACGCGTGAATGCGGGATTTGGGAAATAAGGGGTTACCCAACCAATTGCGCAGGAGTAGTCCACCTACAAGTGCTTGGAGCATGGCACCGGTAGCGATAAGGCTAATTTCAGCAACTTTGAGCCATGAAAATGCGAGCAATGCACCAGTTTGTGAGACACTCCAATTAAATATTGCGGAGGCGAGAAAGACTCCGGGTAGAAAACGCAATCCACAAACGTAAGTCCCCGTAAGCGCTATGCCCGCGGGTAACCAAATGGGCAACACTTGCGATTGGACCGTAAAAAACAGGAGCGCATGTCCACTGACCACATAGGCAACCAAAAATAAAAGGTATAGCGTGGCTTTTTGCCATCGAGATTGAAGAGTAAGCACGACGTTTCTACATCTTTCCTTGGTTGTCACGAGTGACTTTAGTATAGCCTTAAATTGGCAGTGAGCGTCTACTAAATGTTTGTTTTAGCACTATTGTTGATTCAACCGCTGCAACATGGTGCTGCGTAGCTAGCTTGTGTTTTAGAAAAAACTCATAGTGCTCTAGGTCCTCTGCGACCACTTCCAACAAATAATCGTAGCTCCCAGAGATGACTGAACAGCTCAACACGTGCGCAAGTGATTCAACATGGGATTCAAATTGACTCGCCGCAACCGCCGAGTTTTCAGACAAGCGAACAAACGCGTAGACCAATACACTCAGGCCGAGGGATTTTGCATTAAGCTTGGCGTGGTAACCCTCTATAACGCCGTCCGACTGCAATTTTTTAACGCGTCGTAGGCAAGGGGTGTCAGATAAACTAACGTGTTCAGCTAGGGCGCTGTTGGACATGCGCGCATTATTCTGAAGTGCACGTAAGACTTCTTTGTCTTTCTTATCAAGCGGTGACATTTGAGTGGATTTCACTATTTTTTTATCCTAATTTACTTATTGTTGCTAATAAGTGGTGTAAATCAACTTTATTTTACGAATTTTATTTCGAGGAGCTTTGTTAAGCTGTTGACTATGGGGCACTGTAACTTGAGTGTCAGACGTCGTGAAAATAGAGAATAAAATGAGTACGTTATCAACAGAATTTGACCAGTGGATCCGACATGACTTTGTAGAGTTGAATGATCAACTTGAAGCGTTGTATTGGCAGCAAGAGGATAAAGCGAATGTCGCCGATGTAGGTGAAGACTTTAAGCAAACGCTTACCACGCAAGGCAATGCGTTTATCATCAAATTGCTTGCTGAGGGCAACACCGATGAAGGCTTCGAAAATGCCTTTGATTTACTTGGGAATGTAGGGTTATTTATGGCGGCATGTCGTCGCCATGAAATTACAGAACCGAGTCGCGAGGTCATTTCGCCTTTACAAGAGGCGTCGGCCCTTGCCATGCACATAGGTGCATCCATTGGGGTTACACCTCGCTTTGCAACCGCACATTTAACCACTCACAATAAAGCGGTGAGTGGGGTGTATAAGCGTTTCACCAATCTTCATGCGGAGAAGCTGTTTATTGATTACAACACGCGCGGCATTTTGGCGTATAAACGAGCCGCGGAATCGTTGATAAAAATTCACGCCCTCGGCATTTCACATCCAATGACACCGATTTTACTGACAGAAGTAAAACGAGCGCTGCTCGATGTCATTGAATCAAATCAAATTTTGTATACGGAATTAGACACCGACGCGTTTTTTTATCAAGTTCGACCGTATTACAAGCCTTACCGTGTTGGTAAAGAGATTTACCGGGGTGCAAATGCAGGCGATTTTGCTGGTATTAACGTTATCGACCTGATGCTGGGCTTATGCCAAGCCAACGATGTGCAGTATGGCCAAATGCTCGTTGATAAATTTTTGTACATGATGCCGGAAGATCAAGCGACACTTCGCGAGTGTATGCGTTTGCCTAATTTGTTTGATGCGCTGCTTGCTGAAGCCGAAAATGGTCATACGGGAAGTTGGTTTGAAGAAACGGCCACCTTGTTTATGCAAGTGTGTAAATTGCACGGGGATACGGCCATCCAACATCACAACCAATTGGTGAGTAAATACATCGCCCATCCTTCACAGCGTTTGGCACAGCAACACATGGACAAAGTCACCGCCAGTGGACCACCGCTGCCAGTATTGCTTAAGCAATTAGAAACATTACGAGACAAACGCGCCGCGGCCAATCGTGAAGACATCTATACTCGTTATCAAGATTTGCAAATACTCCGCCAACGAGTAAAAGGGAGCGCTTAAGCATGATAAACAAAGGTGATGTGTTTCACTTGCCAAAGGACGGAACTTACTTGCTCAGCCACTCTGTTGGTCGGCCTTTAAAGTCCTTACAAGCGTATTTACAAACGCACTATTTCGAACCTTGGGAACAGGGCTTAGTGGAACCTTGGGGACATTGGTTGCAGGGCATTGAGCAATTTACTGCTGCACTCGGGAAGCTATTCAATGCGCCAGCCACGCAGTTTTGTCCTCAAACCAACGTATCCAGTGGTTTAACGAAGCTATTACAAAGCTTGCCTTCATCCCCGTCACCCATTCGGTTGTTGATGAGTGAAAATGACTTTCCAAGCATGGGGTTTGTTGCACAGTGTGCGCGCAACGACATTGAGCTTCACTTTATTGGCGCGGATGCAAATATGAGTGATCCTGACGTTTGGCAAATGCACTTAACCCCAGATATCGACCTTGTTTTTGTCAGTCACGTTTATTCAAATACTGGCCAGCAAGCGCCCATTTCCTTTATCGCCTCAAAAGCAAAAGAACGCGGTATAAAAGTCATTCTAGACGTTGCCCAATCTGCAGGGATTTTACCTGTCGATCTCAATGCACTACACATTGACGCGATGTTGGGGTCGTCAGTCAAATGGTTGTGCGGTGGACCCGGTGCGGCCTATCTATGGGTTAGTGAGGCGTTTCTCAATGAATTAAAACCGAAGGATGTCGGATGGTTTTCGCACGCCAATCCATTTGAATTCGACATCCATCACTTCGAATTTCATCAAACCGCACTGCGCTTTTGGGGAGGGACGCCGTCCGTAGAGCCTTTTATTGGTGCGGCGCACAGCATTCACTATTTTACTGAACTTGGCATTGCACAAGTGCGAGAGCATAACTGGGCTTTGCTCGCTCAGTTACACTCCGCGCTTGATGCGTACATGGTGTCTGAATGCAAAATAGAGCGCGCTTCTGGTACGGCGATTGTGTCGTTTGGTGAAAACAATGGGCGAATTTTAGAGGCACTTAAGGAACAGCAGATAGCGGTAGATTGTCGCCTGCATGGACTGCGCATTTCACCCCATTTATACAATACACAAGATGACCTTAATCGGCTTATTGAGGTGGTTCAAGCTCACCTTTGAGCTTGAACTTGGATTTAGGCGACAATGGTTTCCTAGGTTAAACGAGTTTCAATGCTTCAAGTTGTTTGATTAATCTCTGTAAATCGACTTGAGTATTGAACAGGGCGCCTTCTGATTGGCTTAAATTAATGACACCTTCTTCAACCAGTTTTGTGAAAAAATCTTCTTGTACCTCAGTTAGTTCAAGCAAGTGGTAGCTGGAGGAAATCTTCGTCAGCATGTCTGAAAGTACGGAATTAACGATCGTATTGTGTTCGTTTATCGCGCTGCTTATGTCTGCAACAGTTTGCTTTAAATCGGTGATAGCTTGCGTCATGCCACAGCGTAGGGATAAGTCTTCCAACTTAGCCTCCAACCCTTCGACGATGGCTGCAGTGTAATCTCTGACCTCACCTTTAACTGCATCATCAGCGGGCATGTTTTTAACTAAAAACGATACATATTTGCCATTGACCATTAAACGCTGTCCAAACTCAAACAGTCGACCTTTGTTCGCAACCGTTTCGTATACGTTGGCTTCAATGGGGCTTAACTGCGCCCCGTTGAAATCCAGCGTCATCGGTGTTGGTTTACGAACGGAAATACTGGCGCGCAATCTAAAAAAGCGCATAGCATCAAAAAAGGTCTGGATAACCCCCTCAACGTCTGTACACGCATTTAAGTTTTTGAAAAAGCTCATGACATAGCTGTATTGTGATGCCTGTTTCATGGTGACTTCAACCAACTGATGGGCTTCTTGGTTGCTTTGTTGCAATGCGTGGCGTTCTTTGAGTAGTTTCAAGTCTCGCTCGATACGAGAGATGAGTTCTTTAATTTCAAATGGCTTACCAATGAAATCATCTGCGCCCATTGCGAAGGCTTTCAGCTTCGTATCGATTGAACTATCACCTGACACGATAAATAACGCATAGGGATTCCCGTTCGCGGCGCTCGTCAGCTTTTCACATAGTGCAAAGCCAGGTATATCCGGCAACCCAAGATCTAACATGACGAGCGAAGGTTGCACGGCAGCAAATTGGTCTAACGCACTTTGACCGTCGTGGGCGAAGTAGCATTGATATTGATCGATTAGTGTTTCAGCTATCAGCGCACAGTAGTCTAAATCGTCATCAATAATCAGAATTTTCGTTTTTGTGTTATTCATCTCTATCACATTCAATTATTCAGCGAGTTGCGCTGATACGGCATCGGTAACTAATTTAATAATCACCTTGAAATCAAAAGGTTTACTAATCACTTGTTGGAACTCATCGCATTTAGGAAGTTCAAGTTCGCCCGTGACTAAAATTTTCGGTATGTTTGGCGGCAGTTTGCGCGCTACATCCACACCGGTCATATGGCGAAGTCGGTAGTCAATTAGCACTAAATCGGGTGTGTTCGCATGACAGTACTCGATGGCATCCTGCTCCTTGTCGAAACAGTGTAATGTCACGTCTTGGTCTTGCATGAATTCCTGCATTAACTCACCCAATTCGACTTCATCGTCAATGTAAACCAATCGTAATGTCATCATTCTTCACTTTCAGACAGAGCCCTAAATCGCAGCGCGAAACACGTATGCTTGCTTTGTTCGTTGAGGTATAGCTGAGCATTGTGCCGTTCGCAAATTTCACGGCAGATAGATAAACCAAGTCCAGTTCCTTCACCTTTGGGTTTTGTGGTAAAGAAGGGTTGAAAAAGTTTATCGCGCGCATGACGGTCAATTCCGCGTCCAGAATCCACCACTTCCACCGCTACGTGATTGTGTTCATCGCTAACCCTAATTTGGATCCAACGTGTCTCCAGCGCCTTGACTGCATCTACCGCGTTATTGATCAGATTGATAAACACCTGCTCAATCTCAATTTCATTACAACGAATTAAATGCTGAGAGGAACCGGATACCTCTAAGTTAACCAGATGGCGTCTAATATTAGGTTTAGTCAGGGAGAGCGCCTCTTGCAAGAGTTTCTCCACGTAGGTTTGACTATTCATGTCATCAAAACTGGTGCGGGCAAAGCGTTTTAAGCTTTGTGTAATGTGTTCTATGCGTTGCGTGGATTTCAAAATGGTGGCGGCTTTTTGTAAAACCGCATCGGGTTGTTGATTCACCCTTTCTAATTCTAGGAGTTGAGCACTACCTGAGATGATCCCAAGTGGGTTGTTGATTTCATGGGCAATGCTTGCCGCAAGCTCGCCTAATGACGCTAACTTGGAATTTTGAATAGAGCGTTGTTTCTCAATCGCGAGGTTTTGTTCGGCGAGTTTCTTATCATGAATATCTTGTATAGTGCCTGAAATCGAGTAAATCGAACCGTCAATGTAATTCGCTTTGCCATTGGTGAACACCCAGCGCTCATTACCTTTGGCTGTAAGTGCTAGCAATTCTAATTCGTAGGGAATTCCATGATGCATCGCCTGATAAACGGCGTTTTCGATAATGGGTTGGTGTTGCGCGACATAAAGTTGAATGCCTTCGGGCAGTGTTGGAGAGTAGCCATCGCGTTGTTCTACTTCGAGAATTTTGAAGGTCTCTTCAGTCCAAAAGAGCTCGCCCGTGGCCACTTTTAACTCCCAACCACCGACTTTGGCAATTGCACTGGTTTCGTTCAGTATCTTCAGTGTTTTGGTCAGTTCAACTTGGTTTACGATGCTATCAGTGATGTCTTGGCGGATGGACACATAGTGGGTGATCTCTTTGTTGTGATTTTTCATCGGCACAATAATGCTGCGCACGTAATACAAGTTTCCGTCTTTCTTTCGATTGGTAATCGTACCTTCCCAAATTTCACCTTTCGAAATGGTTTGCCACATTAATTTGAAAAAATGTTTTGAGTGCATACCTGAGTTAATAATGCGATGCGATTGACCCACCAATTCGTCATAGGCATAGCCGCTGATGTGGCAGAACTTCTCGTTGACATCCGTAATGATACCCATGCGGTCGGTTTGCGAAATGATCGTTTGTTCTAGCAACGCGTTTTGTAGCTGGTAGTGTTGGTTTTTGGCGTTAAATTCGTCGGTAAGATCGCGCGCTGTTGCGTAAATACGTTGACTCGATGGGTCATACACAATGCGCCATGCCAGCAACAAATATTGCCCTGCATTGGTGCGAAAACGATTGTTTATCCGGACAATGCTTTTGCTGTTGAGTAAAGAGCGAAGCGTCTGCTGTGTGAATTCTACATCGTCGGGGTGTATAAGAGTCAGCAAGGACGTACGATAGAAAAAGGCTTTCTCAAACCCGAGCATTTTCACAAAGGCTTTGTTTACACTGATGGTTTTTCCATCAATGCTGGCAATGCAAAATAAATCTGAAGAGAGATCATAAAACTTCGCGAGTGCTTCAAAGCTCAATCCGTGTGTCATAGCTTACCTTCTTGATGGCTTCGTGTTCGGAGCCGTTAGGCAAATTGATGTAGGGCTAATTAAAGTATTACAAGAGGTTATAAGAATAGTAAAGCAATGTTCCTTTTAGCGAGAATTGCTGAGACAGGTAAGATAGAGTTTGAGGGAGACGGCATTTGCTGTTTACTAAAGGGCAAATTTCAGACATAAAAAAACCGCTTAACTAAGCGGTTTTTCTACAAGAAATGGCGGTGAAAGAGGGATTCGAACCCTCGATAGGGCTACAAACCCTATACTCCCTTAGCAGGGGAGCGCCTTCAGCCTCTCGGCCATCTCACCGCAACAAAACTTTAAAAGTGGCGGAGAGATAGGGATTTGAACCCTAGATACGCTATTAACGTATGCCGGTTTTCAAGACCGGTGCTTTCAACCACTCAGCCATCTCTCCATGGAGCAGAATAATACTGAGCGAAATTCGCTATGTAAACAGTTTATTGAACTGTTTGCCTAAAAATTAGACGAATATTGAAAGGTTTAAGAAAATTTTTCGATTTTGGGGTGTATTTAGAAGAAATCGAGGCAGGTAAAAAAGATTGCAAGGATGTCGTAAAAAAGATTGCAAGGATGTCGTTTGGTTGGGAACGACATCCGATTGCAAGATTACTTAGCAGCATTTTGCCAACTTGGTTGAACAGCGTTGACCAAGTAAACGATGGTTTTACTGTTGTTGCTGTGTAAAGGTGTGTGCTTGGGTTGCAACATGCACCTGCGCCATTAAGCATTGTCTTCTCCTGCAAAGTGTGGTTGAGTACGGTGCTTATTTTGCATGCAGATTGTCGAAAAATAAAACGATAAATATTGGCCCTATCGGATTAGTTAAATTTATCCGATTAATCTTTCATTCAGAATGAAATATCAAAGAATATGCAAGATTGATTCAGTGTTTTGCCTTTGTTTATAGCGGTTTTTGTTGTTTTTTATTTCGGTATGCAGGTTTTTTGATTAATTATTCATATTAGTTGTATTTGTATAATGGCAGAATTTTTAGTGGTGTATAAACCCAACGGTGGTCGCCAAGCAAAAAAACACCTCCAGTGGTTAAAAACACAAGAACAAAAACACCAAATCATCTGGCAGTGGTATGCCACAACGGGAGAATTTGAAACGGATTGTCGAGCCATTCGCTTACTTGCTAACACAGTGACCCAAGTTATTGTGATTGGCGGTGATGGGACATTGCATTTGGTGGTAAATGCGACGGTAGAAATGCCCTGTCGCCTCGCTTTACTGCCCGCAGGCACGGGAAATGATTTCGCTAGGCAGTTTCCTTTTTCTCAAGCGCAGTGGCGCGACACGGTGTTCAGCCACAAGACACAACGAATGGATCTCGGAAAAGTCGGCGGACGCTATTTTCATAACATTGGTGGCGTTGGCTTTAATGCTGCGGTAGTCGAAGCCCTTTGCGTTAAAAACACGCGTCACCCCCTAAGTTATGTTACAGCCGGCTTAAGCCAGCTTTTCCGCTTCGCAGGCGTGTTACTTGAACTGGACAATCGTCAAGCCTTACCAACCATGATGTTAGTGGTGGCAAACGGGCGCTATTTTGCGGCGGGTCTGTGCCCCGCTCCGAACAACGATAGCCAAGATGGACAGTTTGAGCTGCTAGTGTTTAAAGGGTGTAAAGGTTGGCAACGTGTGGTGTCGTTTGTCGGCATGCTGTTGCAGTGCCATACATCGCTCCCATTTGTGGAAACGTGGAACAGCGAGTCGATTACCGTGCACACTGTTGGGTTACCAATTGAGGCCGATGGTGAGTTGGTTGGGGTGACGCCAGCAACGTTTGAGTGTCTCTCAGAAAAACTGTTGTTAGCCGTGTTGTAACTCTCGTGTTCCTTCTAACAGAGTGAAGGTGAAAAGGCGCAGTCCTTTGCACCTTTTTTGAGCAAGGATTACCTTGCTACTGGGGAAAGAGGATGAAAATGCGCTTTGATACGTTCAATGGGCGTTAGGACAAGGGCATTACCGATCAATACGAGCGAAAACCCAAGAAACGTATGACTCTGCCACTCGAAGCCCTCAAATAACGTGCTTAAGGTCACGGCTACGAATGGAAACAGAACAATGACGTAACTGGCTTTTTCAGGGCCAATACCTTTAAGCAGATGGAAATAGCATGCAAAGGCTATTACCGTGCCAAATATGGCTAAGTAACCAAGCGATAACCAGTAGCTACTTTGTGCGTGCACGACGAACGACTCTCCGCTGATTAGGACGTACAATCCCAGAAGTAGACCGCTATATAACATGCCCCATGCGTTTCCTTGTAACACGCCAATTTGCGCATTGGAATTGCGTACACTGACCATGTTACCTAACGAAGCGCATACGGTTCCGACCAAGGCGAGTAAAAGACCGACTAGCGCACCATTTTCTAAATCGAACGTTTTCAGATCATGCCAGAACAAGCTCACAATACCGAGCACACCAATACCAGCACCAAAATAGATGCGTTTTGCGATGGGTTTCTTGAAAAACAATTTGGTATTGAGAATGTTAAAGACCAACAACAATGAAAACGCAATAGATGCCATGGCTGACGTCAAATAGCCTTGAGCCCAATATAGGAATAGGTAGTTCAAACCGAAGTTGCCCAATGCCAACAACATGAAATAACCATGGTCGACTAAACTAAAACGCATTGGTAATTTTTTCACAACAACGAACGCCCACATACAGGCCGCAGCTATTGAAAAACGATAGAATAAACTGACCACTTCGTTAACTTCTCCTAACTGGAATTCAATGGCGAGCCACGTGGAACCCCAAATTAATACGGTGGTGAGATAAAGTACTGCATTTTTCATGGTGTCTTCTCGGTTGAGTTGGTAAGTATCAACTTACCATTTGCTTCTGGTCTGGTTATTGGTTAGTTTAAGTAAATAATCTGTATATACCATATACAGAATTATGGATTTTCAACCTATACAGATGAGAGGTCGAGATGAGTTTGGCGATTGGACGGGATGAGAAAGGGTATTTATACCAGCAAGTCATCAACTTAATTCAAACGATGTCTGAACAAGGGACGTTGCAACCAGGGGATAAGCTTCCATCGCTGCGTATCCTAGCGACTAGTTTACGTGTCAGCATTCCCACGGTGAAGCAGGCTTATCAAGCTTTAGAGTTACAAGGAAAGATTGTCGCGCGTGAAAAATCCGGCTATTTCCTTGTGGCAAAATCCAGAAATGCCGTACAGCCTAAAAAAGCCAAACTGGTTAATAAACCCTTACAAGTCAACAAGCAAGGTTTGATAGAGCAAGTGTATCAAGCCATACATGCACCTGACATGATCCCGTTTGGGATCGCAAACCCAGTTGCCGTTGCCAGTACCGATAAAATGTTGGCAAAACTCATGCGCAAAGCGATGCAGCAAGCCGGACAACGCGCCATCAACTATGGTGCGATGGATGGACTGGCTGCACTCAAAAAGCAAATCGTGCATCGCTACTTAGACATGGGTGTGTTGGTTGAGCAAAATGAAATGGTGATCACCAATGGCGCGCAAGAGGCGCTTGCCATCGCATTGCAGTGTGTCACCAACCCCGGGGACGTGGTAGCGATTGAATCACCTTGTTATTTTGGCATCGTTGAGCTGGTTGAAAACTTGGGGCTCAAAGCGATTGAGATCCCGCTCTGCCCTGAAGAAGGCGTATGGTTGTCCGATTTAGAGCAAGCACTTGAAAAACATCCTATTAAGGCTTGCTTATTTTCGACGAGCATAAACAATCCATTAGGGAGTTGTATGCCGGAACATAAGCGGGAACAACTCGTGCACTTGCTGGACCGTTTTCAAGTAACGCTGATTGAAGATGATGTTTATGGCGATCTGCACTTTGGTTCGGCGCGTGGATTACCCGCGATGAAATACGCCAAACCAGAACGCGTCTTAACGTGTGCATCTTTTTCCAAAACGGCTGCACCCAGCTACCGGATCGGGTGGTTGGTTGCTGGACCTTATGCAGAAAAAGCGCGACGTATTAAGCGCGCGTTGAGTTGTTCTTCTTCGCTCATGAATCAATGGGTATTGGCTGACTATCTTGCCAGTGGGGAGTTTGATCGCCACCTCAAATTGCTGCGGCAACGGTTATTGAGCAATAAAAATAAAATGCGACAGGTGCTTACCGAAACTTTTCCTGCCGATGTTTTAATTAGTGATCCGCAAGGTGGCTGTGTGTTTTGGCTCGACTTAGGCAAGCACTATGATGGCACTCGGCTGTTTCATTTAGCACTGGAGAATGGCATCAGTTTGACACCGGGCAGTCTGTTTAGCGCAGGGCAAAAATACCAGAATTGTGTGCGCTTAAGCTTTGGCATTCCATGGACGGCTGAAGTGGAGAACGCGGCTCGAACCCTTGGGACTTTAGTTCGTCAGGCGCGTAAAGAAAAGGCGGTGTAAACACCGCCTACATGTTATACCTAACGGTATTAATTATGGTTTTACCGCACTGTATTTCACGGTTACGTTACCGAATGGTAAGTAACCTGATACTTGGATAAACCATTTACCTGCTTTTGGCTCAGTAAATTCACACACGTCTACGTTACCGAATTTCGCAGATAGACAGTCATAACGGAATAAGCTTGGTGCGCTACCTTGTTTTACTTTCAAGTTAGCATCACCCCAACCACCAGTGACTTCAATCTTGAGATTCTGGTAGCCTTCTGGCACGTCGATCTTGAAGTTCTTAGGCCAGAACCAACCACCTACATTTGTAAACTCACCGCTCCATACTTGAGGCTCTGGCGTAGGTGGTGTGGTGTTCAGTTCAACAACAACAGGGTCGTGATCGGAAGCTCGGTAAGCGTTGTCTGCATAGAGGCTCGCTTTCAAGGCGTCAGATTTATATTCTGTGTTGTAATCAAGAGCAACAGGCTCGTCCGCATTGATTGACCAGTGCGTTGCTGCAACGACTTTTTCCATCATTGAGTCAGACGCTAGTGCATGGTCAAGGCTACCGATACGTGCCGCGTAGTTGTATGAGTAACCTTGTGTATTACCATCAAGTTGTTCTACAACTGACTTTAAGCCTTTATCCGCAAATGCACGAAGTGGGTCTTCCATTGCATAAGAGTTTAAGTCACCAACTACAATTGTATCGGTGTCTTCAACACCCGTTGGATTTGTCGCTAACCAATCCGCCAGCGTATTTGCCGCGGTTGTACGAGTTACGCTCCAACAGCCTTGACCATCTCCGGTGTCTTTGTCGCCATCCGTCGCTTTTGTACAGCTTCCTTTTGAACGAAGGTGCGCAACAGCCATCGTGAAGACTTCTTCCGTATTCGTTACTTTGAACGTTTGTACGACTGGTGGGCGATTACCATAATCAAACGGTACCATTTCGGTAAACGCAGGCGTACCAACTTCAGCGACTTTGTTTGCACGATAGATAAGTGCAGAGGTAATTGCATCGCCACCAATTTTTTCCGCGTTGAAATTTACAAATTGATAGGTGTCTGTGCTTTGCGCATTCAATGCCGTCACAAGATCCGCAATCGCGCTGAGATCAGAGAAACCATCGTTTTCGATTTCAAGTAAGCCGATGACATCGGCGTCCAAGGCTGTAATTGCTGCAACGATTTTCGCTTTTTGACGTGCAAACTCTTCTTCACTGGATGCACCACGGCTTGTTGGGAAGCCTGCGCCTTGACCATCACCATTAAAATAGTTCAATACGTTGAATGAAGCGATACGTAAGTCACCACGAGTTTCAACAACTGGTGCCTCAGTACGAGGGTTGGTGTTGGTGAAAATTGGCTCAACGGTTGGGTGTAAACGGTATTTGCTGAAGCCGTAAGTGATTACGCCTTCAAGGTTATCTGCTGTATCACCTAAACGCAGCGTATTGTATGCATCAAGTCCTGGTGCTGGGTAACGAATCGGTTCTAAATTTTGTTTTGTCGAACCGTCATCAAGTACGATTTCTTTCGTTTTATTTGCGGCTTCAATTGCACGAGCGGCATCACCTGGAAGCGCCACTTGCGTGCTTTGGTATAAACGTTCTGTCGCAAGTGCCACTTCGCCGTAACGTGCTAATCCGTATGTATCAACCACTTTAAGTGATTGATTTATAGTAACAAGCATGCCTTCTACTGGTTCAAGGCTATCCGTTGGCAATGTCAGGAGTGTGGGCGCAATTGAGCCACTACCACACACTTCTAGTGCTTCAATGTCACCAAGTTGAGTCATGTCATAATATTCTTGTACTTTCGCACGCACACGTACGCGATCACCCACGTTGACATCGGTACCTGTGTAATAAACGAAAATACCTTCAGAGGTTAACGCATCGCCATCCTGCTCAGACTGAGGATGTTGCATGAAGAAACCTTTCAATTGGTTGTCGCCTTGAAGGTCCGACGTTACCACGGCTTCAACAATCACGATTTGATCTTTCAGTGGGCTTGCGCTGCCTGCACCTTGGATGGTGTGAATTGCCGTCGCTTCTGCACCACATACAAGCGGTTCGACAGGTGGCTCTACTGGAGGCTCGACTGGCGGTTCTGTGGTTGTAGAGCCCTCATGCTGACCGATGTTTGAGAAATCATCGATGTCGAATTGTGCCCAGTCAGCACTTGGGTCAAATGTACCATCGATGTCAGTACGAGGTGCAGAGGCTTTATTGCGGCGTAACGTTTGGTTTTGCGTTTTTACGCCATTAACCATCCAGTAGCTACCTGGATCTTCGCCACGTTTGCCAAGGCTATCGATAACCGTATCACCTTGCATAATCGCAATGGCGTCATCACCGTTAAACCAAGAACCTGAATTGATTAGTTGTGCTTTTTCTAATAGCGCAGGCGCAGAGTCATTGTCCACAATGACATAAGTTTGGTTTGCCGCAAGTTGGCCTTCCAGTGCAATTGTGTTACCTGCTGCAGTATTACCATTGAAGAAAAATTGCAGTTGGTATTGAGTCAAATCAACCGCGTCAGTGCCGTTGTTGTAGATCTCAATAGCTTTGTTATTTGATGAGCCTTCAACGTACTCGGAAATGAGTAAGTTTGCAGAGGCAGGAAGCGTGGCAAGCGCCATACTCCAAGCCAAAGGCTTAAGTGTTGTTTTTAACATTTTTTTATTTTCCCGTGTTTTTTTACCCAAAAATGGGTCGATAGTGTACGGCGGGGATATTACAAAAAAGTTACATAGGAAAGCTATATGTAGGTAAAAATTTAACCAATTTTATTTCGAATAATGGTAAAAAATATTTTAAGAATGCGGAAAGTATGAGTAATTAATATGCATTAAAAAAAGAAAAAGGGGAATTCACCCCTTTTTACAATTGTTGATTATTCTTTAAAACTCTTATGGCAATCTTTGCAACCTTTGGCCCAGTTGCCGAACGCTTTTTTGATAGCACCTTGATCACCTGTGTCTGCTGCGTCAGCAAGCGCTTGTGCATACTGCGCAAAATCTGCCGCTTTCTTATCAAACGTCACGCGGTCGCTCCATACTGCTGGCAAGGCATCAGTGTCACCTTTATCCGTGCCCTCGGCAAACGCCTCCCAAGGCATTGTTGATAGACGTGCAGCGTTATGCGCGCGTGCTTTGAAACGCTCTGCATCAAAAGGCACTTTGCCTTTCAACATGTCGCCCATGTCACCGATTTGGTAACGCAATAATTGAAATGAGGCTTTACGATAATCAATCGCATCTTCAGGTTTTTCAAACAGAGAGTTAGCAGAGGCCGCTCCAGTAGATAAAACCGTAAGAACGGCTGCGATAAGCACTTTTTTCATGATGAGATCCTTCAGTTAGTATTCTAAAAAATTACAATTTAATCTTGTGTAAAATCGGCAAATATCATGCCTCGCCTCATACTACGAGTGGCAAGGAAAATTTCCCCTAGTAGGGCAAAAAATGCCGCAATAAGCAGTGCCATGGCGGCAATAAAACAGCTGGCAATCGTTATCCCCAAATCCATCGTGTGAAGATGGGAGATAAATAGCATCATTACCACCGAACATACCAGCAAGGCACTTAAAACACTGGCGCTAAACGCGACGTGAATAAAACGAGACCGTTTTAAGAGCGCGCGCATTTCGCGCTGCAACTCTTGCATTTCCGCTTCATCTTGTAGACGTTTAATACGTTTATCCAGTAACCGTGCACGGTCCACAATACGAGCTAAGCGGTTAGAAAGTACACCAAGTGTCGCCGCGATTCCAGTGATAAGAAATACAGGTGCAACTGCCGTTTGGATGACTTTTGCCATGGTGAGAATTTGAAGCGCGCTGGTTTCCATGATTACCACTTAATTTGAGAGACCGTATCTGGAGTTTCGCCTATCCATGTGTCAATTACGCGATTTTGTTCATCAAGTAAAATGAGCCGAGGTATCCCTTTATTGGCGTAATGAGAATAAATCGCTTTGTCTGGATCGGCAACGAGCGTAAATGGTACACCAAAACTGTCTTTAAATTCAGTGAGGCTCGCCGTTGATTCTTCTCTGCCTATCGCAATAATCTCGAGTGCGGGGTCACTTATCAGCGGTGAAGCTTTTAGTTCACGCAATGTGCGCTTGGAATCAGAACACCACGTAGCAAACAACACGATGAGTTTTTTCTTGTTTTGGGCAAATGACACCGTGTCACCTTGAATGGAGGTAAGTGCCATGTCTTTGAATTTATCACCTTTTGCTACATAGGTTTCATAACCTTTTGGGTGAGGTGGGGTGCTGCTGCAGGCGGTCGTGCAAAACATCAGGCCTATCAAGCCGAGGGTTAGAATTCGTGATAACATAGTGCCTCCTTTTGAGTTCCATTAAGGCGCATTTGGTGCGCGAAAGCAACTGTTCAAGATGAGTTATTTTTCGTTATTTTTAAGTGCATTACTGTCCGCAACGCTGCTGCCAGGGTCTTCTGAGATTCTCTTTGGCGTGCTGGTAAATCAAGGGTATTTAAGTGGTTTGTTGTGGTTATCTGCCACGCTTGGTAATGTGCTGGGGAGTGTTGTGAACTACGTCTTGGGTGTACAAGTTCAGCGTTTTAAACGTGCGAAGTGGTTTCCAGTGAATGAAACTCAACTCATGAAAGCAGGGCAACAATTTCAACGCTTTGGTAAGTGGTCTTTGCTCTTTGCGTGGTTGCCGATAGTCGGTGATCCGCTTACGTTGTTTGCGGGGGTAATGCGTTTACCGTTTTGGTGGTTTATCACGTTAGTGAGTATCGGCAAGGGTATTCGCTACGCGCTGGTGCTGTGGTTTGCACTTCACGTAGCGACATAACACTATCCCTTTCGTGTCCAATCTAAGGTGAGAGACACGGAATCGGCAAAACGTAATGCGTGCGGCTTATCAACACGTACTCGTGCATAAGTCACACTTGGGTGAACGTTGCATTTTGATAAAATATCGGCAACTAACTTTTCCAAAAGCAAGAAGTGACCATCTTCGACGAGCGCAATGACGGCTTTGGTCACCGTCTTGTAATTGAGCGCGTGTGATACCTCATCAGCACTGACGCATTCATAATCGGCGGGATAATGAATCTCGATATTGATCACCACGTCTTGCTTTTTTTCGCGCTCGTCAGGGTTGAACCCAATATACGTTCTCAAGCGCAAATTAGTGATGTTTATAATGGCGTTTTGCATCCGCATTCCTTAGCGTTTAACTAGCAACAAAAACTCATTTCGTGTTTTAGGATCATCTCTGAAGTTACCGAGCATGACCGATGTACGCATTTGCGAATTCTGTTTTTCTACGCCTCGCATCATCATGCACATGTGTTTCGCTTCGATAATTACGCCGACACCTTTAGCGCCAGTCACTTCTTCAACGGCTTTGGCAATTTGATGTGTTAACTGTTCTTGAATTTGGAAACGTCGTGCAAACATATCAACGATGCGTGCAAATTTAGACAAGCCAAGTACTTTGCCATTCGGAATATACGCGATATGGCAACGACCAACGAAAGGCAGTAAATGGTGTTCACACATTGAATACAGCTCAATGTCTTGGATCACGACCATGTCATCGGCGTCACTGGTGAATACCGCATTGTTGGTTATCTCTTCTAGGGTTTGGCGATAGCCTTTGGTTAAATATTCCATGGCCTTTGCTGCGCGTTTTGGCGTATCTAACAAGCCTTCACGAGTTGGGTCTTCACCAACGGCTTCAATAATGGCTTTGTAACTTTCTTTTAGTTCATTATGCATTTGTTCGTCTCTTACTTATTTTAAGTGTCGGCCACCATCTACGGGGATACTGCGCCCAGTGATGTAACGACTATTCAGAATCAGTTCTATGCTGTTGATGACTTCTTGGCATCCCGGTTCGATGCCCATCAACGATTTCTTCAAGGTTTTCGCTTTGTAATCCGGCGTATCGTGTTCGTTAAAAATGATCAGTGAAGGCGCAATCGCGTTCACTTTTATCTTTGGTGCGAAGCGCGCACTGAACGAGCGAGTCATGTTATCAAGCGCCGCTTTACTGGCTGCATATGCGATGTGTTTTGGGCTGCCTTTCTCGACGACATAATCGGTGATATGGATGATGTCCGCGATGCCATTATGTGCTTCTAGGTAATCCACAAGCCCTAAATTCAGCAAATAAGGTAATTTGGCGTGAATCCGCATCATGTTATCAAACAGTGTCGTCCAGTCCGAATTCAGTTCTTCGCAATCCCAGCTTGAGGCATTGTGGACAATCGCTCGAAGCGAGGTGCAATGTTGTTTAACTTGACCAATCAATTGCTCGATGTCCGCATCAGTACGAATATCCGCGAGTAAACATATAGCGCCAGCAGCTTCAAGAGTATCGATGGCCTCGTGTCGAGTTCGATAGGTTACGATGACTGGAACATGCTCAGCAATGAGGTGTTGGGCAAGCGCAAGTCCAATTCGCTGTGCGCCCCCTGTGATCAAAACAGGTGAACTCATGGGTATTTATTTTCCATCCTAATAAAGTGCTTGGCTAACTATAACGCAAACCGCTAACATGTTTCAGCCTTTACGATGAGAATTGAGCGAGCGATCACTTCTCTATTTTCCACTGTTGTTACTACAGAGGTTAGTGTGAAACGCTACGTAGTTCACCCCATTTTTTCACTGAGTTGGTTGCCGCTTTGGTTAATTGTTGTGGTTTATAGCACGCTGGTTTTTCACCAAGGGTTGCAAAGTGCGTTATTAAGTATTGCCCATGAATGGGAAATTGCGC
Source organism: Pseudoalteromonas xiamenensis (assembly GCF_030994125.1). NCBI lineage: Bacteria > Pseudomonadati > Pseudomonadota > Gammaproteobacteria > Alteromonadales > Pseudoalteromonadaceae > Pseudoalteromonas > Pseudoalteromonas xiamenensis. Next base: position 2,075,844 of record NZ_CP099917.1, on the reverse strand, counting down.
TGACCATGGCATTTGGTTCCTTCGTTGCCGGTGGTACGGCGTTGGGTGGAGGCGCGGTTGCGTTCCCTGTCATGACCAAGTTGCTTCACATCGACCCAGCAACAGCCAAAGTATTTTCTTTGGCTATTCAAAGTTTTGGAATGACTGCAGCGACGATCACGATTTTATGTCGGCGGATCCCTGTCTATGGAAATGTGGTACTAATGGCGTTACCTATGGCGACACTGGGCGTGATAGGCAGTTTATTATTCATCGCGCCTCATGCACCGAGATTGCTGACCAAAAGTATTTTTAGTGTGCTACTGCTTTGCTTTGCGATTACGCTTATCTATCGCTGGTGGCGAAAGGCTCATCATTTACCCGATCATGTGCGAATTGACCCAAAACCACTTCGATTTATGCTGGTTGCGGGGTTTGGAGGTATTGCTAGTGGTTTAGTCGGCTCTGGTGCTGACATTGCTATCTTCGCACTGTTGGTTTTGGCCTATCAAGCAGACGTTAAACGCGCAACGGCTACATCGGTGGTCATTATGGCGTTTACTTCGATAGTGGGGAGTGTTCTCAATGCCCTGTATTTACAAACGATTACCACGGAAATTAGTGCCTATTTATTTGCAGCAATCCCTGTTGTGGTGATTGGTGCCCCATTGGGTGCCTACGTATGTGCAAAGCTAAAAGTAGGGAGCTTAGTTAGTTTTCTGCTTGTGCTCATCTCACTTGAAGTTGGTTTTACCAGCTATGAGTTATATCGATCATTCTAATCCCATGCAACAAAAGCGACGTGACACAAAAAAACAAAAAGCACCCTAGGGTGCTTTTTGTTTCAGTCAACTAAGACGACAGCACTATTCAGCACTATTGCTCGTCATAGATCGTTGGAATTGGCTGACGTTTGTGTTGTGTGCGTAGGTATATCGCAACCAATTTTTCGGTCACGTAATCTGGTACGTCTTTGCCTTCAAGGAAATCGTCAATTTGGTCATAGCTCAGACCCAGTGCATCCTCGTCAGCAAGCCCAGGTCGATTGTCTTCTAAATCAGCGGTCGGCGTTTTGTGCACTAAGCTTGCGGGAGCGCCAAGGTGAGCAGCCAGTGCGCGGACTTGACGCTTAGACAGACCAAAGAGTGGCGCTAAGTCACATGCACCGTCACCAAATTTCGTGTAAAAACCGGTGATGTTTTCTGCACTGTGATCCGTTCCAACCACGAGGCCTTGCGTAAGGCCAGCAATTTCATATTGCGCGACCATGCGTTGACGCGCTTTCACATTGCCTTTAATGAAATCCACTAGGTGCTCAGCAGGCAGCGAGAGTTGTCCTCCGGCCATCGCGGCAAGCGCTTGTTCATGCATAGCATCAGCAGCAGGCTTGATGTTGACGGTTAGGCGTTGACTTGGTTGGATAAAGTCGACCGCAAGTTGTGCCTCGTCTTCATCCGCTTGCACACCGTACGGCAAACGCATTGCTATGAATTGATAATGCACATCAGCTTGTGTGGCATTCAGTTCATTGACGGCAAGTTGGCAAAGACGACCACACGTTGATGAATCGACACCACCGCTGATCCCAAGCACTAAGGTTCTGCAACCTGATGAAGTGAGTCGTTGCTTGATAAATTGAACACGTCTTTCGACCTCGAATGCAACGTTGATCTCAGGCTGAACTTTCATTTCAGCCAAAATAGCAGCACGCATGGTGGCTCCTCTTTGCCATAATGTTTTTTGTTATTATGTGGATATTAACGATGAAATTAAAGACCCAAATGCTGCTTAATTTGTCGCAATTCGGCTTTAACTTCCTCAATTTCACGCAGTAACGCTTCAATCTCGTGCGTACTCGAAATCTCCATATGCCCCGCGGTCGGCATTTCACTAACGCCCACGTATACATCACTACTTAACGTGTGAGCATAACGGGCTTCACGTTGGCCAGGTGCTTTATCTAACAGTTGAGCGTGACCCGCTGAAATTAAATTATTCAATTCGCTTTCTACCTGCTGCACATCCTTAAATTCAGCTAGGCGTGTACTTCGCGTGCGCAGCTCGCCTGGCGTTTGCGCCCCACGGAGAAACAACAAACAAAGAATGGCGACCTGCTGATTCGTCAGTGATAATTTTGCAAACTCGCCTTGGCATAGACGCTGGCGGTATTTTTGGACGCGACTACCAACGGACTCTACGACGACTAAACGCTGGTCAATTAATCCGTCCAGTGTGTCTAACACCGCCTGTTCACTAACATTGAGTACCGGTTCGCGATTGGTTTTTTGATTGCAAGCGGTGGTGAGCGCATTTAAAGATAGTGGATAAATATCCGGTGTGGTGATGGACTTTTCAATGAGACATCCAAGAATGCGCTGTTCGAGTTGATTGAGTTCCATATTCAATATACCTCTATGAATTGGTTGTTATTCTAGTTGGACTAACGGTCGATGCTTGGCGAATCCATTGGGCGATCGCGGCTTTCAAGGAATCAAACTGCAGCGGTTTACTTAAATACGCGTCCATGCCAGCAGCCAAACATTTTTCTTTATCGCCCACCATAGCATTCGCCGTCAAGGCGATGATTGCAATCGATTTAGCATGTTCACCGGCTTCGCCGCGGCGAATCCGAGACGTTGCTTCGTAACCATCCATCTCGGGCATTTGGCAATCCATTAGCACTAAATCAAATGACGGGTCCGCCGCCATTATTTGTAGTGCCGCCACACCGTGTTCTACCACACTCACCGTTAAGCCCATTTTGGTCAGTAAGCTGGTGGCAACGATTTGATTGACCTTGTTGTCTTCGACTAGCAGCACGTGTCCATGCAACACGCTGTTCGACTGAGCTTGTAACTCAGGTTCACCGTGGTACAACATGAGCGCGTTTGCTGGTGTGAGTGGATAAAGCATGTCTAAGGCAGGTTTTAGATCTGGCCAGAGTAACGCTTGGCTATGTGCCGAGGTTGAGATTTTTGCAAACGCTAATTGACGGGAGGTAATAGTGTGTTTCAGCGATGCAGTGTCTTGTGACTCGATTAACATAACGGGGTCGAGGATTAGCAGTGATTGAGACGTTGGATTGGCTTGTAAATGCTGTAGTAGGTGTGTTACGTCATGATAAAGGGCAGTTTTAATGTGCCAAGGAGCAAGCACGTGGCGCACGGACGTTGTGGCGACATGATCAGGAACAAGCAAGACGAGTTCAAGCGCATCATTGTCGATAGGTTCTATCGCGACAGGTTCTTTTAGCACGATGTAAAACGTGAATGTGCTACCAATGTTTAACTTGCTGTAAGCACTGAGTGATCCGCCAAGCAGCTCACACAATTGACTGGCGATTGAAAGCCCAAGTCCTGTTCCCCCGTATTTTCGCGTAGTCGAGCTATCGGCTTGGGTGAACGAATCAAAAATAGTGGCCAGCTTTTCTTTGGCAATACCAATTCCGGTGTCTTCTACACTGCACCATAAACGTGTTTCATCGGCATTTTGTTCGCTGTAACACGTAAGGATAATTTTCCCTTGTTCCGTAAATTTGACGGCATTACTTAACAAGTTATTGAGGACTTGGCGTAATCGATGTGGGTCGGTTTTCGCTTGGGCGATTTGCAAGTTGCGGCAATCGAACTCCAATAAGGTTTGTTTTTCTTCGGCTTTCAACGCAAAAGATTCAATTGTTTCACTGAGAAGCGAAACGAGATCCACCTCCACATGATCGATTTCTACTTTACCCGCTTCGATTTTCGAAAAGTCGAGAATGTCATTAATAATCGTCAACAGAGATTCAGCCGAACTTTGAGCTAGATGAATTTGATGGCGTTGTGAAGAAGTCAGTTCGGTTTGTTGTAATACGGTCATCATCCCCAAAATGCCATTCATTGGCGTACGGATTTCATGGCTCATACTTGCTAAAAATTCCGCTTTCATTTTTGCTGATTGCTCGGCGAGTTCCTTTTGAACGAGCGCCAATTGTTTCGATTTCAGCGTTTCTTTATTCGCGTATAAACTCCCGAGTACAACCGCCAATGCCTTAATGAATCGAGTATCACTTGGCGTCCAATTCGGGTTTGGTACATTGTACTCGACATTCAAAATCCCTACGGCTTTGCCATGATGAACGATGGGGCTGATATACAGTGATTGGATCTCAAAGGGGGTAAGATAGTGTTCTACTAGTGGTTCAGATATGGCATTTTTACGGGCATCAGGAAGCGCGATAAGTTCTTCTTTCTCAATCGTTTCAAACAATTTTTTAAGCGTATTGGCACGCCACGGTGGAAACTGCTCCCAGGCCTTCGCTTTGGTATGGCTAAAGGCCGTGGGGATCAAATGTTGTTTGTTTTCATCAAATAACCAGACTGTTGAGCGCGCAGCAGCAAGGCCGCTGCACACCGCATCGGTTATGAGTTGATGGGCGAGATCGAGCTGGTTGCCAAGTAGCGCTTCATGCGTTGTGATACGTGCGAGTAATTCGTTATGTCGAGCAATTTTGTCATGTTCTAATTCGATTTTCTTGCGCACATCGATATTTTGCAAAGAGCCAACCACTTCGACAGTACGTCCCTTCTCTACGCGAGGAAAGGCTTTTATCGAGATCCAACGCATATTTCCTTTGTCTGTTGTAATTAGGAATTCATCTTCAAACGGTTGTGCATGCTTGATGGCGCGGTCCATAAACTCTTGAATGCGGCGGCGATGTAACCCTTGTTCAAAAAAATCGACACTGTTAAGCCAACCTGGTTGAAAGTTTGACGGTGTTTCAAAAATGGCTTTAGTGACTTCAGAACAAAATACTTCCTGCGTGCGCATATCAACTGACCAAGCTCCCACCTCCGCGAGATGGCTCATGGTATTGAGGTGTTGTTCATTGTCTTGGATCTGCTTAATAATGCGATTAAGAAATACAAACGCGCCGGTAAATAAACACAAAAACGTCAGGAGCGTTAAACGAAATGGCCACAGCGACGCGCTATCCGCTTGCCAGCCGGCTTTTGGGTAAGCGTAGAGTTCCCAATCTTGTTGATTTGGTAAATTAATTTTCAAGACAAGGGCATCTTTGTTAAGCAAATTCGTCGACCCTAGGAAAAAGCCTTGGTCGTCGTTATTGGTATTGTCGATTTTGCGTAAACCAACATAAAATCGGTCCTGCAGTGTCTGAAGATCAACGGCGTTGTAGAGTTTTTCAATGTCGATAACGACAGATAATAATCCCCAAAACTGATTAGATTCGGTTTCATACACTGGGACTCTAGCGATGAGCGCCTCACCGCCTTGGACGAGTTTTAGAGGACCTGCAAGGACGATGGATTTGGAGTTCTTGGCTTGAAGGGCGGCCTCTCGCTGTAATGGCACGTTGTTATAATCAAGTCCAATTGCTTTTTCATTCCCTTTCAGGGGATACATCCACGTGATGACCATATTTGGTGCGGCACCGATGTTCCGTAAAATTTGGCTGTGATCAAAAAGAGGTGCCGCGATTTTAGTGAAATTGGCCTGATTCAGATTGTCTTTTTCCGATACAGCAACAGCGAGGCCTCTGACCATTTGCAGATTACTGTTAATTTGACTCTCTAACTTAGCACGGTAGAGATTGACCTCTTCGTAAGCATCGGTTCGCGCTATTTCTTTTAGGCGGTTGATATTGACTCGGTCAACGAGTACGCCAATCACCGCAATAACAACCAATAGCGTCCAAAATCCGACCCTAAGCGAACGTGCTTTCCTTGGCGAAATGGGCGACGTGAAATGCATGCAACAATAATGATTCCCTATAATGGTTTTACTATAGTTCACCCGTAACGTAAGCGAAAGCCATTTCAAGTAAATCAGCAGACTAATCTTGGATGCTTTTTATATTTCTGTCATGGAGTTATCGGTCAATTTCATATTGAGAAGATGGGTATACGTACGTTGTACTACGCTTAAAAGGGAACAGTTTGGGAACAAGCTTGTTCATTTGATTTTCACTCTGTAAGGTGAGATTAACACCGCGTCTTGTCATATTAATTGGCATTGTTGCGCGTAAAATAAACATCATCTTCGTCATGGATAGGAATTATAACTATGTTGAATTGGTTAAAACGGCTGGTCATGCTTGTGATTGCGTTGGGTTTGTTGATCACCGCAGTGTGCTACGGAGTGCTAACTCTCAGCTTACCGATGCTTGATGGAACTGGGCGTAGCGATGCAATTGAACACGATGTGGAAATTGGACGAGATGTACAAGGACAAGCTGTTATTACGGCGAAGACACGTCAAGATGCCGCTTATGGTCTGGGGTATGCGCATGGGCAAGATCGGTTTTTTCAAATGGACTTGTTGCGCAGAAATGCGGCGGGCGAACTTAGCGAGTTGTTTGGTGAAGCGGCGGTAAATTTAGATAAGCGGATGCGTTTTCATCAACTTCGAAAGCGCAGCGAGCTCATCTTGCGCAGTCTGCCTGTCGACGACCAAACCGTTTTGGCAGCATACGCAAGAGGTGCAAATGAAGGTCGCGCACAAACGGGCTATTCAAGTTTTGAGTACTTACTGACTGGTGCACCGATTAAAGCATGGCAACCAGAAGACAGTTTGTTGGTTATTTTTGCAATGTACCTCGATTTGCAAGAAGGGACGTTTCAGCGCGACCGAACATTAATTGAACTTGATACCCAATTCGGCTCAGAAATGCGCGAATTTTTGACGCAGCCAAGCCGCTATCAAGCCGCTTTGGATGGCAGTAAGCTCGCGTTGTCTAATCAACCAGTGCCAACACTAAAATCACAGACACTCACCGCATTGCACCATATCGAAACGCCATTAGATATTGGCAGTAATAACTGGGCGGTTACGGGCGCGTTAACAAAAACGGGTGCGGCGATGCTATCTGACGACATGCATTTAAGTTTAAATGTTCCATCAATTTGGTACCGCGCACAATTGAACTATCTACAGGATGGTGAAGCGGTGCAGGTAACTGGTGTTTCGCTGCCAGGCGCGCCTGCAATTGTGGTTGGGACAAATGATGCAATCGCCTGGGGATTTACCAATGGGTATCTGGACACCGCTGATTGGATTGAGCTCGATACAGAGACAAAAACGCAGATCATCAAAGAAGAAATCGCGCTGCCAAAAGGGCAAGTCTCCTTTTTCCCCCTTGAAATGAGTGAATTTGGACCGGTTGAAACCTTTAATGGAAAACGTTACGCCCTTTCTTGGGTTGGCCATCAGCTCTATGCGGTAAACCTAAACCTGCTGAAATTGGAAACCGCGCAATCGGCTCAGCAAGCAATTGAGTTAGCGCCAAGTATCGGCATTCCAGTGCAAAATTTAATGGTTGTTGACCGTGCAGGTAATGCTGGTTGGACAAATATGGGAGCGGTTCCTAAACGCACAGAACCGAGCAATATCGCGGTACAAGAACGTGACTATACGCCGACATGGCTGCAAAATGAAACGGACAGACCATATGTATTAAACCCACAAAGTAATAGGTTATGGACGGGGAATTCACGCGTTGTAGGCTTGTCGGATAACCTTCGTTTTGGGGACGGCGGTTATGCGCTGGGCGCGCGGGCAATGCAAATACGTGACCGCCTCTTTGAATCTAAACAGTTTGCCGAAGATGATTTCAATGCCTTGCAGCATGACAATGAAGCACGTTTTTTAACGCCTTGGCATGAATTGCTGATGTCTACGCTGCAATCGAGTCCAAATGGCGTTGATACCTACCAAGACGACCTTCGCTTTTTACAGAATTGGCAACGGTGTGCCTGCGCAGATTCCGTAGGCTATACGCTTGTGGAAGCTTATCGAGGCAAAGTGTTGGATGTCGCCTTTGCCAGTATTGAATCTGCATTACGACAACAAGGCAGCTCTCTTAAACCTATCAAGCGAAATTTAGAACCTGCGATGTGGAAACTGATTGAAGCGCAGCCAAAGTCATGGCTTGGCCAATACGAAAGTTGGGATGCCTTGTTGTTGGATAGTTACGTTCAAGCCAAAGCTGACCTGACCGCCAAACACGGAGTTTCTATGGCAGGGTGGTCTTGGGGAGAGGTAAACGCGCTGCATGTCCAACATCCATTTAGTAGACAAATCCCACTTTTATCAAAGCTACTCGACATGCCAAAAATGCCGGCATTTGGTGACACGTTTATGCCTGCCGTACAGATGCCGCATTTCGGTGCATCACAACGTTTTATTGCTCAACCAGGGCACCTGGACAATGCCACAATGACCATGGCTGGAGGGCAAAGCGGTCATCCACTGTCACCCTATTACCGCGCAGGTTTTGAGGAGTATGCAACAGGAGGCACATTGCCGTTGTTACCTGGGGAATTAGAGCATCGATTGACAATTCAAACCACGCAACAGTAAAAATGAAAAAGTGGCTTAGGCCACTTTTTTAAACTATTGAGTTGTTAGCCTCGTAGAATGTCAAGACGTACAGCATGCACTTGGGAGAAGGAAATGGAACGAATGGTCAGGTGTTTGTTTTTTCTCATGTTAATCTCACCGCCAGTTTTTGCTGAGAAAGTGGTATGGCGCATGGAGACAATAACGTCACACCTACAGGTTTTATTCGGTCGTGGCGGGAACATTGCGGTACACGTCGGAGATGAGGGAGTCTACATCGTAGATGACCAATTTGCGGCGTTGAGTGAGGACATCAAACGCCAAATAAATACCATTCAACCCGGGTTACCTGAGTTTGTGATTAATACTCATTTTCATGGTGATCACACTGGCGGAAACGCCCCATTTGCGACAGATGGCAGTCATATAGTCGCGCACCATCACGTCCGAGAGAGACTTGAAAACGCGCATGGTGCGGGGAGCACTGTTTTACCGCGTTTAACCTTCGGTTCAGATTTAACCCTGCATTTTAATAATGAACACGCCGTTATTCAGCATTTTGAACATGCGCACACCGATGGAGACGCTGTCGTGTTTTTCACGGTGGCCAATGCCGTTCACATGGGAGACTTGTACTTCAATACCGGGAGCTTGCCGTTTGTCGATGTGGATTCGGGTGGCTCTGTGGACGGCTTGTTAGCTGCTTTGTACACCGTGCATCGTCGTATCGGTCCCTCAACGACCCTGATCCCCGGACATGGTGCACTTGGAAATAAAGTCGATTTAGAGCGGTACATTGCGCTGATTGAGCGAGCAAGAAACCGAGTTTTAGATGCCATCATGACAGATAAAACGGAATCGGCAGTACTCGCGGCCGATCCGCTCGATGAGTTGGGACTGGAATACAGTTCATGGCTGCCTAAAGAACGAGTAACGCGATTATTTTACCGAAGCTTGTGTAATGACGCGTGTTTTAAATAACGGATATGGGCCCTTAACCTACAATAGACTCAGGCCTGATTGTTAGACGTACCATTCGCGGAGGAAGCATGCCACACGAAAAAGCACGATTAACACTTTGCAATTTGAAGCAAGAAGATTACCCAAAAATTAAGGGGCTTATGGATGAAGCCTACCCAGATTTAGGTGGCGCTTGGCCATCACACACCATCTATCGATTAATCGAGCAATTTCCCGAGGGGCAAATTGGCATACTGGATAACGAGGTTTTAGTCGGACTCGCACTCAGTGTACAAGTGGATTACAAACGATTTGCCGATCCTCATACCTATGAAGACATTGTTGACGCTCAAAATCGTATTTTCAGTGACCAAAAAGGTGATGCGCTTTATGGTCTGGACGTCGTGATAGCTCGGAGTCATCGAGGGATGCGACTTGGACGACGTCTTTATGATGCACGCAAAGAACTCTGCAGACAGTACAATTTACGCGCCATTCTAGCTGGTGGACGGATCCCTCGCTATCGTGAATACAGCGATAAAATGGCCCCGATGGAATACATTGAACGTGTCGATAAAAAAGAGATTTACGACCCTATTTTGAGTTTCCAACTCGCGAACGATTTCCAAGTTAAGCGATTACTAAAACAATATTTGCCTGAAGATGCGAATTCAGATGGATATGCCACCTTATTAGAATGGAACAATATTCTATTCGAGAATACGCAAACGGTTATTGATAGCCGCAAATCCATTGTACGCGTTGGTGCAGTACAGTGGCAGATGCGAAGCGTCAATTCCGTGGCCGACATGATCCAGCAAGTTGAGTATTTTGTGGATACTGTGTCGGATTACCAGAGTGACTTTATTCTCTTTCCTGAATTCTTCAATGCGCCATTAATGGGGTTAACGGAACATCGCAATCAGACCGAAGCGATTCGTTATTTAGCGGAGTACACAGAACAGTTTCGTGATGAGATGTCGCGTTTAGCCATTGAATACAATGCCAATATCGTTACCGGTTCGATGCCCTTGTTAGAAGGCAGTGCGCTCTACAACGTAAGTTATTTATGTCATCGCGACGGACGAATTAACGAGCAACGTAAAATTCACATCACACCGCATGAATCGTATGACTGGGTGATTCAAGGCGGGGATAAAATTGAGGTATTTGAAACCGACGCAGGGCGTGTGGGCATTCAGATTTGCTACGATGTTGAATTTCCAGAATTGTCGCGGATCATGGCTGAGAAAGGCTTGGAAATATTATTCGTTCCATTTTGGACAGATACGAAAAACAGCTACTTGCGAGTACGCCATTGCGCCCACGCTCGAGCAATTGAGAACGAATGTTACGTGGTTATCGCAGGCAGTGTCGGTAATTTACCGGTTGTCGAAAGTCTAGATGTGCAATACGCACAATCTGCCGTGCTGACGCCTTCGGATTTTGCGTTTCCCCATGATGCGGCGTTGAATGAAGCCACACCAAATACGGAAATGTTGCTGTTCAGTGATTTGGATTTAGACAAGTTAAAGCTCTTACACAGTGAAGGAACGGTTCGAAATTTAAAAGACCGTCGATTGGACTTGTACGCCGTGCAGTATAAACAATAGGAATAATGAAGCGCCGTTCACTGTTGCCAAAGCGCTTATTGCTGTGACATTGTGGACTGAATTTATTTTCAAGAGAAGGGAGAATCCATGACGACATTAATTTATTGTGCGTTTGCAATGATGTTACTACCGTATTTAGCAAAAATTCCGGTCGCAATTTATCAGCAAAAGGCGGGTGGCTATGACAATCATTTACCTAGACAGCAACAGGCCTCGTTAACGGGTTTGGGGGCGAGAGCATTGGCCGCACATCAGAATACGTTCGAAGCTGCCATCATGTTTGCAATCGCATTTGCGGTTGCCGTAGCAACTCAAAATACCGGTGGCACAATACAAGGGTTATTTATCGGCTTTATCGTGCTGCGCGTGTTGTACTGTGTACTTTATTGGTTAGACGTTTCCACACTGCGCTCGATAGTGTGGGGTTTGGCGCTTGGCTGTCTGCTGGTCGTTGTCGGTCTTAGTCTGTAACGACTGGATTGCGACACGACTCGGAAACATCAGGTCAGCATGACTAAGACAGCGGCGGTAGCAATAAGTACAAGACCTAAAGAATCTTGGCGTTTGGTGGGCTCTTTAAGCCACCAAGCGCTTATCAACAGCATGAAAAAGACTTCAATTTGACCGAGCGTTTTAACGTAAGCGACGTGTTCTAGGCTCATGGCGCTGAACCACCCAATAGACCCCACACAGCTAGCAAAACTGATGAGTATCGTTAATTTCTGGTGTGCCCAAAGTTGCCGCCAAGTCTGTTTTTCAAAACACGTGAGATAAACACTGAGAAAAAGAGTTTGCAACCCAATAACCGTTACCAGCACCCAAGCTGCACTGTAAGGAAACGGCAATCCAGTCGCAATACTCGCTTCTCGTACCCACAGTGAAGTGAGCGCAAACGCTGTTCCACACGCGAGGCCGATGACCGCCGTCTTTGCATTCCATGTTTTAAAGGTAAATCCACTTAACATTAAAACCGCTATTGCACCGATAGCGACCCCGAGCCAACCGAGTATCGAAAGACTTGAGCCAAAAAACAGTAAACCGAGTATTGCTGCGACAATGGCTTCACTTTTGGCTAGGCCTGCACCAATGGCGTAATTATTCTGTTTGAACAAAACCACCATAAGTCCCGTGGCGATGATTTGCATGATGCTAGCGCATAAGACGTAGGTCATAAAACGTGTGTTTGGTTCGAGTATTGGCGCTTTGTCTACGTGATAAAGCAAAATCAAATACGCGACGGCGAGTGGACCTGCAAATAAGAAACGAGCTAACGTGACACCGGCAACGGACGTGTGTTTGCTCAGCTTGCTTTGTAATGCATTACGCCACGCTTGTGAAAATGCGGCAAGGAATGTAAAGAAAACCCAAGTCATGATGTCAACATATCGCAGGTGGTGGTACTCACCTTAACGTTTAGGTTAAGTGAAGACGAGTGCTTTTCTACAATCTTGAAAATAATTCAAAGTGATAGCGTGGTATTGATGTGAGAGGAAAGTGCACTGCGACAATCTGTCGCAGTGCTAATACCGAGAGTTTGACCTACAATGGTCTTGATGCTACGAAATGAATTAGCCGTTGACGCTTAGCGGGTCAACGGCTTTTGTTTTTCTGAGTTTCTAAAACAGAACACAATCATTGGCCGACAGTGATCTGCTCCATTGCTTCCTGCTTATTTTTAGACACTGAGTCATGACCAAGCAAATAATCCAATTGTACGGTAAATAACTCATTTGGCTTCGGATTGTTGGTGTAGGTCCATTGCTTTAATGCGTCTATGCTTGCCGTGTCGAACAGACCTTGTGGTTCGCCGTGCAAGACTTGAATACTATGAGTGCGACCCTTCTCATCGATTTTAAATTGGAGCTGTACATAACCTTCAATCTTTTGATCAACCGCTGCTTTTGGGTATCGCGGCTCGATGCGCATCACGGGTTGAACAAGGTGCTTGTTGCTTTCCATTTTTGTATTTGATTGTGAATCACTATTGCCAGCATAAACACTGAGAGAGGCTACCAAACCCGCAGCAAGCACGGCTTGAAGCACATTGTTGATACGGCGTGTATCTCGCAGGTTATTAAGTCGTTGTTGCATCATTTCTTTATCTCCGTATTGGCTAAATACCTTCGGAATACGCTGTGAGAGAGCTAAGCTATGCATCAACGCTCTTCCATAATCAAGGCGAACCGAGGTGGGTTGGTTGGCGAGTACGACTTCATCACACGCCAACTCCTGAATGCGTCTGAAACTGGCAAACCCAATCCAAACAAGGGGGTTAAACCAATTAAGACACGCTAAACATAAAAATAAGGCGCTAAACTGATTGTCATAGCGGCGCAGATGCGTGTTTTCATGCGCGAGTATCATGGCTTGCTGGTTCAGCGTAAATTGTTTTTCGAAATCAGCGGGTAATACAAGAGTGGCAGGGAAAAGACCCATAATGAGCGGGGCTGAAACTTCCGTTGAACGCAGGCGATTATCGCCGTCTTTGTAGGGATGAAGTTGCTTTGCAAAACCATAATGTTGAGCAAAACAAAGACCAAACAACAATACGCTGACAATCAGATAAATTACATCGAAACTAAAGCTCCAAGCGGTGCTCGGTAGCGCCTGCGCAGTAACGCTAAAATGCCCTAAATCTGTCGTAAACGTGGGTTTCATGTCATTCGGTACATAGTCATAAAGCAATCCCAATGGCAATGCCCACCACAACCGTAAGATGAACCGTGCACCTAAGTAAGGCAGCAGAAAACGCTCACACACACTCAAAACCACCAACACAGTGCAGAGCCATAGCTGCTGTGATAAAAGCCAAGTTAGCATCTTATTCGCCTCGCTCTTGTTCCCAATCCTGAATGATTTTTTTGAGCTCATTGATGTCTTCGGCGCTAAGATCTTTTTGTTTTGCAAAACCACTGATGAGCGCCGTTAAACGACCATTAAAGAAATGATCTAAGAAGCTTTTGCTGACTTTGAGGGTGTATTCGTCTTTCGCGATGAGCGGCATATATACGTATTCTCTGCCGTCTTTATCAAACGTGATGGCTTCTTTTTTGACAAGTCGGCCTAGTAACGTTTTGATGGTCTTTTCATGCCACTCGGTTTGGTTGCTTAACCGGTCTATGATATCCGCCGCTTTTGCAGGAAATCCCTGCCAAAGTGCATCCATAACCGCAAATTCGGCTTTAGAAAGTTCGATCATGTTTTTCGCCTACAAATGTAATCTAAACTTAGAATTACACGTGTAATCAGATTGTGCAAGTGGATTTGTAAATTAATTCGAGAAGCTGTGTTTTTTTAAAGGTTGCTTGTTAATCTCGTTCATTGGTTGATGTGGTGAGTATTCGACTAGTCTTTAATGATCAAAAAGATGAATATTTAATGGCTGTATTGCACCTTCAGGTAAGATCAAAGGGTCGAGTTGTAGGCTGTCAATGCGCACGCGTTGCAGATCAATCACACGGTAACCACAGTACTTGGCCATTTTGCGAATTTGCCGATTCAATCCTTGTTTGAGCACAATGCAAAACTGGGTTTCACTAAGGAGCGAGACCTCACAGGGCCATGTGATTTGGTTGTCAATCGGGATGCCTGTCGCCATTTTGTGGCAGAAATCCATATCTAACGGTTTGTCGACGGTGACGTGGTATTCTTTTTCGACATGATGTTCCGGATGATTCAAGCGATGGCATAAATCCCCATCGTTGGTGATCAAAATGAGGCCTCGGCTGTCTTTATCTAAGCGGCCAATCGGATAAAGACGCGTTTCACTTGGCAAAGCATGAATAATACTCGTTGGGTCATTTGCATTGATTTTGCAGTCCATCCCAATGGGTTTATGAAAGGCAAACAACTGTTTTTCACAAATACCCTTAACCGGTTCGCCATTAACGAGAATGACATCACTGGGCAGCACATGATCAATGTGGTTTGCAGGACGCCCATTGACTTCGACGACCCCTGCATCAATCAATCGAGAAGCTTGCTTTCGAGAGCAAATGCCGCAATGGCTTAAATATTTTGCAAGACGCATGGGTTCAGTCAAAAGTAGCTCTCATCAGGTCAACGAAAAACACGAGGGTAACAAGGTGTATTTTAACATGAACGATCCACGTGTGCTGTACGTATTATCATCAAAAGTACAGGAGAAACCCTCATGGCTGGAATCGCGTTTTCCGAATTAGTTCATCATCAACCTTTACAAAAGGTCGTCGTGCATTCTCGTGATTTGGCACTATATCAAGTCAGTGTGTTGATCAATCACGTTGAATATTTTGTTAAAGAAGCCAATGGAGAATTTCTAAAAGCATTGAATCCACTTGAAGTTCAAAAGCGATTTGATGGGTTAAATTATTTAACGATGGTGCTTAGGCACGAAAGCGCGTATGACGAAATGATAGGACAACCCGTACGAAAAGAGCAAAATGTGCTGGAAGTGTCATTTGGGCAAAATCATTTATATTGATTTAGTTATGCTAGCAAAAATCTAAATGTGCTACTTCAAGGTGGTGACATCAGCAGTGTGTGCCTTGTGCACGGATATAAAGAGCACTCTGCAGCGACCACCTTGCATTGAGGCTGCACATTTATCACGCTTACTCGCTCAAGAAGCTGGAGGTTATTCATTGTGATTTGTCGAATAAAACCTCCATCCTACTGCACATTGATCTTTGCATTTTACTGTTAGTCACAGATGTGACGGTCAAAAATTGACCGCTCGTCAATGTTGGTCTATTTTATTTATCGGTACAAATGTAAACGAACAAAGGACTGTTGATGAAATACACATTTTTTATCGTTGTAATGGCGTGGTGGTACTTCTCCATTCCAAACGCAAACTCCACGGAGGTCTGGGCTAAAGGAAGTGAATGTACCGAACTTGAACAGCCCATTATTCGAATCACGAAACACAAAAGGCTGCGATACTATCCCCAAAACAGGTATGAAAATAATAAAAATTTAGACCACGTTAAGCTACTCGTGCTCGATGAACTAGAGAAAAACTACCCAGAACACGCAAACGTCGTGATAAAAAAGATGCACATGTATCGACAACCAATGACCGAAGCGTTTTATGGAAAATACGTGAATCGTTATGAGTTTGGTGCGGAATTTATGCCCGTTGAATCCTGTTCAGATGGGCTTAAAGTGGACAGAGGCAACTTGGCTATTTTGACCGTTGTGTCGCTGGGCGTACCAAGCATTAAACTGAATTACGATTTGGCGGCGGCGAGTAAACGTCGGTCAACCAATGTGGTGTCTAATCAACATGCGCAACTGAAAATAAACACCATTGCGCCAGAACAGGTCATGATGACAGAAAATTCAATTTTAGGTCTTAAAATAGGCAGCTCGTTTAGCGATTTTATGACGCAGGTGGGTCGCCCTAGCGTATATTGGCCGCTGACCAAAGGTAAAACGATTGCAATGGTGGGTAGAAAGCTCGCGTTGTTTTTCAAAAATGAACAATTGGTCGGCTATCAATATGCTCATCATCTTCTACCGTTGACGCTGAGTAATGAAGTCGAATTCTTTGAACAACAAAATCAAGTTGATCTGAAGCTTCAAAATCAAACGGTATCCCTATCTGAACCATTATCACAAGGGCTTAAGAAACAGGCGATGGAAGCGGGCATGCATTTAGACTTAGTGCGATATAAAAAATCCACTCATGAGTATCTGGAGAAAATAGCGGGCATTGCTGTTGGGGATGTGTTCACGGATACCATGCCCGAGTCGCTCAGTTGTCTACCAATGGATAATAAAGAAGTTGACGTCATTAATTACCACACCATTCGCTTTGTAGACCAAAAATTAAAGACAAAATATCTAACGGGATGCAATCAGATTGTGGAGCTTTGGAATGAAAAACAGTATAGCCGCGTGCAACTGATAGAGCCGCTGCCAAATCATAACGTCGAGTTGGCAGCCTTTGAAACGCTACTTGAGAAGCAAAAACCTTGGCGCTTTAAACAATGGCATTACCAGAGTGATTTAGCATCACTACCTGAATTGCAAAAGCTTGATGTGGTCAATGATATTGCAAAGTTTGAATCATCTCGCTGGTTTGGGCATTTCGAGATTGCAGATGAGAAATTAGTTGCTGCGAAATTAATAAGCCAATAATGGGATTGCGTAACGGAAACCCTGCATGGGTTCTTCCGTTACGATGATTACACTTTGTTAAAGGAACAAGGCTAATTGACGGATATCTTGAATTTCAAGATCTGCCAGTCCTTTAAAGGAGTAAGGAGCAAATTGATTTTCTAACCATAGGCTGGCACAACCGGCTTGTCTCGCACCTTGCACGTCACTATCTAAACTGTCACCAATATGCAATAACTCATTTGGCTCGATATTTAAACGCGAACAGGCCGTTAAATACATCGCTTTGGCAGGTTTTGCTGTTCCATCACGACCTGCTTGCAGAACAAAATCGAAATAACCTTTTAGATTAAATTGTTCGACGTCGACGTTACCATTAGTGATAGCAACAAGAGGATATTTCTGGCGAAGTTTGTTAAGTAAAATCAGTACATCTTCACTTACCGTAATATTGCAGCGCGCAGTCATAAACGCATTGAAAGCCCCCGTAGCATGGCGTACAGCATCTTCTTCGGGAAACCCCAATTCGGTGAAGGCGTACTGTAAAGCGACGTGTCGCCAACGGGTGACATCTCCTTCTAATGAGTCATCTTTATCAAGTGCCGCGCGGCGGCAGTCACGCCAAAAATGTTCACCTTGCTCCTGCCATTCAGGAAACTGTTCGACGTAATCGAGCATGGCCCGAATAGCTGCTTTGATAATAGGGCGGTTGTCGTACAAGGTATCATCAAGGTCAAAGCTGAGCGCTTGTATTTTGCCGATGGCGCGGTTAAATCGCATAAGAATACCCAAAGAAAATATCAGAATTCAATGGTCTGAACTCCAAGAGAGAAATTGAAAATAAACGGCACGCTAAGCATAGCCTAAGGCTTCGCTGTCGAAACTTCAAGCTGTGCATACACAAACTAGAAAGTCTTGTTTAAGACTCGTTCTTTTGTTTTTTCGCCCGCGGATGGGCTTTGTCATACACTTTGGCTAAGTGCTGAAAATCAACGTGTGTATACACTTGGGTCGCAGATAAACTGCTGTGGCCAAGCATTTCTTGAACTGCCCGTAAATCTCCGCTTGATTCCAAGACATGACTTGCAAAAGAGTGGCGAAGTTTATGTGGATGGATGGGGGTACTGATCCCTTGGCGGATCCCCCAAGTTTTCATACGGGCACGAACATGACGAACGGAAATACGCGTTTTTCGTTTACTGACAAACAGTGCCAGCTCGCCAGGGTGAATAAAATGCTCTCGAATCGGCATCCAAGCTTGAATTGCTTCAAGGGCTTTTCGGCCTACAGGTACGACACGCTCTTTGCTGCCTTTACCTACAACGCGAATTTCCCCATCACGAATATCATGGACATTCACATTGACCAACTCGCTTATCCGTAAACCGCTAGAATACATTAGCTCCATCATCGCTTTATCGCGAAGCGCTAACTCGTCCTCTTCTTGAATTTCGAGGAGTTGTGCCATTTGATCAACGTCTAAGTTCTTTGGTAACGGTTTTTGGAATTTTGGGCCCTTCAGACCCTGAGCAGGGTTACTGATGTCGTCTTGGCGACGTTGTAAAAACTTATACAACGAGCGAATACAACTCAGTTTGACGTTAATCGAACGAGGATTTAGCTGTTTCGCGCGCAAAGACATGCTATATCGACGCACCAATTCCGGCGTCACGCTATGCCACCCTGAGCACAACGTATGAAAATAGGCTGCAGCTTGGTTTAGTTGGAGTTGATATTGTGTGAGGGTGTGATTTGAGTACTGACGTTCGTATTGAACATATTGGATAAATGCGGCGATTGGTGCAGTCCATTGTTCCGTAAGTTCGACAGTGTGGTTCATGCAAGCTCAGTTAGACGCTGTTCGAGAGAGCGTAAAAACTCGTTAATGAGTAAATTGTCGTTGTCGGGCGCAAAATGATCAGGATCGGTGCTGGCTAACGCTAAAATGGCTTTAGGGGCTTTGAGATCACCAAGTAAATAAAGCGCTACTGACTGTGCGTCACCTTTATTGAAAAACAACGATTGCTCATCTTTGCTTAATCGACCTAAATAATTGCCACGGCGATTTAAGCGATTCGCGACTAAGGCAGTAAAACGAAGTTCAAACTCGAGCAATTCACAGCCGCAAATGGTTGGCACTTCAGAGAGCTTTGTTTGCACGAGTTGACTGAGCTGTGCAAACGATTGGCATTGCCACAAGGCACGCTGACATTCGCTAAACAGCTTAAAGACTCGTTCATTGTCTTTGGCATAACGGATAAGTTGAGCGATTTGCGTCTTGAGTTCCGTTGTTTGCTCGCGTAGCAATCGTTGTTGCTGCAATGCTAAATTGGGCAGTCCTGTCGCATCGCTGTGTAATTCGAGCTCGAGCAATAAATAGGGGTGATGACGAAAGAAGTCAGGGTGACGGCTCAGATAAGCTGCCACTTGATGTTCTTGCAATTCGGTGACCACTTTTTTATCTAAGGGCTGCTCATTCATACCGCAACTTGTCCATCGTAAACGTGTTCCGCAGGACCGGTCATTTTTACCGGATGCCCTTCACCAAGCCAGCGGATCTGTAAGCTGCCACCAGGTAAATCAACACGCACAGTGCTTTCTAATTTTCCTTGCAGCATGCCCACTACCGCAGCCGCGCAAGCCCCCGTTCCGCACGCAAGTGTCTCGCCCGCACCGCGCTCCCACACACGCAGTCGAATGTGTTCTGCGTTAATAACTTGCATAAAACCTACGTTTGCACGGGCAGGAAAACGTTCGTGCAATTCAAGCGTTGGGCCAAGTTCGTGTACAGGCGCGTTTTCTACGTCATCCACAATCAATACCGCATGTGGATTACCCATTGAAACCGAACTGAGGAAAACAGTTTGCTCTGGTAGCCTGAAAATATAGGTGTTCTCACGTTTGCCCGCTTTCATCGGAATGTGCTGTGGGTCGAATTGTGGATGCCCCATATTAACTGTAACTTGGCCATCTTTTTCGGTAAATAGGGTGATGTTGCCACCTTTTGTGGAGACCGACACTTTGTGTTTATTCGTCAGGCCTTTCATTCGCACAAAGCGTGCAAAACAACGCGCTCCATTGCCGCATTGCTCAACTTCATTACCATCGGCATTGAAAATTCGGTAATGAAAATCGATTTCAGGTGAATAAGGAGGTTCAACAAGCAACAGTTGGTCAAACCCAACCCCGAAATTGCGATCTGCCAAGCGCTTAATCTGGTCACGCGATAAAAATACATTTTGGGTGACGTTATCGACGACCATAAAGTCGTTGCCCAAACCATGCATTTTAGAAAAATTAATTAACATAGGAACCGTTACAATCACAACTTCTGGCTACAGCATGCCATAACCTGTGCGATGCTGCAGCCGTTTTTTTAAGGCAGTAAATGTTCACCTTGCCAAAGAGATTCAATCTTTTCACGCTCACGTACTAAGTAATGGTTCTGACCATCGACCATCACTTCTGCCGCGCGTGGACGCGAGTTATAGTTTGAACTCATGCTAAACCCATAAGCGCCAGCACTGCGTTGTACTAGTAAGTCACCGGCGGCAATCGCAAGACGTCTGTTTTTGCCAATGAAATCGCCCGTTTCGCATACAGGTCCAACCACGTCATATTCTCGCTCTTCCACATCTTGGCGGATTTCGGCGGGAACAATCGCTTGCCAAGCACTGTATAGTGCGGGACGAAGCATGTCGTTCATGCCTGCATCCACAATGGCGAAATATTTGTCTGCGGTTTGTTTTATGAATTCAACTTTGGTCAGCAAAATCCCCGAATTGGCGGCAATGGCTCGTCCTGGTTCAAAGATAAGTTGAAGATGGGGGTACTTTTCTAGGCGTGCTTTAATTTCCGCTGCGTACGCGCTAGGGTGTGGTGGTTTTTCATGGTTGTACGGTACGCCAAGGCCACCACCAATATCAATGTGCTTTAAGGTGATCCCGGCCGTGGCAAGCGTATCAATGAGCGCAAGCACTTTGTCTGTTGCCGCCAAAAAGGGTTCTATCTCGGTTAGCTGTGAGCCGATATGGAAATCAATGCCAACAACGTCCAAACCCGGTAACGCGTAAGCGAGTTGATAGACATTAAAAGCCTGTTTGATGTCTATCCCAAACTTATTTTCTTTCAAACCCGTTGAAATGTAAGGGTGCGTTTTGGCGTCGATGTCAGGGTTTACACGAATGGAAATCGGTGCAATGAGACCTAGAGAGGTCGCGACTTGGCTAATACGCTCAAGTTCTGCTGGCGATTCGACGTTGAAGCATTTGATGCCTTGTTCAAGTGCAAACGCGATTTCATCAGCCGTTTTTGCTACGCCCGAAAACACGACTTTGCTCGCATCACCGCCGGCAGCCAAAACCCGAGTTAGCTCCCCTTTGGACACAATATCAAAGCCCGCACCTAATCGAGCGAGTACATTTAGGACGGCGATATTGGAATTGGCTTTGACGGCATAACACACCAAATGAGGGTGGCCTTGAGCTGCATCAGTGAAAGCGTGGTAGTGTCTTTCTAATGTACGACGTGAATACACGTAGCAAGGGGTGCCATAGTGAGCCGCCAGATCACTGACCGAGACTTCCTCAGCAAACAACGAATCATTTTGATAGTGAAAATAGTCCATTTAACGGTCCTTCTGCTTTGACTGTTCAGAGGAAGGTGCTGAGGGTTCAGCATTGGTGGTTGGTGCTTTTTCTGGTAAATACAAAGCACCGCTTTGACCACAGCCGGTGAGTACAAGAGTGCCAACGGCCAAAATAGCAGCCCAAAATACAGTGAGTTTCTTCGCTTTCATTAGATAAATAAAGTCTATGCCCTTATAATCGCAGGGTAACAGAATTACTGAAAAAAGCAGCTATTCACAGGTGAATTTTATTCCTGTTAAACTGGTAAAAATCCAAAGCCCAAAGGAACGCTATCATGACTGACCACGAATACCATGAATTGGTTGATGCAATGCTACTCGCGCTTGAAGAGCAAATTGAAGACTGTGAAGTGGATCTGGATTATGAAACAAACAGTGGCCTGCTCGAAGTTATTTTCCCAGACAAAAGTAAAATTGTGATCAACAAACAACCTCCTTTACACCAAGTGTGGGTTGCCACAAAATTTAATGGTCATCATTTTGAATTACACGGTGACACGTGGATTGACAACCGCTCTGGTGCTGAGTTCTGGCAGTTCATTTCAGACGCGGCGACTCGTCAAGCGGGTGATGCTATTGTCTGGACTGCGAACTAAATGCTGCCATTTGTCGAAGCGTCTGCGAAAGGCGAGCATCGTGCTACGGTGATTTGGCTGCATGGCCTCGGTGATTCTGGTCATGGTTTTTTACCCGTTGCAAACGCATTGCAACTTCCCGAGTCGCTCGGAGTTCGGTTTATTTTTCCCCATGCGCCAGAAAGACCGATGACCATTAATGGTGGTATGCGCATGGCGTCTTGGTATGACATTAAGTCTCTTGATCTAGATAAAAGAGCCGATGAACAAGGTGTGCGAGAATCAGCAGAACAAGTTCAAGTGTTAATTGAGCAAGAAATTGCATCAGGTATTGCGCCGGATCGCATCGTCTTAGCGGGCTTTTCGCAAGGTGGTGTTGTGACACTCCATCTCGCCCCCCGTTTACCTTATGCCTTGGCAGGGGTGATGGCACTGTCGACCTACATGTGTGTACCTGTCAAACTGAATGAAGAAAAGCAGCAAGCGTCGCTGAATATTTTTATGGCCCACGGTCAAAAAGACAATGTTGTGCCATTATTTGCCGGTGAGTTAGCACGTGACACATTGATCACAAGCGGTTACGCACCGTCGTGGACAACCTATGCGATGGCGCATGAAGTTTGTTACGATGAACTCGCTGATATCCGTAACTGGCTCATCGCAACCCTAGGCTAATTAGAGGAAACCAGCATGACACAAAAGTTGGTCATTCGGACAAAAACAAACGTCGCCGTCAGCCAACCACCTGTTGAAGCGGTGAGTTATGAGTGGCATTGGCGACGTATTTGGGCCGCTTTGTTGTCATTTGGATTGCTCATCGGTGCCGGTGGTTACGCGCTGTTGCTATCGGTTAATGCCGATGAATTAACACCGGAAAACAGGGTGGAAACACAACATTCCGCATTGGATTTGGCGCAAGCGTCGGACAGCTTGGAACAAGATGCCGAATTGGATAATGTAAGCGTAGCGGATGAAGATGACACGGCGAATACGGAAGTGGTTACCATCGACAAAGCGGTGTTTGATGAAGATACATCGACGAGCGAACCCAGCGACGTATTGCAAGACGAATTAGGGGAAGAACCTGCCGCACCCTCTCTGGTATCAATAGACAATGGTAATGAAACACCGTCGAACCAAATTGAATCAGCCGATTCGCCAACTGACGTGAACGATCCGGCACAGTTTTCTTCGGATGCGACAGTGGCCACGTTAGCTGTAGGCGCGCAAATTGACACGTCTAAGGTGTCACGTGCAGTGCTTACCACCGGTGTTATTGACCGTGAACCCGTGGATGTCCTTAAAACGGACGTATCGAACAGCCAGTTTTCAGACAAACTCTATTTTTTTACAGAAGTGAAAGCGCTGCAAGGCACAACCATTCACCACGTTTGGTATTTTCAAGATGTGATTATGGCGGACATTCCATTGTCTATTTCCGCAGCGCGTTTTCGTACTTATTCACTGAAACACGTGTTGCCAGAACAATTAGGCGACTGGCGGGTTGATGTCGTCAAAGAAACGGGCGAATTAATCGCACAGAAACAATTTCGTATCCATGCCGCACAACCTTAATAGCGGTATTTGAAGATTAAAGGTAAAGCATGACTGAACATAACGCACCACTTCGTATTGCAACTCGCAAAAGTGCTTTGGCACTGTGGCAAGCTGAGTTTGTAAAAGCACAATTAGAAAAGTTCCACCCTGGACTTGTCGTTGAGCTTGTACCGATGACCACTCAAGGTGATGTGATTCTCGATACGCCACTGGCAAAAATAGGTGGTAAAGGTCTGTTTGTTAAAGAATTAGAACAAGCTATGTTGGATGGCCGTGCCGATATCGCGGTACATTCAATGAAAGACGTACCTGTCGAATTCCCTGAAGGCTTAGCATTACACACCATTTGTGAGCGTGAAGATCCGCGTGATGCGTTTGTATCAAATACCTATAGTGCACTTGCTGAGCTGCCACAAGGAGCGGTTGTGGGCACGTCAAGTTTGCGCCGCCAATGTCAAATTCGTGCGCTTCGTCCAGATTTAGACATCCGTGACCTGCGCGGCAATGTGAACACGCGTTTGGCAAAATTGGATGCCGGTGAATATGACGCCATTATTTTAGCCGCGGCGGGTCTAATCCGATTGGAAATGCCAGAACGCATTCGTGCTTTTATTGAACCCGAAGTGTCATTACCGGCAAATGGACAGGGTGCGGTGGGTATCGAATGTCGAATCGACGATGAGCGCACAAAAGCGCTACTCGCACCACTAGAGCATACGGAAACTCGCGTTCGAGTGAATGCAGAACGTGCGATGAATCGTCGTCTTGAAGGGGGCTGTCAGGTACCAATAGGGGCTTATGCCTTGCTTGAAAAGGATCAAGTGTGGCTACGTGGTTTGGTTGGTGCGGTAGATGGTAGCCAAATGCTGACCGCTCAAATCACAGGGGCACAGAGCGACGCAGAATCATTAGGCGTACAACTTGCTGAAACTCTGCTTGGGATGGGAGCAGATAAAATACTTGCAGACGTCTACGGAAAATAACGCATTATGAAGCATCTGCTCATCACTCGGCCAATTGACAAAGGCAACGAACTGTTTCTCAATTTGGAAGCAGCAGGATTTAAAGTGAGCCATACCCCCGTCTTGGCACTGGATTATCTTGATGTAGCGCCAGCTCAATTAGCCGTCATTGATGAAGCGGACGTTGTTATTTTCATCTCTCAAGATGCAGTAAAAGGGTTGGCAACATTGCGCGACACACTGCCAGCGTCCACCCAATATGTTGCGGTTGGGACCAGTACAGCAAGCGTGCTTAAAACCACGTTTGGCGTGCAAGCGCTCGTGCCAAAACAACAGGATACCGAAGGGATGCTCGCACTAAATGTGCTAGCGGACGTTTCAGGGAAGCAAATTGTGATCGTTAAAGGTCAAGGTGGACGGCCTGACCTTGCTAAATCGCTCAAATCACGAGGTGCGTTACTTAATCAGCTTGCCGTCTATGAGCGCAAACCGGCCGAACTTCAATCCGATGAGTGGTTGGACCTCTGGAAGCGCAGCGAAATAGACGGTATAGTGATCACCAGTAATGCTGCCGCGGATGCGATTTTCAACAGTACCCAAGAAGACGCACTTAGCTGGTTGAAAGGTTGTACGTTTTTTGTTGTAAGTCAGCGTATTGCGCTACACCTTCAGGAAACCTACCGTGTGCAAGGGGATGTAATCGTAACGGATGGTGCACAAGACGAAGTCGTTTTTAAAGCCATTTTGTCTGCTCGCCAAGCGCTTGCTATACAGCAAGAGTTGACTAGCGCACTGGAGCAAACGGAGTCAGAGCGGCTTCCTCCAGACACCTCATCTGCGAGTACGTTGTCACCAATCCAGAAAGCAACGCAGACAGCAAAGGAATTTACCTCGGTTCACATTGAGCCGGATCACACTCAGGAATCCACTATGAGCGAACAACCTCAACACACAACGTCTTCAGCGGCAATGGGAGCGAAAACACGCATTCCAGTAAGCAAAGTTGGTATTCTGGCATTAACGCTCGCGATGATGTTAGGCGGCGCTGGAGCTGCAGCAGTTTGGTATGGTGAGCAACAATTGAGTGCGATGAATGAACGTGCTACTGCATTGCAGCAGGAAAATGCCGTTTTACAACAGCAGGTTGTAACGCAAAAAGCGCAGTTGGCCAAATTAAACCAAGCAATCTCAGGTTTTGATGAACAGTTGAGTCGCACGTTGAGCGCTCAACAATCGTTGATGAGCGACACATTAGCACAAGTCAAAGAAGTGGCCTCACTGCCTCAACAACAATTCGCGAAAAGCGAAGCGGCTTACTTGGTCCATCTATTACGTTTTAAAGCAGTTGTGGAACACGATTGGCAAACCAGTGAAATACTCCTTTCACGTTTAGATAAATTAGCGGTTCACTTTGCCGAACCTCATGTTATTTCGGCAGCGATAGCACAAGATTTAGTGACTATCCGGGGTCAAGAAAATCCGCCACTCGAAACTGCTTATGTGACCTTAATGGGGTTAGTGCAACAAGCGTCTGAATTACCCCTACTCACGCTTAAACTGCCGGAAGAAAATGCCGTTGAACAAGTAGTATTGAGTGAAGATGTGAACGATTGGCAAGCAAACTTGAAACGTTCATGGGACAAATTTGCTGAGGATTTCATTCGTATTCGCAAACGTGAAACTATTACCGCAGAGCCGCTTTTATCAGCCAGTGAGCAAAGGTTGTTGCGGGCCGCGTTTGAGGCTTATTTAACGCAAGCGCAAACCGCACTTATGAAGCAGCAAACAGCCGTTTACCAGAGTGCGTTGCATGGCGCGATTGAGCACCTTAATACCCACTTCGACACCAATGCCGCTGTTGTTAAGGGGATGACGGTGGAGCTAGAGCGACTGGCTGGCATTTCTATCACGACAGACACTCAGATTAAATTGGTTACGCCAGATGTTATAGAGGGGCTCATACAATGATCCGAGTTCTGGTTTATTTCCTTGTTCTTGCCTTGGTCCTCGCAGGATCACACTGGTTGATGGATGAAAAAGGGTATGTGCTTATCTCTTTTAATCAAACAACAATAGAAGGGACGCTGGTTTCGTTTGGGTTTATGACGTTACTCTCTATGGTCTCCTTGTATTTGTTTGCACGAGTGGCGGGTTGGCTTTGGCGATTAGTCGTTTCGCCTTCTCGTCATTGGTCTTGGCGCCGTCATCGTCGTCAACAGCAAGTATTGGAACAAGGCTTGTGGGCGATGTTGCAAGGTGATTGGGAGTCGCTTGAACGTCATTGGCGTAAAGCACCCGTCTCTGAAGAGTGGCAAACCCTAAAACAAGCGGCACTAGTAAAAGCATCAATGGAACAAGAGCAGTGGGTACAAGCGCGTGCTCAGTTAGACGCTTTACCGACCAACGAGCACACAGTATCGCTAAAAGCGAGCCTTGAACCGAATGGTGACAATACTGCACTGTTAGCAAAACTCGCAAAAGACAAACAGGCATCAACGCACATGTTGATGCAATATGGTGAAGCGCTGGTTGCTCAGCGTGCGTTTAGCGACCTTAAACCAGTCTTGGTCAAGCTAAGCAAACGTGCCTCAATGGACGTAGCGTTGTGGCGAGTGAAAGTCGCAAAATGGTTTACATCAGTATCAACCCATGAACGAGAGCTACTTTGGAACGTACTACCTAAGTCTGTGCAACAGCACGTTGAAGAGGTTTGGGTACAATCACAACTCGCAAAGGGTGAACTTAGCAAAGAAGAAGCTCGGTTGCAGAAGTGGGTTAAAAAAGGCCAGTTCGAGCAACTGGCGAGTGCGCTACTGCATTTGCGTGGCGAGGGCTCGTTGGTGCTTCAACAGGCAGTGCAACACGCGTTGAAAACGCAATCGGACAATGTCTATTTGTTGCTTTCTTTGGCCAGTTTAGCGCTTGCTGGAAAAGATGCGCAGTTGGCTGCAAAGGTATTCGACCAACTGGGTGACGGAGTCCCCATGCATTGGAAAGCAATGCAAAAACGCGCCTACATTGAAGATAAACAGTATCAAAAGGCGTGTTTTATCGAACAGTAAAAGTTGTCCGTCCAAGCTAAGTAAAGGTAAAAAGCGGTGTTCAGGCACCGTTTTTTCGTTTAATAACGATTTGGCTTATCCGCTTGCACTTCTGGCTATCACAGTCAACAATGGACAGATGTCCTTGAAATCTTTCGCGAGGTGCGTATGATCCGCGAAATTTTACCAAAAAACTGAGTGCCTTATGATAAATCCAAACCTTCCGTTACTCGACCTTCACCGCCACTTGGATGGCAATGTGCGCGCAACGACCATTTTGGAACTAGGGCGTCAGTTTAACTTGGCGTTACCGGCGGCGGATGTTGATGGACTGCGTCCTCATGTTCAAGTAATGGACAACGCCCCCGATTTGATGTCTTTTCTTGCGAAACTGGATTGGGGCGTCAAAGTCCTTGGTGATTATGATGCTTGTCGGCGCATTGCGGTTGAAAATGTCGAAGACGCGAAAGCACAAGGGATAGATTACACCGAACTGCGCTTTAGTCCTTACTATATGGCAATGAATCACAATCTACATCCGCAAGGTGTTGTTGAAGCCGTGGTGGATGGCATTAAATCGGCGTCTCACGCTTTAGGGGTAAAAGTAAATCTTATTGGCATCATGTCGCGTACCTTTGGCGTCGAGAAGTGCATTGCAGAATTGGACGCTATCCTTGCACACAAAGAAGACATGGTTGCGGTGGATTTGGCTGGTGACGAAATTGGCTTTCCGGGAGAATGGTTTGAACCACATTTCAAGCGAGTGCGTGACGCGTACCTTGGTGTAACGGTTCATGCCGGTGAAGCAAAAGGCGCAGAGAGTATTTGGCAGGCGATCGAGCAACTTGGCGCCACGCGAATTGGCCACGGTGTAAATGCGATTCACGATCCAAAACTAATGGACTTTTTACGCGATAAACGAATTGGCATTGAGTCGTGCCTCACGAGTAACATTCAAACGAGTACCGTTAAAACGTTAGACAGCCACCCGCTAAAACGTTTCCTTGATCACGATATTCTTGCTTGTATTAACACGGATGACCCTGCGGTTGAAGGCATAGAGCTTCGACACGAGTTTGAAAATGTTGCCGCTTTAGCTGGACTGTCTGCCAGTGATTGCGATAAAGCGCAGCGAAACGCACTGGAGATTGCATTCCTGAGCGCGGATGAGAAACAAGCGTTGCTTACCTTGGCGGCAGCCCGTCGATAAATTTATGCTCTAGAGCTGCTTAGTGACATGAGCAGCTCAAATAATCTTGCTTTAAAGCATGGATCACGCGTCCGCGAGTCACCAAACCAATCACTTTACCGTTCTCGACAACGGGGTAAATTTTGGGTTTATTTCCATCCATTAACTGAGCTAAGTCGACAACATTCATTTCTGGCGATACTGACAACGGTTCAGTTGACATTAAATCTCCCACCGCGAGCTGTCCGTTGCAAAAATAGCTATTGTCTAGCAATGGTTTGAGCATTTGTTGTTCCGAGATAAAACCAATTAAGTAACCCGCTTGGTCAATCACTGGGGTGCCAAACACTCCATAGTTGTTCATCGCATCCAGTGCTTGAGTAAGCTCCATCGAAGCAAAGACGTGCGGAAATTGTGTGGTCATGATTTGTTTAACTGTACGCATAGTAGACTCCTTTATTGGAAGGATATCGTTTTCGATGTTTACAGTATGGGAAGAACAAAATTATTAATAAAATGGATTATTTGGATTGATGTGATGGGTTTTATCAATCGATCACCGTGATTAGCAATCGATTGATAAGAAATCAATTACTTGATGAAGGCGAACGCATCAGCAAATAAATTTTCACGGATAGCCCCTTTCGTTAGAAAGTCATCGCGGACAATACCTATCATGTCGAAGCGGCCCGCCATATACACTTGATACGGTTCAAGAGAGACGATGTCCGCCATAACCGCGTGATGTACATAGCCGATATGGCCTTGCCATTCACCTTCCGGTGTTTCTACCACAGGAATGAATTGGAAATTGGGACGACGCTTCGCCCATGCTTCCATTTCCTCTTTTGCATAAAGCGCCGACTCGACTTTCACACCCCAATAGACAAAGACGGGTTGATCGTAGTTAATTTCGGCTAAATGGTCTGCAATCGATTTAACGTAAGAAAATCCAGTGCCACCGGCAAGCAAAATTGTTGGCATGCTTGGTGTTTCGCGTAAATGTGCATTGCCTAAACCGACTTCAATAGTAACAGTCTGATTTGCTTCATGAGCCGTTTTCAAAAATGCTAAGGCTTGCATCGCATAGGAATCAACAGCACCAGCGCCAATATGCAACTCAATTAGGTTGGTTTGCGACGGTTTGCTGGCAATTGAAAACGCGCGTTTGTCTTTCTCAGCTAAGACCACTTGCAAATATTGTCCGGCTAAAAATGAAACGGGTTGTTCAGGTGTAAGCTCAACCTGATATACAAATTCTGTGAGCGGTGCAATGCGAGTGACCGCTGCTTGTAGTGTTTGCATGCTTTACCTATAAAGTTGCACATTGGACGCGAATGCCGCGCACTGTATCATAATTTGCGCTATTTGGGCAAAATACCGAGACTATCCCAAATCTCATCAACGCGCTGTTTGACTTGCTCATCCATCACGATAGGCGTGCCCCATTCTCGATCCGTTTCGCCTGGCCATTTGTTGGTTGCATCCATGCCCATTTTTGAGCCAAGTCCCGACACTGGCGAGGCAAAATCAAGGTAGTCTATCGGTGTGTTTTCAATCAATGTAGTATCACGCGCAGGGTCCATTCGTGTTGTGATTGCCCAGATGACGTCATTCCAATCTCTAGCATTGACGTCGTCATCACACACAATCACAAATTTCGTGTACATGAATTGGCGCAGGAAAGACCAAACACCCATCATTACGCGCTTCGCATGCCCTGGATACTGCTTTTTCATCGTGACCACAGCCATACGGTATGAACAACCTTCCGGTGGGAGATAAAAATCAACGATCTCAGGGAACTGTTTTTGCAATATTGGTACGAACACTTCGTTCAATGCCACGCCCAAAATAGCGGGCTCATCAGGTGGACGACCGGTGTAAGTGCTATGATAAATCGGGTCTTTACGATGCGTGATGTGCGTCACTGTCATCACTGGAAAGTCATCTACCTCGTTGTAGTAGCCAGTGTGGTCGCCATACGGCCCCTCAGGCGCCATTTCGCCTGGCATGATGTACCCTTCAAGCACGAATTCGGCACTTGCAGGGACTTGCAGGTCATTTGAAATGGATTTAACGACTTCTGTTTTGCTGCCGCGTAAAAGGCCCGCAAACGCGTATTCGCTTAGGGTATCAGGAACCGGTGTGACCGCACCTAAAATTGTGGCAGGATCCGCGCCCAAGGCTACTGAAACCGGATACGGCTCACCAGGGTGTTTTTCGCACCACTCAAGAAAATCAAGTGCACCGCCACGATGAGATAACCAACGCATAATGATTTTGTTTTTACCGATGAGTTGCTGGCGGTATATTCCAAGATTTTGTCGTTTCTTGTTTGGCCCCCGTGTAATGGTTAAACCCCACGTGATCAGTGGCGCCGCATCGCCAGGCCAACAATGTTGAATCGGCAACGTGGACAGATCGACGTCATCGCCTTCTATCACAACGTCCTGACATGGTGCCTTTTTGAGTTCTTTGGTTGGCATGTTGAGCACCTGTTTAAAAACAGGTAACTGACCGAGTGCTTCTTTGATGCCTTTTGGC
Source organism: Pseudoalteromonas xiamenensis (assembly GCF_030994125.1). Taxonomy (NCBI): domain Bacteria; kingdom Pseudomonadati; phylum Pseudomonadota; class Gammaproteobacteria; order Alteromonadales; family Pseudoalteromonadaceae; genus Pseudoalteromonas; species Pseudoalteromonas xiamenensis. Next base: position 2,044,334 of record NZ_CP099917.1, on the reverse strand, counting down.
GGTTCTGGTTCTTTTAAAAAGGCTAAGAGCTTTCCAACTTCGCGTAGTTCGTTGACATCCTCTTGCCCCATACCCATCGCAACACGTTTAGGGGTGCCAAATAGATTCGCGAGAACAGGGACTGAGTGACCTATGGGGTTTTCAAACAAAATCGCAGGGCCGCCAGCGCGTAGCGTACGGTCAGCAATTTCGGTCATTTCCAAATAGGTCGATACAGGCTGAGTAACTCGAACAAGCTCACCTTTGTCTTCGAGTAAAGCAATAAAATCACGTAAGTCTTTATATTTCATAAGCAGCACATCTCTTTTCTTGCGTGCTATTGTAGCAACTCCTGACAAAGACGGTAGTCCTATCCATTGAGTTGATGGCGAGAATCTAATAGCTTGCTACACTTTGTAACACGTCTGAATAAAACCATTGTGCCTTGATACCAATCACATTTATGCTCTATTCATGTTCGGTTCTGACCGTTGCTCAGTTTGGCAAGACAATCGGTATTGTTTGATATTGCGCAATATGCAGTTAGTGTGAGTTGATAGGATTGTAGCCTTTATGGTGTTAACCATTTTTCTGAAGAGTCTGTTTTTAGCCAGTGGTAGGGTTGAGGCTTGAATAAAATCATCGCGAGTATCCTGATGCTCTTGGTTTGTGTATCGTCCTGGGCGATGCCAATTCCTGAACAAGCGTTTTCAAATCACAGTGCAGTCATGCTCATTATTGAGCCTTCGACAGGGCGAATCGTAGAAGCAAACGACGCTGCTGCGATGTTTTATGGTTACGATTTACCCACTCTGACTTCACTTAAAATTCAACAAATCAATCAACTTACACCTGAACAAGTGGCGGCGGAGCGAAAAGCGGCGGTGTCAGAAGGGCGAAACTATTTTATTTTTCAACATCAATTAAAAAGTGGTGAGATCCGCACAGTACAAGTGTTTTCAAGTCCTTTTGCAGTGCATGGGCAAACGTTGTTGTTGTCCGTTATCCAAGACATAAGTGCCCAGCGAAATTTGCAGCAGGAACTTTGGCATTATCAGGAAAACTTGGAACAGCAAGTTGCGATGCAAACTCAAGCCATCGAAGAAGCCGACGCTGTAAAATGGGTGTTAATGTACGTTGTTCTGGTCATGATGATTGGCGCATTAGTCATCGTCATATTTATGGCGTTTCGACTCAGAGAGGCAAAACGAAAAGCGGAACACGACAGTTCGACACTTCGGGCTATCTTTAACGCGTTTGACGATTACTTAGTTTTTACGGATGAACATCACGTTATTTTGTCAGGTAATCAACGAGTCCATCAGGCATTCCCAGAAAATTGGGTGGGTAAGGTGTTGTGTGATTTTGTCGATTGTCCTGAAGGTATGTCACTTGGTGATAATCAGGTTGCAGAACTGATGGTGAAGTTGGTTGATAAGTCGTTCCCTGCTGAAATTCGCTGTGAAGCGGTAAATGATAGGCATGGTAAACAACAAGGATTTTTGTACATCATTCGCAATATTCAAGCACGCCTAGAAGCCGAGCGAGAACTGCGTTTAGCCAGTACAGTGTTTGCGACGACCAATGAAGGGGTGTTGGTGTCTGATAAACAAAATCGCATCCAACTTGTCAATCGAGCCTTTACGGAAATAACGGGTTTCGAACAACATGAAGTCATGGGTCAAACACCTGATATTTTCAGTTCAGGTCGGCATGACACAGCCTATTTCACTCAACTCTACGACACATTAAATAAGCAAGGGCATTGGGAAGGCGAAATTTGGAATCGTCGCAAGAATGGTGATATTTACCCAAGTTGGTTAACGGTGTCTGCTGTCTTCTCGGATAGTGGCGATATTGAAATGTACGTGGCGCTTTTTAACGACATCACCTCTCGCAAGAAAAATGAACAACTGATGTGGCAGCAGGCAAACTATGACAATCTGACGGGGCTCGCTAATCGCCACCACTATCACAATAAATTCGACCAAGAAATCCTGCGCGCACAGCGAGAAGGAATGCGTCTGGCGATTTGCTTTATTGATTTAGACCGTTTCAAAGCGGTTAACGACACGCTCGGTCACCATATTGGAGATCTGTTACTGATTGAAGCAGCGAATCGCATTAAAGCCTGTACCCGGAGCTCAGATACGGTTGCTCGGTTGGGTGGGGATGAGTTTGCTTTGTTGTTACCGGACGTGAATTCGATTGCTGATATCGAAAAGATCGCAAGTAAGGTACTTAAAGCGTTGAGCAGCCCATATAGTTTGGAAAGCCACGAAGCGTTTGTGTCGGGAAGCATGGGAATCACGTTGTTTCCTGATGATGGCACAGATCGAAAAGTGTTACTGCGTAACGCAGATAGTGCGATGTATAAAGCCAAAGAACATGGCCGAAATTGCTTTCAGTTCTACACATCCGCGATGCATGAACATGCAAAAGCGCGTAGCCGGTTGGAAGGTGCATTATATAAAGCGCTTATTAATAAAGAACTTTCAATTAATTATCAGCCGATTGTTGATGGCCAAGGGAAATTAAAAGGGGCAGAAGCCTTGTTGCGGTGGTATTCACCTCAGTTAGGTCATGTATCACCCGCCACGTTTGTTCCTGTGAGCGAAGAGTTGGGGCTTATTGTCGCGATTGGCGAATGGGTGTTGTACCAAGCCTGTGCGCAAGCAAAAAGTTGGCGTGAAAAAGAAAACGCGGACTTTTTTATTACAGTCAACGTCTCCAGTACGCAGTTTAAGCGACAAGACATTGCTTCCTTAGTGGCGAAAGTGCTACGTGATACGGACCTACCCGCACATTGTTTGACTCTGGAAATCACAGAAACGGTCTTAGCTGACAATACGCATCATACGTTACATCAGTTAATGGCGCTGAGGGAAATGGGCGTGGAATTAGCAATAGATGATTTTGGCACCGGTTATTCTTCTTTGAGTTACTTGAAACGTTTCCCGCTGACCAAATTGAAAATTGATCGCGAGTTTGTTCGTGATATTCCGGACGATCCTGAAGATTGCGCCTTAGTGAGTGCAATTATTTCAATGGCCGCGAATTTGAACCTAAAAGTCATTGCGGAAGGGGTTGAGACACAGGCCCAGTTTGAATATTTACAATCACTTGAGTGTGATCTGACACAAGGTTATTGGCACAGCAAACCGCTAAATGTGGAAGCAATGAATCGTTTGTTGCAAACCAGACGTACTATGCTGGGTGAAGAACAAAGTTAAAAAAGAGGTAAGTCGTAGACTTACCTCTTTTCTAGTCAAGGAGGTGACTATTTTGCTTTAATGGTGTTTTTGGCATCTGCTGCCATAAAAGCAAAAATTGCGTAGGCCGCTGTGTTTTGGCGTAGCTTCTCTGGGTCAACTTTATCTAAAGTATCATCCGCGGTGTGGTGGTAATCAAAGTAGTCCGTACCATTTTGATCAAGTCTAAATACGGGAGCAGAACCGGCCTGTTTGAAAGGAATTAAGTCTGGCCCACCATGCGCCTCATTCTTCCCAATATAGGTGATGTTAAGCGGCGCGAGCTCTTTAGCAATAGCTCGGACAATCGGTAGGGATTGAGCGTGTACATTTGATTCAAAAGCGTAAACTTGACCTGCGCCAAAGTCCGATTCTGCAGCGGCGACAATGTTGTTGAGCGATTTTGCATTTGCTTTAAAGTAGGCTTTTGCGCCCCATAGCCCTAATTCTTCAGCGGCAAACAGCACAACGCGCACGCTGCGCTTTGGACGTTTTACATCTTTAATGAGTTTGGCCGCAGCCATAGTTAATGCAACACCGGCCCCGTCATCTAAAGCACCAGTGCCTAAATCCCATGAATCTAAATGGCCACCGATTAAGACATATTGCTCTGGTGTTTCGCTACCCGTAATTTCACCAATAACGTTGTAGCTTGTGCCTTCACCTAAATCTTCGGTGTGTATGTTCATGTCAATGTTGACGGTATGACCCATTGAAATCAAACGCTCAAGTTGATCGGCATCGGGATTGGCAACCGCAGCAGTTGGGATTTTGGTGACTCCTTCGTCGTAATGACTGCCACCAGTATGAGCAAAGCGATGGTGACCTGTACTTACAGAGCGCATGATGTATCCGACCGCTCCTTTCTTAGCGGCTTCCACCGCGCCTTTATTGCGAGCCTTTACTGCAGGACCGTAGCCGTTGCCATCAATGTCACGATTCATACGGTAATTAATAAACGCAATTTTACCGTTGAGGCTATTCTCTGGCGCTGCCACTAGCTCTTCAAATGTTTCAAATAGAACGACCTCGCCTTTTAGTCCCGCTTTTGGAGTACTTACACTGTTGCCTAAAGCGGTGATATGAAGCGGTTGATGGCTTGGAAATGTAATACTTGCTGATTCGTGATAGCGACGCCAATTTGGGAACGTTGCAGGCTCAACCCAAACCTTGTCAAAGCCCAGATTTTTGAATTGCTTCTGTGCCCATGCGACGGCGAGTTTGTCATTTTCGGTGCCGGGTAGACGAGGACCTATTTCCGTGGTTAAGGAGCTTAAAATCTGCCAGCTTAAATCGCTTTGCATTGCATTTGTTCTAAGGGTATTGACTTGATTTAGTTGCTCGTTCGTAAATTCTTGCGCACTTACGTTGGTGCACAGTAAGGCACATGTAACGGTAAAGAGAGAGAGTAGCTGCTTCATAATTCCCAAGTATTGTTAGACTGTTCACAAGCAGACATTGTGGCAAATGCACGCAATGAAATAAATTAAAAACCGTTTAGTTGTCTAAATTTGCGACAAAGGTTTTTAGTAGTTGATATTCATGTTCAAGACGTTGAAATATACTCACATCGCCCGTTGTTCTATCTGGATGAAACTCCAATGCGAGCGCTCGCCATCTTTTTTGTAGTGCTCGATGCGTCAAGGGAGTGGGGAGTGCCCAACGGGAATGTATGGTATCTAGGGAGATGTCGGTGCAGAGCATTTGCTGTTGAAACGCCATATTTTGCCAAAATTGGTCAAATAAGGCATTGATTTCTGCCTCCGACGTGTCGAAGTTAGTCCAGTCAGCGTAGTATGCCTCGAGTGGATCTGCAGAACAGAGTGTTAACTCAGACGATGGCAGTAATTCAATGTTCAAGGTGCTTATCAGCAGCGACCACCCTTCTTGTTGCAATTGAGCCCGAAGTTGAAATAGGGCATTCATTATTAAGAAGTTTTTCTTGAATAGATCGCGCTGTGGATTATCATCTTGGGTTGTGACTACGCCACGATTCTGCAGAGCGTCGTACAATGAATGAATTTTGAAGGTTTTTTGCTCTAAAAGTAGGTCAAAAATTGGCTCGCATAGGGGGTTATACATTGTTCCGATTCAGGAGTTGATGTATGTTGACCTTAGCACACTCGTACTCATACGCAATGCGGAATGGACTCAGAATGAACGGCACAATAAAAAAAAGAACAATTGCGCTAAAAATCAAAGTGACTCTGATGTTGCTCCTGCTCAATTTTGGTCTCAGTGCAGCCGAAAGTACTTTGCTATCGACGAAGCTGGACGCTTTTTTTGCGCAGTCTGAATGGCCTCAAACCCAACATGATGGGGAGTCGATTCTGCTTGAGCAAGCGCCAAATGTTGAAACAACCAAAGCCATTCTCAAACACATCGCCATTACATCGCTAAAAGCAGGCGAATTTACGCAAAGCAATCCATATCTAGTCCGTTTGCTCAAACTCACTACCTCCCCAAACGATGAATATCGCTTTTTTGCCCAGAAAATGCTGGGCGTTAGCGCGTATTACCTAGGCGATTATAAAACTGCAACAGCACAATATAAACAGGCGCTGGAAACGGCAAAGCTGCGAAACAAACCGTTAGAAATCGCAAGTATCGAGAGCAATTTGGGGCTGGTTTACAGCGATGTGAATCAGACATCTTTGTCGTTGAAACACTATCTTGCTGCACAAAAACTCTACCAACAATTCGGTACCGACCAAGATAAAGCGGATATGTTGCTTAACTTATCGAGTGCCTATACTCGCCAATCTCGTTTTGATACGGCGGCAAAAATGTTGGAACAAGCCGCTTCGATGTACGAGCAACTCGACTATCCGGTTGGGCAAGCACTTGCCAAAGCCAATTTAGGCGTCGTGATGTCTGAAATCGGTGAGCTACATAGTGCAAGAAACTATTTTCAGCAGGCTATCGACTATTACACGCAAATAGAAGATGAGCGAAATCTTGCAATTCACTATGGAAATCTTGCTAACCAAAGTATCCGAGAGCATGATTTTGAGCAGGCAGGAAATGAGGTGCTTCAAGGACAATATTATGCAGAGAAAGCCAACAATGATGCTGCGCTTCTTTCTGTTTTGGTGCCATTTGCAAAGTGGCAGTTACAAAAAGGAGATTTGGATAAGGTCCACGATACCATTAATCAAATAGACATGCTGTCGTCGAAATTGGAAGACCCACTAAAAAAAGCGGATGGGCAAGCACTCGCGAGTCTCTACGCCGCTGCAACCGGTGATTTCAAAAAAGCGATTGTAGAGCTAGAAGATTTTCTCGCGAGCCATCGTCATTTGCAAAATAAAGCCCTATTGCAGCAGCTTGAAGATTTTGAAGGTAACTTTGCAGCCCAACAGTTATCACAAGAAGTCATTGAACTAAAACAACAGCAAACGTTGCAGTTACTTGAAATGACTAAGAGTCGTCAAACATTTGCTATAGCTGGTTTATCAATGGTGCTGTTACTAACCGCTTTTGTGGCATGGTATATTCGAAATCTTGAACGTACCGCAAAGCTAAAATTAGAAAAAGAAGTGGAAACCCAAACGGAAGTATTGCAAAGCGTTGCTCGAGATTTGCGTCGATCCGACAGTGTAAAAAGTCAGTTCCTTGCCAATATGAGCCATGAAATTCGTACACCGCTTACCGCCATTCTCGGGCATGCTCAAATATTACAAGACATTGCAGCCAATCACCCTGAGATAGGGGGAGTGTAGCCGTTATTCAAAACCAAGGAGCTCATTTACACGAATTGATTAATGACATCTTGGATTTGAGTCGGATTGAAGCTGATCAGCTACACATCCAAAAATCAGACTTTGATTTGGTGGTGTTGTTAGAAGACTTACGCGCGCTGTTTGACGTGACCGCTCAAACGAAGGGACTGGAGTTGGATTTCGAACATTCGCTGTCACAGCCTTTTTGGATCCGCGAGGACTATGTACGCCTTAAGCAAGTCTTAGTTAATTTGCTTGGGAATGCCTTGAAATTTACAGAGAAAGGTTGGGTGAAATTATCCATTTCGATGTCCGATTCACGACTTTACTTTGCAGTTGATGATTCAGGAATTGGCATGAAGCCTGAGCAGCTAGAGGTAATTTTTGATAGTTTTAAGCAAGGTGATGAGAGTATTACACGTCGTTTTGGGGGCAGTGGCTTGGGGCTAAGCCTTTCGCGACAGCTCGCCGAAATGATGGGCGGGGATATTCGCGCTTCAAGTACCTATGGTGTAGGTAGTCAATTTGTACTTAGCATGCCACTTTGTCGTAGTTCTTCCTTAGACAGTGATATTGTGTCTTTGCCTTCCTCTTTTGCGAATACCTCAATACGACAAAATAAGTTAGTCGGAACGGTTTTAGTCGCTGAAGATCACCCTGAAAACAGAGCGCTTGCGGTACGCTTCTTAACGCGATTTGGTTTAACGGTGATTGCTGCTGAAAACGGTAATGAAGCGGTTGAGTTGGCACTGCGCGACTTTCCAGATGTAATACTCTTAGATATTCAGATGCCTGAACTTGATGGGCTCAGTGCAATGCACCTGCTGCGCAAAAGCGGCTACATTGGCCCTATTTTCGCCTTAACGGCCAATGTATTATCACACGAAGTGGATCGTTATTTAGCAGAAGGCTTCACAGGCCATTTGGCGAAACCATTTGATAGCCATATGATGTACAACGTTTTGGCGCAGGTGCTTGATAACAGTGATAAGCAAGCGGAAAAATCATTTGAAGTTGATTTAAGTGATTTGAAGATCAGTTTCATCAATGGCTTGGAAGAGGACCGAACTCACTTAATCACACTGTATGAAGCGGATGATTGGGAAGGTATCCGTACGCTGTGCCACAAACTGCAGGGGGCCGCAATGACGTTTGGCTTTGCCGAAATTGCTTCAACGACGGCACAATTTGAGCGTGCTATTGCCACAAATGACCACGTACATTTTCAAGACTATTATCTCATCTTATGTGACGAACTCAGCCAGTCATTAAAACAGCTCAATGTCTCCTGATGAAGGAATGGATTGAGGGGCTGCCTTACTCTCTCCTGCGTTGTGGTGATTTTCACGCTGTTTCAATTGTCTTGGATTTTTGTCAGGAGCGGGAAAGGTCACCTTGAAGAGTGAAAGCTTTTCTTGAATACTCTGTGCAAGCGCTAATAAATCTAAATTCGACACGACTTGAATTCGGGATGTAGAAAGCGCATCGGTATTCAGTTCAACCATCGCATCAATGCTTATTTGAGCTTCGTCAGAAACTTGTTGTTGCTCATTAACCTGACCATGGATGATTTTCGACATATTACTGATGTCGACCATGGCCGCTTCAATGTGATCGACTTCTTTGGTCGACGCTTCAGACAACTGTACGGTGCGATTGGTATCTTCCAAAGCCGCCTGCATTGATTGGTTCGCTGCATCCGTACCCGCTTGAATTTTATTAACCATTACACGCACTTCTTGCGTGGACTTACTAGTGCGTGCCGCTAAGTTTCGGACTTCATCCGCGACTACCGCGAAACCACGACCTTGTTCCCCAGCGCGAGCTGCTTCAATCGCGGCGTTGAGTGCCAGCAAGTTTGTTTGCTCAGCGATAGCATTTATCACGTCGATAACCGATGTTATGTCGTCGCTGTCTTTTTTCAATGTAATGATTTGTTCACTGGTTTTTTCAATGTTCTTTGCAAGTTCAACTAAGCTGGCCTGACTTTTGGTTGTGTCCGATCGCGTTTGTTGGACAGCTGATGTCGCAGATAGCACGGATTCGTGTATTTGCTGCAAGTTATTGTCTAACTCGCGGGATGCTGAGAGCATACGACCAATACAATTTGCTAAGTCCTGACCATGAGAATGTTGGATAGTGGCTTTTTGTGTCATTGAAGCGTAGGTGTCACGTAAGTCGTCAGCCATAGGAGTAAGGCGGCAAGAGGAATTGTGTACTTCGCCGATAATATGCTCTAGGGTCAACAGGCTGGCATTAATAGCAAAACACGCTGGAGGTAGGTTCTTGTCTGTTTCGTCGAAACGGAAAGTCAGATCGATGCCTTCAGGAGACGATAAGGCATTTATAAGGTCGTTCAGCAAGCTTTTAGATCGCACCGTACGTTGTATAAGGTATTGTACCAAAAACGCTGCGGCTATAGGTGTGGCGATAATGAGCACTATCCACACGGAGGTTTGTTCTTGAAACCACAAATAGCCCGCGCCCAATATTAGCCACTGAAAAATGACCCCTAACCACACCGGTCTCGCCAAACTCATGTAGATTCTCCATAAAATAACTCATTTATTTATAGCCTAGATGATTGGAATATGCGAGCGATAAAAAAAGAGGCCGAAGCCTCTTTTCTAATCTATGTTATTGATTAAACATATCATCCAGCGTTCCTTGCGCCAGCGGGTGGTAACCTGGACGCGCGTTTAGGTACACCTTTTTCGCCCAGTCTTTCTTACCATTTTTAATCAGAGATTTGTATAACGGTACGATTAACTTACGGCGGCCAATGTGCGTTAAGTGCTTGTCTAATGCTGGATAAATTGCATCATAGCCGTTGCCAACGCCTAACATAAACCATGCAAATGCAATTTCAGCATTGCTGGAGTTCGTTAGATTGAAGGTTCCGTCTAGTTCAGCCATTTTTGCTTTGCTTAAATCACGAGGTAGATTATTGATGAAATGCAACCACTCGTGCACTATCCATTGTTTCGCTGGTAAATCACTTACCGCTTTGTCACCGGATAGCCAAGCTTTAGATTCGGCATCCACTTTGTCAAAGACATCCGATGTTGGGTTTGGCGCATCCGCAGGTAAGCCTGGCTCGTGGATCCATTCATGGATTTTTTCTTTAGTCACGATACCAGGGTATTTGTTAATCAGATTTTCTGATAAATACCCTTCAAAATCAGCTGTGGTTACAGATTTAAAGGAGAACGCTTTGAAGTAACCTTTGACAAACGGGTCAAACTTATCGCGGCCAAATTTTTCTTCTAAGTAGATTAAGAATAGCTGCCCTTTGGTGTAAGGCACTGAGCTAAAGGCATCATCTGGATCGCGACCATGCAATTCTAAGTTCAATCGTGTATCTGGCGCTGCGATTTGCGTCAGCAATTCTTTTAAGCCTGCTGTATCAAGTGCTTGTTCCATCACCGCTCGTTCGCGACCGTACACTTCTTCCATAATACGGTTTTCAACGTACGACGTGAAACCTTCGTTTAGCCACAAATCTTCCCACGTTGCGTTCGTCACTAAGTTACCAGACCACGAATGCGCAAGTTCGTGAGCAATGAGGTTAACTAAACTACGATCACCAGCCACAACGGTCGGTGTAATGAATGACAAACGTGGGTTTTCCATGCCGCCGAATGGGAAACTTGGCGGCAGCATTAATAAATCGTAACGACCCCACGCATATTGGCCATACATTTTGCTTGTGCGGTCGATCATGGCTTGAGTATCCGCAAACTCCCATACTGAGGCATCGAGAATTTGAGGTTCAGCAAAAATCGCCGTTTGGTGCGACATTTCTTTGTAATCTAAGTTACCTGCACCAATTGCGATTAAGTAAGGAGGGATAGCCTGTGGCATATCAAAGAAATAGTCACCATCTTTGATAATCGCGCCAGTATTGTCAGCGCTCATTACTGCTCGCACGTCTTCAGGCGTGTGGATACGCGCTTTATACGTAACACGCATCGCCGGGCTGTCTTGTACTGGGATCCAGCTACGAGCATGGATCGCTTGTGACTGGCTGTACATAAATGGATGCGTTTTGCTTGCGGTTTGTTCAGGTGTTAGCCATTGCAGACCTGACGCTTTAGGTTGGCTGTTGTAGTACACGCGTACTTTTTTTGCTTGTTCTTTGAACTGGATGGTGAGTTTTGACCCTTTCACATCATCACGCTGTGCTAAAGTAAACTTGGCCGGATGCCATGTGCCGTCTTTACCTTCATATATAACACGATGAATGGATAAATCACGTGTATCGAGCACTAATGTTCTTGCCTTTGCGTTTTTCCACTCTAACGTGTGCTCCACGAAACCTTCTAGCTCTTTGTCTGGAAAGTCAACGTTGAGGTCAAGGTACAGATGAGTAGAAACAACTTCATCTAGGTTTGCATAAGTATGCTGATCCGCGACTTGGGCGAATGCGTTAGTACTTAGACCAACACCAGCAAGCGCTAGGCTAAGCGTGAGCGTAGACAGTTTCATTATGTATTCTCGTTTTAGTTAAGACTGTGAATTTATAGCATGTCAGCGACGAAGATGACATCCTGATGCGTTAAACATGGTGATAAGGTAAACTAAGCTCAATTGCGAATCGGAAAAGTCACTTGTGCCTAGTTTAACCTCGTATCATACCTTTGCGCTGCCAGCATCCTGTCAACGTCTAATTGAAATAACCGATGTAGATGAGTTACGCACCCTCGATATTAAAGAACCTTTTTGTGTCTTAGGGGAAGGGAGTAATACCATTTTTATCGAAAATTTTGCGGGCAGTGTCATTGTCATGAAAACCAAAGGGGTCCACATTGAGCCTCGCCAAAATGATACCTTCATTCGAGTTGCCGCGGGTGAAAACTGGCATTTGCTTGTAGAAAAATTGGTCGATATGGACATCGGAGGTCTTGAAAACTTAGCATTGATTCCGGGAACGGTTGGGGCTGCACCAGTACAAAATATAGGTGCTTACGGTGTGGAACTGGCTCAATTTGTAGAATACGTTCAAGGCTACGATTTGAAAACGCAAGAAATGCGCAAATTATCGAATTCGCAATGCCGGTTTGGGTATCGAGATTCGATCTTTAAACATGAATTAAAAGAGCGTTTCATTATTACGGAAGTCGGCCTTGCGTTACCCCATCATTGGCAACCAAATTTGAGTTATGGCCCGCTTGCGGCACTGTCGTCACAGAGCATCTCAGCGAAACTCCTCTTTGAAGAGGTAATCGCTATTCGACAAAGTAAATTACCGGATCCCGAGATACAGCCTAATGCAGGTAGTTTTTTTAAGAATCCGGTGGTCAGTGGGACGATAGCGTCAGCACTGCAAAGTCGTTTTCCGGAGATGCCCAGTTACCCTGCAGGCCCGGAGCAAACAAAGTTAGCGGCGGGATGGTTAATTGAGAAGGCGGGTCTAAAAGGTTTTTCATTAAATGGTGTACAGGTTTATGAAAAGCAAGCATTGGTGCTTATCAATCAAGAACATGCCAGTGGGGATGCCCTAAAAGCAATGATTGAAGTCATTCAAAGTAAAGTAAAAGCGAAATTTGGTGTGAACTTAGTTCACGAGGTACGACTAATCGCCGCGACAGGTGAAGTGGCTTTGAGTGTGGAGTAAAGCATGCTAAAAGGACTCGAAGGCAATAAATTGCGGGTATTAGAAGCGTTGAACCAAGGCGGGTTTGTGTCTGGTCAAGCGCTTGGTGAACAACTTGGTATTAGCCGCACCGCCATCGCTAAACATATTGCGTCACTGCAAGAAATGGGTATTGATATTTTTACCGTGAGTGGCAAAGGGTATTGTCTCAATCAAAGCTTGCCGCTTTTGAATCCACTTCAAATTAAACAAGAACTTGAAAAAAAGCCGCACACCCATTCAAGTATTGAAGTTGTACCGGTCATCGATTCCACTAACACCGAATTAATGCGACGTGTACAGCAAGGGCAATATCCAGCGCAAGGGCATGCACTCCTTGCTGAAATGCAGCAAGCAGGACGTGGACGTCGAGGTAAGGTATGGCAGTCACCATTTGGGGCTAATCTGTATTTGAGTTATTACTGGCGTTTGGATGATGGTATTCAAGCCGCAATGGGGGTGTCTATCGTGATCGGCCTTGCGGTGTATGATGCGCTGAATAAATTGTATGGCGTATCGGTGCAACTAAAGTGGCCGAATGATGTTTACCTCGATAAAAAGAAATTGGCCGGCATTCTGGTCGAAGTTGATGGTCAGGTTGAAGGTCCGTGCCACTTAGTGATTGGTGTGGGGATAAATTTGATTATGCCAGAGTCCATAGCCGCAGCTATTGATCAGCCATGGCAAGATTTATCCTCAAAAGTGGGCAGTATTAATAAGAATCAGCTTGCGGCAACGTTAATTGATTGTATTACGACGCGACTCATGCAATATCGTCGTCAAGGAATTAAGTCGATGGTGGCACAGTGGAACAATCTGAATGTATACGCAGGGCAACCTGTTTCGCTCAGTACAGGGCAACAAACGTGGCAAGGTATTTGTGAAGGGATTGATGAACAAGGCGCAGTGATGTTACGCCAGAATGGTGAGGTGAAAGCCTATTACGGCGGCGAGTTATCGCTTCGGCCGATAAATTCGTTTGAACGTTAAGCGAGTGAAAGCATGAATCTTTATGTCGATGTAGGTAACACAGCGCTGAAAATGGCGTTGGATAAAGGCGATTCGGTTGAGTCAGTGTCTTTATCGGCAATTCCATGGGCGCAAATAAAGGCGGTTGTCGTTGGGCAGGTGGGTAAGCGAGAGCTTCTCTCTGATCTCATTAATGCAGCAAAGACTCACAACGTAGGTGTTGTGGAAGCGAACGTGTCGCCAACACTTAAGCAATTGAAATGTGGTTATGCGCTGTATCAAAACTTAGGTATTGATCGCTGGCTTGCTGTCATAGCTTGCCATTACTTATATCTAAATGAAAATGTCATTATTGTTGATTCAGGTACTGCAACAACGGTTGATGGACTCACTGCTGCTGGACAGCATCTTGGTGGTTGGATTATTCCTGGGTTAGATATGATGAGTGACAGCTTAACTCGTCATACCCAGAAGGTCTTCAGCGATTTAGAAAGCCCATTTGCAATGGAATTTGGCGTGAATACACCGAATGCGGTGAAAAATGGCAGTCTTGTGAGTACATTGGGCTGTGTTGTGCTTGCCAAATCACAGTACTTCCAAAAAGAAGGATGCAAGGTTGTTTTTACCGGAGGTTACGGCGCGTTGTTACAAAAACACATTGAAGACGCCATATTTGTAAAAGATTTGGTTTTACTCGGACTGAAATACTGGCACCAAAATCAAGGATAATGATTGTTTTTAGGGCGATTTGTTCTAATATTGAGCGCTTGAAGCGAAATTTACGATTTTTTTTCAGATTCTTGTTGCATCACGTAAATCGTTGCTCTATTATCCTGCCCCGTAGTGAAGCAGTGCCGACTTAGCTCAGTTGGTAGAGCAACTGACTTGTAATCAGTAGGTCATCCGTTCGACTCGGATAGTCGGCACCATTTTGCTTCCTAAAAGACTTTTTCGTGGAGGGGTTCCCGAGCGGCCAAAGGGATCAGACTGTAAATCTGACGGCACTGCCTTCGATGGTTCGAATCCGTCCCCCTCCACCACTTTATTACGACGGTTAGAGGTAGTTTAACAGGTTCCTAAAGCGGGCATCGTATAATGGCTATTACCTCAGCCTTCCAAGCTGATGATGCGGGTTCGATTCCCGCTGCCCGCTCCAGTTTCTGGTGTGCTGATATAGCTCAGTCGGTAGAGCGCACCCTTGGTAAGGGTGAGGTCCCCAGTTCAACTCTGGGTATCAGCACCAGATCAAGAATCTTCCAAAAAACTTCCTTTTAATTGTCTCATAAAAAGTTAATACTAACGTTTTAGAATAATCGTAGTCCGCGCTAAGTGGATTATTTTTATATGTAATCTAGATCTACAAAACTGATAGGTTCCGTCATGGCAAAAGAAAAGTTTGAACGTTCGAAACCGCACGTAAACGTAGGTACAATCGGCCACGTTGACCACGGTAAAACAACTCTAACTGCAGCAATCTCTACTGTTCTAGCAAAAACTTACGGTGGTCAGGCGAAAGACTTCGCGTCAATCGACAACGCACCAGAAGAGCGTGAGCGTGGTATCACAATCAATACTTCACACGTAGAATACGACACACCAGCGCGCCACTATGCGCACGTTGACTGTCCAGGACACGCTGACTACGTTAAGAACATGATCACTGGTGCTGCACAGATGGACGGCGCTATCCTAGTAGTAGCTGCGACTGACGGCCCAATGCCACAAACGCGTGAGCACATCCTACTTTCTCGTCAAGTTGGTGTACCATACATCATCGTATTCATGAACAAATGTGACATGGTTGACGACGAAGAGCTTCTAGAGCTAGTAGAGATGGAAGTTCGTGAGCTTCTTTCTGAGTACGATTTCCCAGGTGATGACCTTCCACTAATCAAAGGTTCAGCACTTCAAGCACTTCAAGGCGATGCTGCTTGGGAAGCGAAAATCATTGAGCTTGCAGAAGCACTTGATTCATACATCCCAGAGCCAGAGCGTGCAATCGATAAGCCATTCATCATGCCTATCGAAGACGTATTCTCAATCCAAGGTCGTGGTACAGTAGTAACAGGCCGTGTTGAAGCTGGTATCATCCGCATCAACGAAGAAGTTGAAATCGTAGGTATCAAAGATACAACGAAGACAACTTGTACAGGTGTTGAGATGTTCCGTAAGCTTCTAGACGAAGGTCGTGCGGGTGAGAACGTTGGTGCACTTCTACGTGGTACTAAGCGTGACGAGGTTGAGCGTGGTCAAGTACTATGTAAGCCTGGTTCAATCAAGCCACACACGAAATTCACTTCAGAAGTATACGTACTTTCGAAAGAAGAAGGTGGTCGTCATACTCCATTCTTCAAAGGCTACCGTCCACAGTTCTACTTCCGTACAACTGACGTAACTGGTAACATCGAGCTACCAGAAGGCGTAGAAATGGTAATGCCTGGTGACAACATCAAGATGACTGTTGAGCTAATCTGCCCAATCGCGATGGACGAAGGTCTACGTTTCGCGATCCGTGAAGGTGGCCGTACAGTAGGTGCTGGTGTTGTAGCTACAATCATCGAGTAATAGATTAGTCATAATCTAACTTGGTAGAAAAAGGTCGCTTAGGCGACCTTTTTTGTTTTTTGAACTTAGTAAACTTGCATTTATTTTTAGTAATCCGACTAATCGCCAATCGTAGAAATTCATAAATATCTATATACTCGCAACATAATGCCAAAAGGAATTACAGTAATACACGAGAGAAACGCGGTAGTCAGGTATTTATTCCAAGAAAAGTACGATGCTTGTGAAATCTTTATGTCCAAAATCACGGGATATTCAAAAAGCCAAATTCAAAAATGGTTAATTGGAGAAGTTATACCAAGCAAATACACACTAGACATTTTGACTATGTGTGTTTACACGCCTGAATTTACAGTTGTTGAAGAGTTTTTTGAAATCGACCAAACTGAACCAATCAAAACACAGCTGAATACAATGTATAAAGGACATGAAGATCGTAGTGGGGTTTACGCATTTTATGATTCATTAGCTACTTTGCTGTATGTAGGTAAAGCTACAAATCTATTGCGAGAAACCTATTCAGCACTAATGAGAGAAGATGTAGTCGAGTTCCCATCCGGCATTGCAAATAAACCCCTCAAGCGTTTTAACTTGGTAAAATATATTTCGGCCTACGATGTTGGACTAAACGGGCATTGGGATTATCCAAAACACGTCGAATCGTTAATTCTCCGTATATCGAAACCAACATTAAACAAGCAAATTGGCGTTTTAGAAAAGGCCTACCCTGTGGAAGTTGATTAATGCAATCAAGGTCTCTCGTTTATTTCACCCCCATTGAATAGCAAATAATAATCCGCGCTCCAATGTAAGCGCTTGGTTGAGCGTAGCCATCCAAACTGAACGGCTACGTACATGTTAACCCATGCCCGTCCTTAGGCATTGTAGGTGTGAAGTAGTAATTCAATATCTGCAGGAGGTTCATAAATTTCCCCCGGCATACCACCAAGTTTGAAATAAGCCACTTGTTTTTTCATTTCAGCGGCTTGTTCTGACATTTGTCTTGCCGCAGCCATTGTTTCTTCTGTTACGGCAGAGCTTTCTTGTACGATGGCTGACAGCCGTTGAACCACTAAATCCACTTCTTTGATAGACTGTTGCTGAGTTTGCGTGCTTTCACTTATTTTGCAAATACTTTGGTTGACCATGCTTACCGCGGAGACAATTTGGTTTAGCTTGTCACCCGATTGATTTGCTCTGTCGGTGCCCAAAGCGACTTTTTGGTTACTATTGGCGATAATATTTTTGATTTGTTTCGCAGAGGCAGCTGACCGACTAGCTAATTCTCGAACTTCATTTGCAACGACAGCAAAACCTCGACCATGCTCACCCGCACGCGCCGCCTCCACTGCTGCGTTTAACGCGAGTAGGTTAGTTTGAAATGCCAGCGCATCAATGACGGATACGATTTCATTGATGTCTTTTGATGCACTATTGACCTCATTAATTGCGTTGACCGTTTCGCTGGAGAGAAGGCCGCCTTCTTCAGCAATTTCTCGTGCATTTTCAGATAATTTCACTGCACCACTGGATTGGTTGGCTACCTCGGTAATTTCGTCAAGCATATTACCTGTACTCGCGCTTGCTTCTTCTAAGTTGGCCGCCTGTTCTTCCGTTCGTTGGCTTATCTCCGTATTACTTTGCGCAATTTCTTCCGCACTTTGTGACACGATTTCTGACGCGGTTTGAATTTCACCAATGATTTCGGTTAACTTGGCTATCGTACGGTTCATGTCATTTTGCAGTGTTGCAAATACGCCGAGGTAACTTCCCTCAACATTTAGGGTCAAATCACCGGCTGCAACGGCCGATAGTACGTGTTGTACTTCCGAAATGGCAGAAGCAATATCCTTGGTTGCGGTGTTAACGTCACTTTTCATTGCAGCGAGTTGGCCTTGCAGGTCTGATTCAATTTGTACGCTGAAATTGCCTTGGCGCATAGCCGCCATGACATTTGCAAGCTCGGCAATTACAGTATCTAACGAACCGACAGAGCGGTTGATGTCTTGCTTAAGTACATTTAGCTGGCCTTTCATTGGGAGTTGTATATCGCGATCAAAACGCCCGTGACTGATTGCCATCATCACGTAAGAAACTTCACTCAGTGCTTTATCTAGCTCTGAAATCGACGTATTGATGTCGCTTTTTAGTGTCGCAAGCTGACCTTTTGCATCACAATTGACACTTTGTTTAAAGTCGCCGTTGCTCACGTAAGACATCACTTCACTAATGTTAGAAAGGATGTTTGCAAGGCCAGACACACTAAGGTTGATGTCTTGTTTTAACAACTCCAGTTGGCCATTTAATTCAAGCTCAACTTGTTCATTGAAGTTGCCCTCTCTGATTGCACTCATTACGCGTGCTATTTCGCTGACCGCCATGCTTAAACTGGCAACCGAGTTGTTCACGGACGATTTCAGTTGGGCAAATTGACCCGCTGCTTCAATGTCTACGCGACGGTTGAACTGGCCGTTTTCTAAGTCTTCCATTACCTCCACAATCGCCCCAATGGTTGAGTCTAACGTTGAGAGAGTATGGTTTATGTTCCGTTTTAAAGTGGCCAAATCCCCCTCTAATGCCGAAGTAATCGGCTGGTCAAATTCGCCCTTGGTCATGGATTGCATGACGCCATTAATTTCTTCCATCGCTTGTTCTAACGACTGAGCGCAGTGGTTGGTGGCATTTTTTAGGGTATCAAGTTCGCCTTTGCATGAAACATTTATTCGGTGCGAAAACTCTCCTTTTGCCATGTAATTCATAACTCGGTTGGTTTCGGAGATTGAGCTCTGTAGTGCATCAAGTAAGCCATTGAATGCGATAGCAGACGAACCAATTTCGTCTTGAGAAAGAATTTTCGTTCTTATTGAAAAATCACCTAGGGCCTCAACTTGTTTCATGGTGTTAACTAACTCATTGACAGGCACGACGAGCCGTTTCGCAAACCAATAGGCGATGAAAGTGATTAAACATATCGAAACGATGAGCACACTGACCAATTGATAGGTTAATTGGTTTACTGCAGCAAATGCTTCAGCTTCATCCATTTCAGCAATCAGTGACCAACGAACGCCCATTACATCGATCGGTCGAAATGCAGATAGCACTGGGTTGCCGTTGTAATCAGCAATTATACGGTTACCGCTTTCTCCTTTTTGGCTTAATTGGAACGACGTGGTGCTGATGGTGCCCAACTCTGGGTGTTTAAATGAGTTTATGACGGAGTGATTGAGCGGGTCGAGATAAGAGTCCGAACGCATGAGTCCATCCGCACCGACTAAATACGTTTCACCCGTTTCACCCAACCCTTCACGTTGTTTCATAATGGCATTCAACGCATCAATAGAGAGTTGTACGATAAGTGTGGCGGTAACCTGTCCATTCACGATAATTGGCGCAGCAACAAAGCTTGCAGGGGTGTTATATGAAGCTTCATAGCGTTCGTAATCGACAAAATAGGCTTGATTGTAATTCGTTAACTTTTTGCCCTCGTCAAATGCTTTTGCAAGTGGACTATTTGCAAAAGGGCCTGTTGCTAATGAAGTGCCGAAGTCGACTTCTTTGTACACCGTGTAGATGACATTAGACGTTTCATTATCAACAATAAAAATATCATAGAAATGATAGGTTTTAGCGATTTCTTTGAAATAGTCGTGATAGGCGAAATGCACAAAATCGTAACTGTCACCTAACGGGCTTTCTAGTAATTGGTGTTTCTCGCCTATCGGATGTGGATTATCCACAATATAACGAGTTTGCAATGCGATTGCTTTTGGAGACAGAGTGCCGATGTCGATATTCAACGGTTTGGCGTTGGGGTTTTCTTGGTGATATCGAGGGAGGAAACTGTCATGATAAAATCGTTCCAATTCGTCTTTAGACTTTACAGCTTCAACGTCTTTATATGCGGATTCAAAGTCCTGCGCTGCCGAGGCAACATAGGGGTTTGCAACTAGAGCATGCACTTTTTGTTTAATTGCGGTGAAATGGCCTTCAACGGCACTGCGCTTGATCTGTCCCACAGCGTCTAATTGGTCGTAGACCTGTTGCTTCATCGCATGTGATGAACCATAGAGTGCAATTGCGATCACGATTGCCATAGGAATAAGAGAAACGAGCAAAAAGGCGACGATTAGTTTTTTAGCTAGGTTAGCTTGTCCGAATAACCCTGATTGGCGAGTAGAATCCATCATAACTTCCTTTTAAATGTGATGAGTGACCCAAATGCTAGACAAACGACCCTTAAGCAATTTACGTAAAGAAGGATGTTTAGCTGAAATTCGGGTTAATGATCAGAAAAAGTGTAGTTTAGATTTTGGGAAAATCGAGGTTAAAAAATGTACAGAATTGTAGTGTGGTAAAGGAAAAAGGAAAGATAGGGTTACAGATATTCTGTAACCCTAAGATTAGTCTGCGGTTAATGTTTCCAGTGATACTTGTGTGCTTTTTCTTCCATGTAAGCAGCTGTTGCCGGATGCATTTGCGTTTGGTTCTTACCTTCGAAGAAGAAAGGTTGGCGTTTTTTCGCGTGACTACCGACTTCATTCATTGATGCAGCATCATAAATACGACCATTGATCACCGTATAGGCGACTTTTTCTGAGTCTCGGATATTGTTCAGTACATCACCATCAATGATGGCAAGGTCTGCAAGTTTGCCCGTTTCGATGGTGCCTAAGTCTTTTTCCATACCTAAGTAACGAGCACCGTCAATTGTACCGCTACGAAGTGCTTGCCAATTACTGAAACCACCTTGCACCATAGACCACAGTTCCCAGTGTGCGGCGAGACCTTCACGCTGACCATGCGCACCAATATGAACGGTAACACCCTCATCACGAAGTTGCTTGGCGGTTTCCGCAACATTGAAATGATTGTAGTGGCGGTCAGGCGCTTTTGTTGGACGAATCGACATTGGTTTTACAATGTACTCTGGTACAAAGCTCATGAGGCGTTTGTTTTCCCAGACATTCGTGTGCTCATACCAATAATCTTCGCCTTTAATACCACCGTACGCGACAACAAACGTTGGTGTGAATCCAACGTCGGTTTGTCCCCACATTTGCTTCACATCAGCATAAATGTGCGGAATCGGTAAGGCATGTTCCACGCCCGTATGACCGTCGACTATCATGTTCATATTGTGCTGAAACTTAGCTCCCCCTTCAGGGACGACCATAATTTCCATATTGCGAGCCGCTTCGAGAACTTGTTGACGTGTTTCGCGGCGCGGATGGTTATAACTCTTCACCGAAATAGCCCCAGCATCTTTAAGGCGTTTAACGTGGAATTCGGCGTCGGCTAAATTGTTGATTGGAGTTTTATAGCCAGGCGCTTCACCAGCATAAAGAATACGACCCACAGAGTAGATACGAGGTGCTACGGTTAAACCGGCTCTCGCCAATTCCGACATCGAGAATACTTCGTTTGAATCATTAGACGGATCGTGAATCGTTGTAACACCGAAGCTTAGGTTCGAAAATTGGTTCCAGTTTTGTTCTGGCTGTAATTGGTTGCTGCCATAGCTGCCATGAGCATGCACGTCAATCAATCCAGGGACAACCGTTTTACCTGTAATATCGATAGTTTCTGCACCATTGGGGATGCTAACTTCGTCTTGTTTACCAACAGCGACAATGCGGTTATCTTTGATGAGTACAACCCCGTTCTCAATAATTTCTTGCTGAGTTTCCGCCTCACGCATGGTGACAATTTTACCACCGACGAGCGCCAGCACACCGTTGGGTTTATCCGCTTTTTGCTCAAAACTCAGATCGATTCCGTCCGCAGTGAGCTCTTTGTCCAATTCTTTATCACTTAAG
Organism: Pseudoalteromonas xiamenensis; assembly: GCF_030994125.1. Lineage (NCBI taxonomy): Bacteria > Pseudomonadati > Pseudomonadota > Gammaproteobacteria > Alteromonadales > Pseudoalteromonadaceae > Pseudoalteromonas > Pseudoalteromonas xiamenensis. The sequence continues at coordinate 2,022,394 of NZ_CP099917.1, read as the reverse complement.
AACTCGAATGTATCGGTTAATGCACGTTGGTAGAGCGTAGGACCAAATGCCCAAGTTACGGCTTTGCTGTCTGCCGTCCAATTCAAAAAATCACCTGAATATTTAGATACTTGCTGAACAGGGAAATCAGTTATGCCTTTATTGATCGAGAGTGTTTTGCCCGTGTGGGTAAACGGAGCAACAAACGTATTGAAGTTTTCAATAAACGCCACGTAGTTTCCGTTAGGTGATACACGATAATCGAAAATATAATCACCTTTGAAATGACTACGCTCCTCAGCGCCGGTCAGATTTACCGACTTTAACTCTAACCCAGTATCGCCATTTTGTACTGAGAAGAAAATGCGGTCACTGTCTTTGCCAAAATGCGGGTTGTCACCAGCTTTAATTATGCGTTTGCTTTTCTTACCCTTTATGTCGGCTACATAAATACCGGGTTCCATTGACCAGTCACCATTGAGTAAGAAGCCACCCGTCACCTTTTTATACACGACGTTTTTACCATCGGGTGAAAAACTCGGCGTAACGTAGTGTCCAGGGTCTTGAGTGATTACTTTGCCTTTTCCACCACGTGCTGACACTACTCTGACGCTGCCTAGTGCTTTGTCATCCCAAGTCGTGTAGACAATGTATTTCCCGTCTCTCGAGAAACTTGGGTAAAACTCAAAATGGTCGGTTTGGTTTGTAACACGTTGTACTTTACCTGAGCTCACGTCTTTAGTGTAAAGGTAGCCTAAAGCTTGAAACAATGCCGTGTTGCCATCTGGAGATACCTGAGACCAGCGCGCGAGCTTTACTTTAAACGTATCAGGAGCAACATCAACCGCGAAACGAAGCGCTGGTGTAATTTGTTTTTCAGCTACGATGTGCGCTGCGATTGAAGTCACTTGCTTGGACTCGATGTCTACTTTGTGGAAGTGACCTTTCGCCCAAAACACGAGCGCTTTGCCGTCAGGTGTATAGGCAAAGGCGGGAGCATTACCGTGCGCGCCATTGGTTTCTTGTAAATCTCTATCAAGTCCTGAGTAAATGCGGTGCTCAATACCCGATTTCAAGTTTTTAATGTACAGGGCACTGATGAACTCTTTGCCGTTGTCTTCGCGCTTTACAAAGGCAATCGATTTACCGTCTGGACTCGGGGTTGGACGTACAGCACCGCCAGCGCCACTAATTACAGTTTCTTCTTCACCCGTTATTAGATCCCAACTGCGAATTTCAAAAACGGGCGTCAGCGAGTTTTTATTGTACTCCCAACGCACGCCAGGTGTAGCGTCTACCGAATAGTAGATTTTGTTGCCATCTTTAGAAAATGCAGGTTCAGCAATGTTTTTCTGAGATTTTGCGCCGTGTAGACGCTCTCTGACAACAACTCCTTTTCCGCCGCTGATGTGGTACATGCGGATCGAACCACCGGGGATAGTACGACCAGAGACTTGGCCTTGTTTAACCGCAAGATATTGACCATCTGGCGACCATGCAGGGTTATGAACGATGTTGTTCTTTTCTTTTGACACTTGTTTTAAGTTACTACCGTCAACGTCCATGACCCATAAATTGTCACCACCATCTCTATCAGAGATGAAGGCTATTTTTTTCCCATCTGGTGAAAATTTGGGCTGGATGTTCCACGCCATGTCGCTTGTAAGCGCTTTGGCTTCACCACCGCGGATTGGAATGATGTAAAGATCACCGAGCATGTCGAACACAACGTGTTTGCCATCAGGACTCACATCTAAATTACTCCAAGTCGTTTCGTTGGTGTCTAATTTGATTGTTTTACGTTCACCAGGAGGATTAAGCACATTCCAATGCTTTGTATCTTTTTCAACGGCTTGTGTATCTGCCGCAGTGGATGAGCTGGCAAATACGCCGTGCGAGAGTCCAAAAATAGCGGCAACAATGGCGGCCGATAGTGGGGATTTAAGCTGTTTCATCGCTGATATCCTAGATTTAATTGTAATTTGCTCGGGGTGGACCGAGATGACAAACAGCATGAACAAAAACGTGCAAGTTGTCGACAGAACGCGATGATTAACCGAGCGTCTGTTTTCGTATGTGTGTCAGGTACGCTTCTAAACTTTCTTGCCAAAGGGGCAGCGACTGAGCGAGTTCTTGTGAGCACTCCTTGCCATCCAGCAGGCGTCTCTCTATTTTTTTCAGTAGCGTGCCAAAACGGTTAAACCCTAGTTGCAGAGCCGTACTGGCTTGGCGATGTAATAGCTTAATACACTGCTCAGGAGATTCTTTTGCAAGTTGTTGAATTCTTATGACTTTGTTTCTAGCTGAGAGGACAAACTCATTGTAGATAGACGATACCTCATCTTCATTAAAGCTACTATTCAAACTCGCTACGGCGGTGTCATCGTACAGTACATCTGGCAGCTCGGCAGATATACTGGGCTTCTGTGCTGTTTGAGAATCACTGAGTGCTTGGCGAAGTTTCTCTTGTTTAATCGGTTTTCCAACAATGTCTTTTATACCGAGTGCAATGTACTCTTTAACTTCATCTGGACTTAAGCTAGCGGTAAAGGCTAAAAACGGGGTGCGATTGTTTTTGTGCTCGAGCTGTTTAAGACGGCGAAGCACATCCTGTCCAGTTAAGTCAGGTAAGTTCATATCAAGCAAGACGACGTCAAATTGGTGTTGTTGCAATAGCTCCAACGCATGTCCACCGGTTGTGGCAAGTTTCACTTTGTGTTCATCCGCGGCCATAAACTCAATGGCGATTTTTTGGTTTAATTCTAAGTCCTCAACCAGTAATACATTTAATCCCGTGAGATATTGGGCACTTTGATGGCGCTGTTCTACGAGGCTGAGTTCGCCTAAAGTTAGGCGAATATCGAAACTAAACTCACTGCCAGCGTTTACTTCGCTGGCAATATTCAGCTTGCTGCCCAATTTTTCTAAAAGACGAGCGGTGATCGCAAGACCAAGGCCTGTGCCACCTTTTATCTTACCCGCATTGCTTTGCACGTAGGGCTCAGTCAGGTATTCAATTTCGTCTTGTTCAATCCCTGGTCCCGTATCAATCACATTAAATCGAACTAGATGGGTCATGTCATGTTCGCTCACAAGTTCGACATGCAGTTTGACGTAGCCCTTATCCGTAAATTTAATCGCATTGCCGACTAGATTGATGATGATTTGTCTGAGTTTCTGCTGGTCGCAGTAATAACAGGCTTGATCTGGGAGTTCATAAAGTAACTCAAAGGCGACTTTCTTTTGTTCGGCCAGAGGGCTTAAAAGTAAGCATAAGTTATTGAGCCAGCTTTTTATTTCTACATCTTCTTCATACAGTGCTTCATCACGTTGTTCGAGACTGGCGTAATCTAATACTTTATCAATGAGTAAATTGAGTGATTCAGCAGAGTTAATGATGGCTTCACAATAGGCTTTGTTGGTTGCATCTTTCGAGCGATTTAACACTAACTGTGCACTGCCTAGAATGCCATTCAGTGGTGTACGAATTTCATGGCTGACGGTTGAAAGAAAGAGTCCACGGATCTCTAAATCTTTTTGTGCTTTTGCGGCCAAATTATTGAGGTGTGTTTCTCTTCGTTCATTGCACAGAAGTGCCATACCCGTGGTGTAGAAAATGGGGGAGATCACGCCATTAAAAAACACGGTAATGGCAAACCAATTTTCTTTAAAAAGCGTTGTGGATGTAACGTCACCCATAAACAGCATTCGGCCAATAAAAACACAGAGTAACGTCAGTAGAATGAGGATGTAGACCATACTGCCATTGGGGTAAAGTGGTCGTGCAAAACGAATAAAAACATAAAGTAAAAATGCGGCTTCAAATACGTGTTGGAGATCGGAGACAAAAATCCGTTCTCTCAAACTCGGTGCTACCCACGCGAAATAGAGCAATAGAAGGCCTAGGACCAAAGTGGTGAGAAAAAAGGCTTTGAGTTCGATGCGTTTGAAATCAAGAAACTGACTAATGGCAGTGACGTGAACAACGGACGCAAAGAAGAGCAATACATTCGCAACGCTGATGGTTGTCCAGTTGTCAAAATAGCTATGAGTCGAGAAGCTGATAACGGCAGTAAAGGAAACGAGTGGGTAAAAAATATAAAGCAAGGTTCCTGGAATGGATTTATTTGCACGCCATGTCATGGTCGACAAGAGTGTCATTATGGCCATCATGACCGCGGAGGTAAGGTAAAGTGTTTTAGTATCAAACATAGTAGACAGTTATTCTTATCGTTCGTCTACAGAATAGAGGGTTGTTTGAAGTGAGTAAAGCGGAGTATGACGGCAGCTACTTTAACGAGGAAACGATAAAGTAACTGCTCGAACATTCGACGAAATTAACGAATTTCGTCAGGAATATTTTGTTGTGCCCAAGAAAGCAACTCGATACGATTGCGGCATTTCGTCTTTCTAAATGCACTGTACAGATGGGTTTTAACTGTGTGAGGGCTGATATTGAGAGATTCGGCGATTTCTTTGTTTTTCGCTCCTTTACTCATTAATGAAATAATCGCTTTCTCACGTTTAGTTAGCTTAATCGGTTCAATATCACCTTCGGTTAACTTATGAAGCGCATCTTTATTGAACTGCAACATTCGGTTTAGGACATTGCACATAATTTCACGGCGATACCACAATTGATTTTCCATCAATAGGCGGATCCCTTTCATTAATACATCTGCGTTGTCGGTAGTGTAGAACACACCACGAATACCACTTAGTAATGCACGATTTGCGAGTTCTGGATTCTCATCTAGGTTAAACAACACGATGTCACACTTAACTTTCAAGCTAACGAGGTGCTCCTTCAATTTCCCCCATGCATCGTCAGTGGCTGTTTCAATAAACAGCAAACGGGTTCCCTCTGGGACTTGGGAAATGTCGGTACCGGCGGTAACATCAATTCCTTGCGTTTTCAACAAAGGTTGTAAAACGTTGACACCTATAGTGTTGATCGGGTTTTTTTCTAGTAACAAAAAGGCAGAACTGCTCATTGCTGTTGATACTCGTGTTTAGAATTACCCTAATCCTAACATGTGATTCACGCCTTTTGTATTAGAATTTTCACAATGATTTATAGTTTTTCGCGATAGGATGTAGCAAAAACGTTTTATTCCATATGAGAATAAAACGCATTGTTATAGTAAATCATTGAAAATGAATAAAAATAGTTGAAATTATAGGAGTGCATTAATTATTTACATTCCTTAACATCGAATACTTTATTGTAATACTTTTTTATTATTTTGGTAGGGTGGCCACCCCATTTCTTTGCCTGCGAGGACATGAAGGTGAATATGGAACACCGTTTGCCCGCCGTGTTCATTGCAATTCATTACGACGCGATAGCCGTCTTCAGCAAACCCGTATTCTTTAGCAAGCTTTGCTGCAACGACATATAAATGACCGACAAGAGAAGCGTGCTCCGGTGTTATGTCATTGATGGTTGCGATCGGGGTTTTTGGAATAACCAACACGTGAAAAGGTGCTTGTGGGTTAATGTCGCGAAATGCCAAACTTTGCTCATCTTCATAAACAATGTCAGCTGGAATTTCACGGGCAATGATTTTACTAAAGATCGTTTCAGTACTCATACGTAGTCCTTGAGGAGTAAACAGTAAAGTCATTATATTAGAGCACAGAGTAATGACAAATAATCTTAGAGCTGCCACACTCATCCAAAATGGAGGGAACAATGAGAAGAATAATATTCGTTACAGGGTTGTTGTTTTGCGCAGTTTCTCACGCGGCAACCATTAACTTTCCGGAAGAGTTTTATCCACTACAGGTAGATGAAAAGACGGTCGAGCATTCGTGGTTCAGTAAAATCCGTACGTTGTCGCTAACACCTGGAAACTACAAACTGAAACTTAAGTATTCCGATTTGTACGAGTTAGGCTACGATGAGCATGAGGTGGTTGAATCAGCACCATTTTGGGTAGATTTAGAAATTCCAAAAGAAGGGACTTATCAAATTCGCTTTAGTCGAGCCGAATCTATTGAGCAGGCAAGACGTTTTGCAAAGCAGCCGCTCATAACGCTAAGAGCCGAAAGTAACGGAGAGGATACCCAAGTTAACGCGGTTGCGGAGCCTGTGATGGAGCAAGTGGAAGAGCCTGTAGCACCTATCGCTACGCTTCGTCCAGAGCCATCGACAAAACCTGCCAACGTCAGAGCGCCTGATGCACCCGTTGCAGCACCACCCACACCAGCGGTGATGTTGGAGTTTTGGTGGCAGCAAGCTACTCAAGCCGAAAGAGCTGAGTTTTTAAAGCGCATTGGACAGTAATAAAAAAGCCTGCAAATTGCAGGCTTTTTTAACATTATTTGCTTCGACGCATTAATTCAAAGAATTCGTCGTTTGTTTTGCTCATTGCAAGTTTATCAATGAGGAATTCCATCGCATCGATTTCTGTCATTTCATGAACAATCTTACGTAGAATCCACATCTTTTGTAACTCATCCGCTTTGGTGAGGAGTTCTTCACGACGCGTACCTGAACGGTTAAAGTCAATTGCTGGGAATACACGTTTTTCCGCGATTTTGCGGTTTAGATGTAATTCCATGTTACCTGTACCTTTAAACTCTTCGTAGATAACTTCATCCATCTTAGAGCCGGTATCGATAAGAGCTGTAGCGATGATCGTAAGGCTACCACCTTCTTCAACGTTACGCGCAGCACCAAAGAAACGTTTTGGCTTGTGTAGTGCGTTTGCATCAACACCACCAGTAAGTACTTTACCTGATGAAGGAATAACGGTGTTGTATGCACGCGCTAAACGTGTAATTGAGTCAAGTAAGATAACAACGTCTTTCTTATGTTCAACAAGACGTTTAGCTTTCTCGATAACCATTTCGGCAACTTGTACGTGACGACTCGCTGGCTCATCGAACGTTGAAGCGATGACTTCGCCTTTTACTAGACGTTGCATCTCAGTTACTTCTTCCGGACGCTCGTCGATTAGTAAAACGATAAGCTGAGCATCAGGGTTGTTGTAGCTGATTGATTGCGCGATGTTTTGAAGTAACATCGTTTTACCCGCTTTCGGTGGAGCAACGATAAGACCACGTTGACCTTTACCGATTGGCGACGCTAAATCCAATACACGAGCGGTGATATCTTCTGTACTACCGTTACCACGTTCCATCGTCAAACGTTCGTTGGCGTGGATTGGTGTTAAGTTTTCGAACAGGATTTTCGTGCGTGAGTTTTCAGGCTTGTCATAGTTTACTTCATTTACTTTCAATAATGCGAAGTAACGCTCACCTTCTTTTGGTGGGCGGATAAGACCAGAAATGGTGTCACCAGTGCGTAAGTTAAATCGACGAATTTGGCTTGGTGAAACGTAGATATCGTCTGGACCGGCTAAGTAAGATGCTTCAGAAGAGCGTAAGAAGCCAAAGCCATCTTGCAAAATTTCTAGAACGCCGTTGCCGTAGATATTCTCGCCACTTTTTGAGTGTGCTTTTAAAATAGAGAAAATAATATCTTGCTTGCGTAGACGAGCAACGTTTTCGAGTCCCATAGACTCAGCCAACTGAACAAGTTCGTTAATTGACTTGTGTTTTAATTCGCTTAAATGCATATCGGTGGGTTCTTTATTTCAGTCATTAATCTCGAATGAACCGAGAGGGGTTGAAATTTGATTAGTTTGAAAAAGACTAGTGGGCTAATAAGTTAGCAGGTCGATTTAATATCGTCCAGTGTTTAATCAAGTAAATTCACATAAAAAAAGTGGGTGATTTGAAAAGGCCAAGTAAAGATGCTTGGCCTTTCAGAGGCTTAGATGTTGTTTTCTAAGAATTCAACTAACTGAGTTTTTGAAAGTGCGCCAACCTTAGTTGCGGCAACTGCACCGTCTTTAAACAGTAATAATGTAGGGATACCGCGAATACCAAACTTAGGTGGAGTGCCCGCGTTTTGGTCAATGTTTAGCTTAGCGATAGTAACGCGGCCTTCAAATTCAGCAGCGACTTCGTCTAAAATTGGGGCGATCATCTTACAAGGACCACACCATTCTGCCCAAAAATCAACAAGTACTGGTTTGTCAGCTTTTAATACATCAGCCTCAAAGCCGTCATCAGTAAGTTGAATAATTTTGTCGCTCATCACGCTCTCCGTTAAATTTTAGCGAATTATTTAATGCGTATTTAAACACTCTTATTTCTTATTGCAAGTTTAAACGTTATGCTTAATTGCTATGACTAAGACACATTTGACCAATAAAAAATTTTCTGACTTTGCTTTAGCGCCGGAAGTGGTCGCCGGATTAACTGAGAATGGCTTCGAATATTGTACGCCAATTCAAGCAAAGTGTTTACCTTTTGTCTGTGAAGGGCGTGACATCGCAGGTCAAGCCCAAACTGGGACGGGCAAGACTTTGGCTTTTTTAACAGCCACTTGTCATCGTCTTATGCAAACAGAAGGCAAGTCCAGAAAGCACCCAAGAGCCCTGATCATGGCCCCCACTCGGGAGTTAGCGATTCAGATCCATAAAGATGCAAAAATCATTGCGCCGCAATGCAACCTTAAACTTGGTTTAGTATATGGTGGCGAAGATTACGAAAAACAACGTGCTCAATTTGAAAATGGTGTAGATATTTTAATTGGCACAACAGGGCGACTCATCGATTTCTACAAACAAGGCGCGTTTAGCTTAAATGAGATCGAGGTAGTTGTACTGGATGAAGCTGACCGCATGTTTGATTTAGGGTTCATCAAGGATATTCGTTATTTGTTTAACCGCATGCCTGAGCGCAGTGAAAGAATAAACTTGTTGTTTTCTGCAACACTTTCTTACCGTGTGCAGGAACTTGCGTTTGAACACATGCATAACCCAATTCATGTTCAAGTCGAGCCAGAAGTAAAAACAGCAAAGCGCATAAAAGAAGAACTTTTCCATCCTTCTCAAGAAGATAAAACCAAATTATTGTTAACGCTAATTGAAGAAGAATGGCCTGAAAAAGCGATTGTTTTTGCTAATACAAAACAGGTTTGTGAAGACGTTTATGCTTGGCTTAAGGCGGATGGACATCGGGTTGGTTTATTAACGGGTGATGTGAATCAAAAGAAACGCATTTCAATTTTGGCACAATTTGCTAAAGGTGATTTAGACCTTCTAGTTGCGACAGACGTTGCGGCGCGCGGTTTACATATTCCTGAAGTGAGCCATGTATTCAATTTTGACTTACCTGACGATTGTGAAGATTACGTTCATCGTATCGGTCGTACAGGTCGCGCAGGTGCATCTGGGCATGCAATTAGTTTTGCATGTGAGCAATATGCTTACAATCTGCATGACATCGAAACCTACATAGATCACGCAATTCCTTTGTCACACTACGACAAAGAAGCCTTATTAGATGACATTAAAACACCTGATTTGCAGAGAAAACGGAACTATTCACAAGGACCACGTCAACGTAATGGACGTCGCCAAAATAGTTACCAAAAACCGCGTTCATCTTGATGAGCGCAACTGAAGTATGGAACTAGAGGTTTTGAATAAGTGGCGCAAGCGACTCCCCAAAACAATATATTTGCTGTAATCGACTTAGGTTCAAATAGCTTTCACATGATGATTGCCAAATACATGGCAGGTGGTGTGCATACTATTGGTCGCGTTAAACGCAAAGTGAGATTGGCCGCTGGCCTCGATGAAAACAATGTCTTGTCATTAGAAGCAATGGAGCGAGGTTGGGAATGCCTTGCTCTTTTTGCAGAACGTTTGCAGGATATTCCGAAAGAAAACATTCGAATTGTCGCAACAGCCACAATGCGTCTTGCAATCAATGCGGATGTTTTCATTAAGAAAGCGGAAATGATTCTAGACCATCAAATCAATGTGATTAGTGGTGAAGAAGAAGCTTGCACTATTTATAAAGGGGTTGCGCATACCTCGGCGTGTCAAGGTC